>JACQVB010000225.1 GCA_016209985.1 Gemmatimonadota bacterium | reverse complement strand
CCCGACCAGATGTCCAGCTTGGGCTCGATCGGGCTGCTGGTGGGATTGGGGATCAGGTTGTTGGCGGCTGGGAAGTTGGAGCCGTGGTCACCGCCGCGGGCGTAGACCAGGCGCTCGCCGTCAGCCGAGAATTGGAGACTGGTTATCTCCTGGCCGTCGTCCGGATAGGTCACCAGGCTCCGGGGACGGAATTCGGGACCATCCGCCACCGAGATGGTGCGGGTGCCACGTTGCAGGAGCACCCAGGCGATCCGCTGTCCCGCGCGTGCGGCCACCAGATTGTCGGGGTAGGTGAAGCCGAGAATCGAGGAGAGGGAATAGGGCTGCTGGGCCGGCGCCGGCGCCGCGAGGACCAAAGCCGAAAGGCCGAACGCGACCGCGCGAAGGTGCGTGAGCATGCTGCCTCGGGGGTGGAGGTCTGCGGATAAGCTGCCGCCGGGGGGCGCGGACGCAAGGAGACGGTTGATCTTCTGACCCACGAGAATCGCGGTGGTCGCGGCGGAAATGGCGTACTAAAGATGATTTAAGCTGAATCAAGCTTGTTTTAAGCTGAATGAAGTTTAATCAAGCCCGGATCTTGTTTCGTCCACCCTGGAACGCTCTCTTGCGCCTCGGACGAAGCGTCCTCCGAGCTGGATAAAGCGTTCTCCGGCCCGGAGAAAGCATGCCGAGGCCTGTTTCACCACTCATTCAGCTTAAATCAGGCTTGATTCAGCTTAAATCATGCTTGGAATGTGAGGGACCAGGCTTGATCAGGCGAAGCTCATGCTTCATCCGGAGCGAAGTTGATTACTCCGGACCGGAGTCAGCTTGATTTCTTCTTTTTCACGGCTTCCGAGAGCTGGGCAATGCGATGCAGCAGGCGTTGACGAGCGCGGTGCCGCATGTATGCCCGCATGTAGTTGTTATCGCAGATGCGGCACTTCCCCCAGGCATAACCTCGGCCGCGGGCGATACGGGTGTTCGCAGTAGTCCGGGGATGGCCGCACGAGAAATGGGATTTGGAGCGGGGGCGGGGGCGGGGGCGGCGTTTCATCCGTTAAGAAATGAGCGTGAGTGCCGAAAACTTTCAAGGTGCTGCATCCTCACATCGCGTGGCGGCTGGGATAGGTCGTCAGGAACGGTCCTGCAGCTCGCACCAGACACCGAGCCGCCCCCCACGGCTCGCTGGCAGTCTCCCGATGATGAGTCTGGCCCGCCATCATCCTGGAGTAGACACTCTACGTCCATGGATGTAGACTCTCTACATCCTACCTGCGACGTGACCGATGTCCAAGAACGAAGGTGGCAAGAGCCGCATCGAACTCCTGCAAGGGACACTCGACTTGCTCATCCTCCAGACGCTGCGTTGGGGACCGCAGCACGGGTACGGTCTGAGCCAGATGATCATGACCAAGTCCGGTGAAAAACTTCAGGTCGATACGGGGTCGCTGTACCCGGCGCTTCACCGGCTGGAACGTCGCGGCTGGATCAAGGCCGAATGGGGAGTCTCGGAAAACAAGCAACGCGCCCGCATCTACCGCCTGACCGTTCGTGGCCGTAAGCAACTTGCGGAAGAACGCTCGCGATGGGCCCAGCTCTCCGAAGCGATCGCGCGAATCCTGGCGCCTCCGGTCAGGAGCGAGCCATGAGCTTTCGCTTGTGGAAGCGTCGAGGCCAGGAGAGGGATCTCGATGATGAGATTCGGAGTCACCTGGCAATGGCGGCGCAGGACCACGCAAGGCGTGGAGCACCTGCGTCCGAGGCGGAGTCAATGGCCCGCCGAGAGTTTGGCAATGTTGGTCAGGTCAAAGAGCTGGCGCATCTGGAAGGGAGTCTGCCGTTGTTGGAGGTTGCGGGCCGTAATCTACGGTTAGCCGCTCGGGGACTCCTCAGGGAGTCGAGCTTTACGCTGCTATGCATTCTGACGCTCGGGGTCGCGATTGGAGCCAATAGCGCGATTTTCAGCGTGGTGAACGCCGTGTTGTTGCGGCCGCTCCCCTATCCCGAGGCGGATCGTCTAGTCCAGGTTTGGGAGACCAACCCGCTGGCCAATCGTTGGGGCGACTGGGCCTCATACCCGGACGTTATCGACTGGAATCGGGAGAGCCGGTCGTTCGACGGCATGGCGGCATTCCGATATGGGCGTTTCCGGTTGTCGAAAGGACCATATCCGGAAATGTTGACCGGATTGCGCGTCTCCCCCGAACTGCTTTCCGTGCTGCGTGTCAATCCGATGATCGGTCGGCCCTTCCTTGCGGAAGAGGGCAATGAGGGGCGCAACGATGTCGCGGTAGTGAGTTATGGCCTGTGGCAGCGCCAGTTCGGTTCCGACCGCAGCTTGATCGGTCGAACGGTTCTGCTCGACGGTCGTGCGTTTCTCGTAGTGGGCGTGATGCCTCCGGGATTCAACTTCCCGGCCGATCTGCAAGGCGGAGGTCGAGCCCCCGATTTATGGATTCCGGTTGGTGCGGACCGGGATCGCGGGAGCCACAACTATCGGGTCATCGCCCGGCTCAAGCACGGCCGCACAGTTGAACAGGCTCAGTCGGAAATGGACCGTCTCGTCAAGCTGGTGGCGCACGTCGATCCGGGGCACCAGGGCCGGGGCGGGGCGGCGGCCGGGCTCCAGCAACACACCGCCGCGGCCGTTCGACCGGCGCTCGTCATTCTGGTAGGCGCCATCCTCCTGGTTCTCCTCATTGCGTGCGCCAATGTCGCCAGCTTGCTCCTCGCTCGTGGCGCGACCAGGCAGAAACAGATCGCTTTGCGTCTGGCGCTGGGGGCAGGGGCGAAAGAGGTGCTGGCGGAGGGGCTCACTGAAAGTCTCGTGCTATCGCTACTGGCTGGGGGCGCGGGGCTGGTGGTCGCCTTCGCCGGCATTCATTTCCTGGTCGAGTTCGGGCCGCCGGTGCCTCTGGTAAGAGGAGCGCGTATCGATCTACGGGTTTTGCTCTTCACGCTGCTGGTTGCCCTGACCACCGGCATCGGATTTGGAATCGTTCCCACCGTTCAGGCGCTCAAGGTCCGGGCGAACGATGTATTGAAAGAGATCGGGCCGAGACTGACGGGCAGTGCCAGCCGCTCGAGAATCCGGACCGTTCTCACGACCGCGGAAATCGCCCTGGCGCTCATGCTCCTCATCGGAGCAGGGCTCTTGGTGCGCAGCTTCACGCGACTCGGCAGCGTGGACCCAGGCTTTGACCGTGCCAATCTCTTGACCGCGTTTCTCAGCGCGGCACCTGAGGTATCAGCGGAACCGGAGCGCACGGCCAGGTTCTTCGAGGAGGTCATCTCACGCATCGAGCGGGTTCCGGGAGTGAGGGCCGCCGCCGGAGCCAGCGCCGTTCCACTTCTCTCCAACGAGACCAGTCCGTTTCGATTGGACGGAATGCGGGATCCCGGCGTCGGGCAGGACATCGTCTACGCCGAGCAGCCGAAGATCACGGCAACCTACTTCGAAACGATGGGGATCCCGCTCATTCGGGGTCGCGTCTTTACCGCGTTCGATAACCGGCAATCCGTTCCCGTGGCGATCGTTTCGGAAAGTCTGGCAAAGCGTTACTGGCCCGGACAGGATCCGATCGGCCAGCGTGTCAGCATCGACGATCAGCAATGGCGGAGTGTCGTTGCGGTGGTGGGAGACGTACACCACGATGGCCTGGATCAGCCAATCCGGCCGACGATCTACATCCCTATCACTCAATATCCGCGACCGAGTCTGGCTCTGCTGGTTCGCACCGACGTGGATCCCGCGCTCGTGATCGACGCCGTCCGTAGAGCGGTTACCGAAGTGGACAGGAACCAGCCGTTGTTCGGGATTCAGACGATGGAGCAGGCCTTGAACGACTCCGTGTCGCTCCGGCGGTTCCTGATGATCCTTGTCGGGTTATTCGCTGGCGTCGCGCTCGTACTCGGAACGGTCGGGGTGTACGGCGTGCTGGCATATTTCGTTAGTCTGCGTCGGCGCGAGATCGGCATTCGGATCGCCCTCGGAGCCAACCGCCTGAGCGTTACCCAACTTGTTCTCAAGCAGGGAATGCTGGTGGGAGGGATCGGCATAGGCATTGGGGTGCTTGGAGCGCTCGCCTTGTCCCGGGTTCTTTCGGGAGTTTTGTTCGGTGTCAGTACGACGGACGTCTGGACCTTTAGCATCGTTCCGGCACTGTTGTTCGTCATCGTGCTGATGGCCGCTTTACTGCCGGCTCGGCGAGCCGCGAACGTCGCGCCGATGACTGCCTTGAGGAGCGACTGACGTTGACGCGACGGTGAAGCAGGACGAGCAGCTGCCTCGCTACGGTCCGGTTCCAACGAGCCGCCACTCGGGCTCCAGGCCAAGACGTTGAACCCATTCTTTGAGCGCCGGCGAGGTCTTGGCAAATAGTAGTCGTTACTCCTGTCGCAGCGCCTCCACCGGGTCCACTGATGTCGCCCGCTGCGCCGGGACGAGCGCAGCTGCGAGCGCGGCGCCGATCAGCAGCGCGGCCACGCCCGCGAAGGTCGTGGGGTCGAGCGGACTCACCTGATAGAGTAAACCTGCCAGCACCCGCGAGAGAGCGGCCGCCGCAGCCAACCCGATCGCTGCACCCAGCACGGCCAGGAGGAGCGCCCGTCCGGTGACCCATCTGAGAACCTCCGTCCTCGTCGCCCCGATCGCCATGCGTACGCCGATTTCGCGGGTGCGTTGCGCCACCGTGTACGACATGACGCCAAAGATGCCGACAGCGGAGAGGGCGAGCGCGATCGCGGCGAATGTGCCGAGGAGGTCGCCCAGGGTACGGTTGGCGGAAAGGCCAGACTCCACGTAGTCGTCCACCGTGCGGACATCGGAGACCGGGACATCGCGGTCCAGGTCGGCCACGATGCGGCGAAGCGTGGTGCCCATTTCCCGCGGCGGACCTGAAGTCTTTATCATGATGGCGAGTTCGGGGGTTCCGCCGAATCCGCGCTGAACCCATGGGACGTAGACCTGGATCCGGGAGGGGTTAGCCAGCTCGTAGTGCCGTACGTTTTTCGCCACCCCTACAACAGTGCGGTAGATCGGCTCGCCCATGTGGCCGCCGCCGGTCTTCTCGAACGTGACGCGCTTTCCCACGGGATCGTGATTCGGCCAGAACCGTGCGGTCATGCTTTCATCTATGATGGCGACGAGGGGTGCGCCCTCGCGGTCGCTCTCTGTAAACGGGCGCCCCTTGACCACCTCCACGCCCAGGGTCCGGAAGTAATCCGCCGAGACGATGTTGAAGAGCACCGACTGGCCGGTCCCTGGGGTCGCAGGCACGCCTTCCGGCCAGATGCCGCGCTCCCACGACCGCCGGCTCAGCGGCACGAGCTGCGAGACTGCCGCACCGGTGACGCCCGGCGTCGCGCGCAGACGCTCGAGCGCGCCGCTGTAAAAGTTGCTCCAGCGGGTGGTGTCGTCGTATGCGGGGCTGGGAAGAAGCACACGCGCGGACAAGACGTGTGAGGGGTCGAAGCCTTTGTCGGCATGGCGCAGGCGATCGATCGTCTTGAGCATGAGACCGGCGCCGATCAGCAGGACCACCGCGAGCGCCATCTCCGAGACGACAAGCCCGTTTCGGAGTTGGTCTCTCCCGCCTGAGCTGCGGGTGCGGGTCTTCACTTCGTCCGCCAGGTTCACCCGGGATGCCCGGAGCGCGGGAACGAGACCGAACAAGAGCCCGGTCAGGATCGTCAGGCCGAGAGAGAAAGCGAGCACTTGACCGTTGAGCTGGATGCGAGGCCGGGCCACCGAAGGCAGGGTGTCGGCGAAAAGACCCAGCAGTATCGAGAGGCCACCCACGGCGCCCGCCGCGCCGATTGCGCCGCCCGCCAGGGCGAGCAGAATGCTTTCGATCAGGGTCTGCCGCACGAGCCTCCCGCGGTCCGCGCCCAGGGCAGTGCGGACGGCCATTTCCTGCCGGCGCTCTTCGGCGCGAGCGAGGAGCAGGTTCGCAACGTTGGCCGCGGCGATCAGGAGGACCAGCGTGACCGCACCCATCAGGAGCCAGAGAGTGAGCCGGATGTCGCCGACGAAGTAGTCAGTGAGGGAACGCAGCTCTGGCAGCGCGGTATCGGATGCGTTGGCCGCCTTCACCTGCAGGCCAACACGCGCGAGATCGAGTCGTCCCTGCTCGACCGTTGTTTCGGGTCGCAGCCGGCCGATAATCTCGAGACCGAACGAGCTGCGGCGGTCGTCCCAGGGAAGGCCGGGGATCGTGCCGAGCGGCACATAAACGGAGACCTCCGGATTGGGGAAGCCCTCGCCTTCCTTTAGTACGCCGGCTACGACGTAGGGTCTGGCGTCCAGCAGGATGGGCCGGCCGACCACACCGGGATCCGCGCCGAGAGTGGTCCGCCAGTAGCGGTAGCCCAGGACCACGACCGGGTCCTGCTCTCGCTCGGTCTCGCCGGGGTTGAAGAGTCTGCCCAGACGCGGCTCGAGGCCGAGTGTCCCGAAGAAATCTCCCAGTACAACCCGGACGCCCAAGGCGGTGGCCGGGCCGTTGCCGGTGGCGGTCATCGACCACGGGGCCACAGCCGCGGTCGAGCGCAGCGACCGGTTCTGCGCGGTCCAATCCCGGAAATTCGGAACTGAGGCCGAGATCAGGTGATTCTGCGAGGAGCGGACGTCGATAGTCACCAGCTCGGCCGGGCGGGAGAAGGGCAGCGCCGCGAGCAGGACGCCCCGGACGACGCTGAAAATGGCGGTATTGGCGGCGACCGCGATGGCGACCGTGAGGAGCGCGGTGACGGTAAAGCCCGGGCGGCGGGCCAGGGCGCGAGTCGCAACGCGGATTTCGCCAAGCATGGATGCCTCTGAAAAGGGGATCAGAGGGTTGGATGGGTGAAACGCGAGGAAGGTTGGCGATGGCTCGGTCCTGGGCTAAAGCGCGATGGCCAGCGCGTCCCTTAGGGGCGCGACCCGCGCCCTCCATCCGGGATAGGAGGTACTTCGCGGGTCGAGGGAGATGCTGAGACGAGACGTTCACGAATTGCGGGAGGGGGCGGCCGGGACGTGATGACGGCGAAAAAAGGACAGCGAGGTGCCTGCTGACTCTCTCGCTACCTCTCACCGATGGCCGGTAATCGCTCGAAACAGCCTGCCGAACCACGCAGGTCAGCTCACCTTGCCGGGCTTTGGAGCGCCATCCGGACCGTTGTCCCAGTCCTGCGCCCCTGAAATGTTCGGCATCCCCCACTGGTGCCCGTTCCAGCCGTCGAATCCCTCCATCTTGAAGGCCCAGAAACCGGTCTGGATGTCGCTGATGACGATGAGTCCGTCGGCGTTCCGCACCTGTACGCCCCAGGCGCCATCGAAGATGTTGCGATCGCCGTTCGTGTTCACCCAGTTGTGCGGGCATTCGCAGGTGTTGTAGAAACCCACGGTGTACGGGTTCGTCGGGTCCATCATGTTGACGATCTGGAGGCCGTCTTCATAGGCCGAGATGAAGACGTAGGGCCAGCGGATCTCGAAGTTGTGTGCCAGGTCCCGCCAGTCTGCATTCCAGGCGCCGATCGGCCGGGAGATGGTCTTCACCGTGCCGTCCAGCCCCGGCTTGAGATCGAAAACCCGGAGCGGCGCGTATTGATACTCGGTTTCGGCCCAGGCATAGCGGCCGGTCGGGTCGGCCATGAACGTGTGGCCACGCTGCATACCGGAGACGCCGGTGACCGAAGTCAGCAGCTTGGGATTCTTCAGGTCGGTCACGTCGTAGACGTAGTAACCACCCTGGCCCGCTCCGTAGAACTTGTCCTGGTGGGTTGCCGCGTCGTAGGCGATGTAGAAGTCGTGGTATGACGCGGCCCGCATGCCGTTGGGGGTCGCTTGTGAATCGGTCACCGGAATCGGCACGAGTCCCACCAGCCCGGTCTTCGGATCACCCTTCCCCGCCGCGGCCACCTGATCGATATCCCAGACGCTGGCGAACGGTGCGCTCGCCTGGGTGAACAGCAGCGCCTGGCCGTTTGAGTGCTTATATGACTGGCTCTCGTGGAAGCCGCCGGGATGATCGGGATCCTTGATCCGGGCGATTTCCTTGATTTTCGACGTATCCGGAAGTCCGGTCACATCCCAGACACTGGCGCCCAGGTCGGTATCGGGTCCCCCGGCTTGGAATTGATAGGCGTTGGTCAGGTAGTAGCGGCCATGACTTTTCAGGTAAATCGGATTCAACGCGCCCGCCCCCTTGTGCAGCTCGGCGTTCTCCACGAACCATTTCCACAGGAGCACCGGCTTCGACGGGTCCTTGATGCTGATGATTTCGATTCCCGATGGAACCAGCCGGTGCGCGATGTAGGCGTAGGGCCGGGACAATTCCTGCTCGATGGTGATATCGGCCGTCTTGTGCGCCGAGTCGAGCTGGAGATGCCCGATGGGGTGGACATTGGCGCTGCCACCCACCCGGACGCCGGGAATAACCGGTGAATTGGGAAACTGAGCGGCCAAGGGCGAGGCGAGGAACACAGCCGGGATGAGTATGGCGAAGACCCGCGAGCGTCTCATGGACGGCCTCTGACGAAGGGAATGGGCGAGCGATCGTCGTAAAGGTATCGCGAGGAACCCGCGTCATGAACGAGTATTACCAGCTGGCGGGCTCGGCCATCCGCGCGGCGGGCGGCCAGATCGTCAAGTTCATCGGCGATGCCACGCTGGCGGTCTTTCCCGCCGAGGTGGCCGATCGCGGCACCCTCGGGCTGCTGGATCTCAAGGATTCAGCCGATCAGTTCATGGCGCAGCAGGGTTGGGATTGCCGGCTGGTGGTCAAAGTTCACGTTGGCCCGGTGGTCGCGGGCGAGTTTGGGGCGGAGCCGGACCGGCGTTACGACCTGCTGGGGAAGACGGTGAACGTGGCGGCGCGTCTCGACGCCAGCAGCGGATTCGCGCTGTCGGCCGAGGCGTTCAGGAGTCTGGAGCCCGAAACTCGCAAGCGCTTCAAGAAGCACACGCCGCCAATCACCTACATTCGGCAAGAGGATAGCCATCGTCCACGATGGGCCAAATGACGACTGGTGAGCGGGGGTGACGCCAGCGTTGCCCGGCGAGGCCAGTGCTGATTTCAAGATCCAGCCGGATCGTGTGGGGTGCTGACGCTAGCGAGCATGACGGCGCCGTGTTCGGTGAAAGCCGGTGGTGGATTGCGGCGACCACCCCAGCCTGATGACCCGGTGCCCTCGAACGACGTGGATCGGTTCGATCGGCGCGACCTCGTGTCTTCGGACAACCATGCCGCGACGATAAGGTGTCCCTTCGGAATCATGTAACCCAAAAAACGCGTGACATGCCAGGATGTTTGTCTATACGCGCTCAGCTCCACCGCGAAGCGGAGTCCCTCGGCGACAACCAGCCGGATCACACGGCGACGCCTTATCTTCTGACCCATGAGAATCGCGGTCGTCGGTGCCGGAGCCATCGGTGGGTATCTGGGAGGTCTGCTTGCCGCGGCCGGCGAGGAGGTCACGTTCATCGCGCGGTCGAACCGGGACGCGATCCGTCGCGCTGGAATGAAGGTGATCCTGGAAGACGGGCGTGAGATCACCGGGAAGGGAAACGCCTGTTCGGTGGCCGAAGCAGGGCCGCAGGATGTGATGCTGCTCACGGTCAAGGCACACCAGGTAACACCCATCGCCCCCGAGCTGCACCATCTCTACCGCGACGGCACCACGGTCGTGACTATGCAGAACGGAATCCCATGGTGGTACTTCCAGAAGCACGGCGGACCGTATGACGGCACGCCGGTGCGCGCGGCCGACCCCGATGGAACCATCGGCCGGCACATCGATCCGGAGCGGATCGTCGGGAGTGTTGTGTATCCCGCGGCCAATCTGATCGAGCCCGCCGTCGTTCAGGTGGTGGAGGGAAAGCGATTCACGCTGGGAGAGCTGGACGGTAAGACGACGCCGCGCATCGAAGCGATCTCGGCGGCGCTTACCAACGCCGGCTTCAAGGCTCCTATTACCAGCGATATCCGGGGTGAGATCTGGCTCAAGGTCTGGGGAAACCTGAGCTTCAACCCGATCAGCGCGCTGACCCACGCGACCCTGGTGGACCTGTGCCAATTTCCTCTGACCCGGCAACTATGTGTGGACATGATGCGGGAGGCGGAGACCATAGCGAACAAGCTCGGCATCACCTTCCGGGTCGGCATCGAGCGGCGGATCGCCGGCGCCGAGAAAGTGGGTGCGCACAAGACGTCCATGTTGCAGGACGTGGAGCAGGGAAAGCCGCTCGAGATCGACGCATTGGTGGGTGCGGTCGTCGAATTGGGCCGTCTGACCGGGACCCCGACCCCGCACATCGACAGCGTGTATGCGCTGGTGAGCCTGCTGGGGAAGACGCTGGCGGCCGGCGGTGGGAGGCGGCTGACGGGATGACGAGCCCACGCTTTTCCATAGCCAAGCTAGTCGCTGCGTGCCTCCTTTGCCTCGCTGTGTTCGCCGGTCTGACCCTTTTAGTGCTACACTTTCGCGGATCCTGACTTCTCGAGTTTCCCTCGGTCGGAGGACTTTCATGACGAAGAACATGGGCAGTGCGGATCGCATGATTCGGCTGCTGATCGCGCTCGCGATCGCCGTGCTCTACTTCACGGGCAGGATCGGCGGCACGCTCGCTATCGTGCTCGGGATCGTCGCCGTTGCCTTCTTGGTCACGAGCCTCGTCGGTTGGTGCCCGAGCTACCTGCCTTTCGGGCTCTCGACCCGGAAGCCGTCGGGTGGGCCGCCGTCAGCCGGCGCTTGAAGCTGCTGACCAAGTAAGGAGCCGTTGCGGGTGATCGCCTGGACGGCTCAGGCGGTCTGGGTCGTGGGCTCGTGTGCGCAGAAGCGCGCCGTTGCGCCGGCGTGCGAGTCGCACGCAACTTGAGCGCAGATGCGTTAGGCAGCGCCGCGAATCGCTTTCGTAGGCGCCACATCATTCTCTTGGGGAGTTCCTTATGCCAATGCCCCTCACCGTTCTCGAAGCGCATGTGGCTCCAGACCGGGAAATGGCCTTGCGGGCCGCCTATACAGAAGCCGCCCAAGGTCCGTTCCCTCGCGGTCTTGTCCGGAGCACGCTCTCGCGAGCGACGAATGACCCGACCTTGTGGCGGATTGATACAATCTGGGAGTCACCGGAAGCCCTCGCCGCCATGCGAGGCAGCGGCACGCCACGCGGAATCCAGATCTTTCGCGCCGCGGGAGCCGAGCCTACCGTCAGTGTTCTCGAAGTGGTGGCAACTCTCTCGCCGCCTCAAGGCGCTGCATTCGGCATCTGACGGCCGACCAATCCTAGGCGAGTGCCAAAGTGCGAAGAGCTTATCAAGTATTCGGCTGGAGCCTCGTTCTGTTGGGCGGCCTCCACATGATCACCACGTTTCGGGCGTTCCACGACCTGACGAGTGCGGCCGTGTGGTTTTTCGGCGCCGGCATCGCCATGTCCTTAGTCGGCGCCTTGAACCTGCTCAACGGGATGTATGGGCATGCGGCGCGCGGGGTCCGCCTCACCGCCATTGTCACCAATCTGGCCACGGTCGTCTACGCCAGCCTGGCTGGCCTCGCTAGTCGCGCCTCGGTGGCTGAGTTAGTTGTGATCGTCGGTCTGGTGGCGAGCACCACGGCCCTTTCTCTGCTTCGAGCCACGGCAGGAACGCCGCCAGGGGGATCGACCTAGCGCGCGGTCTAAACCGGAATTGGAGCCGTCGGCCGCTCGAAGGGCGGAGCGCCCGCGGGTCGTGCCCGCGGCTCAATTCCAGATCGTT
>JACQVB010000211.1 GCA_016209985.1 Gemmatimonadota bacterium | reverse complement strand
GCCTTCCGCGCCGAGACGCCGTCCACGTACGCGACGTAAACCGCTGTCGCCACCGCTTCGTGTCAACCGAGGCGGCTTGCCCGTCGATCCAGCCATGGCCCTAGCGGACGTACTTGTTGAAGAACGCGATCGTCCGCTCCCAGGCCAGCTTGGCCGCCGCCGCATCGTAGCGCGGCGTCGTGTCGTTGTTGAAGCCGTGCTGTGTGCCGGGATAGAGAAAGCGCTCGTAGGTGACGTTTGCCGCCTTCAGCGCCTGCTCGAACGCCGGCCAGCTTGCGTTGATGCGCTCATCCACTTCGGCCGACTGGATCATCAGGGGAGATCTGATCTTCGCCACGTCCTCCAGGTTCGGGGCGGAGCCGTAGAAGGGCACGCCGGCCGCCAGGTCGCTCAGGCGCGTGGCGAGGTAGTTCACCATGCCGCCTCCGTAACAGAAGCCCACGGCGCCGACCTTGCCGGTGCACTCGGGGCGCGCCTTGAGGAACCCGGCCCCGGCGATGAAGTCTTCGCGTGTCTTGGCCTGGTCGAGTTTCGGAAACAGCTCGCGCGCCTTGTCTTCGTTGCCCGGGTAGCCACCCAGCGGAAAGAGCGCGTCGGGCGCGAACGCCACGAAGTTATCGAGGGCGAGGCGCCGTGCGATGTCCTCGATGTGCGGGTTGAGCCCACGGTTCTCGTGGATCACCAGGATCCCCGGCAGCTTGCCGGCCGCGGCGGCGGGACGCACGAAGTACCCGCGCATCTTGCCGTATCCCTTGGGCGAATCGTACTCGAGGTACTCGGCCCCGATCCGTAGATCGTCGGTCCTCACCACCTGGGCTTCGGCGAACTTCGGGCTCAGTTGGTCGAGGAGCATGGCCGCGGTCACGCCACCCACGGCGTACCTGGCGGCCTGGTCGAGAAACGCGCGGCGGTCGATCGCACCGTGGACGTAGGCATCAAACAGGATGAGCAGTTCCTGATCGAAATCGTGCGCGGTTTTTCGTTCCATGGGTGCCATCCTCCGAGAACACTTTGAGACCATACTCGCGATTTGATCTGCGCGACCCCCTAACGGATCTGTGCTTAAGCTGCGAGCGTCCTCCTCAACTGGCAAGACGCTAGCCTGAGGGCCCGTTAGCCTGAGCGCGCGGCGGGGGAGCGAACGCAATGCTTCGTTACGTGGCCGCGCTCACCAGCTGCCAGCGCGTTAGGCAGCTCCCCCCGTTGCTGCAGGTGGGGGCGCAAAGGGCCGCCCCGCAGCATTGCCTATCATGCGCCTATTTCCATTTCCACGCTGTGATGCCGTAGTAGCTCCCGAACGGTGGGTCGTAGCGGAGTGGAGTGTCAAACCTGTGGCGACTTCGATCACATACGTGTCCATTACTGTGCCTGCCACCAGCCAGCGTCCATCTGGTGACCAGCCAAGCCCCAACGCGGCATAGACGCGACCGGTAGGAGACACTTGTCTTAAGCTAGTCCTGTCCGGCTTTACCACCATGATCTGGCCCAACGATTGGTCGCCACAGGCGCAGAAGGCGATCTGGTCCGATCCGGGCGACCACCGCGGCACCATTCCTGTCAGGCCGAGCGAATGCTCCACGCCTGTTCCGAGATCGCGGACCGTCAGCTGATAGGTCAGGTCGAACCTGTCGAGTCGGCGTGCGAACACGAGGCTCCTACCGTCAGGGGGAAGGATCGGGAGACGTGTCCTCAACAGGCGCGCCCGCCGTGAGCTGCTCGAGGGGGGTAAACCTCGAAGCGTCTCGTCTCACCCCCCGCACTGTCGGGAATCGGCACCACGAATGCCGCTCGGCCGTTTCGTCGCATCGGCTGCAACACGGGCGTGCCCCCGCCGGTGACCTCGACCCAATACACCACGTGCCGTTCGAGCATGATGCTATCACGGACGGTTTCGATCCCGAATTGTTGCTCGAACAACAACAGCCGCGCGCTGTCCCGTACTGCGTCAGGGTTCTGCGCCACCAGCAGCGTGGGCGTTAGGGTGAGAATGATCAACAGACGCCGCATCGGTGTGCCTACTGAACCCATCCTCAGACTACGTGAAGAGATTCAGCCACAGCGCCGGAAGTTTGCGAGAACAACGAGGATTGCATGTGCTGTCTCTAACAGATCTGCGCTTGAGCTGCGAGCGTATTACTCCGCTGACGAGACGTCAAGCCGCGCGCCCGTGGCACCTGAGGGTTTGTGGCGCTCAAACGCAATGGCTTCTTACTTGGTCGCGCTCGACAGCTTCAAGCGCTTGTCAGACCGCGGCCTACCAGGGGCCAATGATGTAGTCGAGCGTTGCGAGCAGAATGACCGCGCAGAATGCGACCACGGCGGCGAGGGAAATGGTCCACTGCCATATGTGCCAGGTATCGGGCCTTCCCATGCGGTGCGCCACCACTCCTCCGAGACCGCCCAAGAACCCGAGCAGAACAAACCCGCCCAGCGTTCCATACAAGTGTACCGCCGCCAGGGCATGCGGAACCGCGCTCCAACCACTCTCATAGGAAGCAAACGGGACCGGGAATCGAAAGAGGAGCGCGCAGAGCGCTGCGAGCGGAAAGGTGAGCAGAATCGTCGCGAGCGCACCGCCGATGATCGGCCAGTGTATTCGGGGCATTCTATAGCCGCGGTCTAAAGATCTGCGCTTAAGCTGGGTGCGTGATGCCGGCGGGCGCAAGGAGAGTAGTGCGCCGCAGCGCCGGACGGTTGCGGGCGGTCAAACGAATGATTCCCACGCAGCGCACGTCAGCTTGAAGAGCGTGTTAGAGGCGGCGCAGCGTTTAGGACAGAACCAGAAATGCGCTCTCCGGATGTTCGATGAAAGTCCGAATCTCTTGCTGCCGATCCCGAACCAAACGTTCGATCGCCTTCGTAGGGCTGTTGCCGACGTACAGCCAGATCAACTTCGGCGGCGCGCCGAAGAGTAGGCTGCGTTGGTGGAAATCGGAGTCCTTTGAGACAATGGTGAAGCCATTCGCTGCGGCGTAAGCCCAGACGGTCTCGTCGTCCGCCCGCTCCAAGCCCAGTTGCCGAACGTGGGCTGATCCGGGACACACGTCGGCGAGACGGGAAACGAGGTGGTGCGACAGATTCTGATCGAAAAGAAGTTTCACGCCGCCGGGAAGGTCACCAGGCGACGTTCGCGATCAGCAGCAAAGGCAAGGCAAGCCCGGATGTCCTCGGGCGTGAGGTCAGGGAAATCCCTGAGGATCTCCTCTTCCGACATGCCTCCGGCCAGGTACTCCAGGACGTCGTAGACGGTGATGCGCAGGCCCCGGATGCAGGGCTTACCGCCCCGTTTGCCCGGCTCAATCGTGATCCGCTCGCGATAGTCCATGCGAGAAGAGTATTAGAGGTCCAGGAGGCTGGCAACACGACGCGGGTTCCCGCGCTGCGGTCTAACGCATATCGCGTTTCAGCTGCGGGCGACTTGTTCGCCCGCGCACAAATTAACAGGTTCCTTGCCGGTCGCGCCCGCCAGCTGCAAACGCCTGTTAGGCGCCCGCCGATCCTCGAGGCCCGCTTGGCTTGCGCCCGACTGCGAAGCCGATCAGGGCGCACGCGATCCCGATGACGAAGAACGTGGCATTCATGCTCCCGCCGGTGAAGGCGGGTTTTGCCGCTGCAAAGATGAAGAGGGCCCCGGCGAGCAGCATTCCCACCCTGATGATGATCGCGCCCGTCATGATTACTCCCGGTGAACGATGGTCTCTCGCGGTGCGCCTAACGAATAGGGATTGTATCCGGAGTGCTCACCGGCGGCACCCGGGTGCCATGCCGACGAGCGGCAGTCCGTTCTCGCGCGGAGCCGTGAGCAGTCCGGATAGAATCTGTTGAACTGAGCCGCTGCGCGCTACGCGTTATGGAGATGGCCCGGGCCCTCGGGTGGGCTGGTGGTGGTTGCTGGTGCGGCGCTGCGGGCGTGGGGCCGGTTGGTGAGGGC
>JACQVB010000214.1 GCA_016209985.1 Gemmatimonadota bacterium | reverse complement strand
GGGGGGGCCGGCGGGCCGGCGGGACGAGGGGGACGATTCGCGATCATCGTCCTGGACGGGCTCGGCATCGGCAGTGCCCCCGATCAGGCCGAGTATGGAGATGAGGGGAGTGACACGCTCGGCAATGTCGCCCGCGCCGTCGGCGGCCTCGCGCTGCCCTATCTCGAATCGCTCGGCCTTGCCTGTTGCCGACCGATTGCCGGCATGCGGTGCGGGAAACCGAAGGCGGCGTATGGCGTGGCGCTGCCGCGGTCGGCGGGGAAGGACAGTACGACCGGCCACTGGGAGATCTGTGAGGTCATTCTGGACCATCCGTTCCCGACGTACCCGCAAGGGTTTCCGGCGGAGGTGATTGCGGAGTTCGAGCGCCGGACCGGCAGGGGCGTCCTCGGCAACAAGCCGGCCTCGGGGACGGCCATTATAGATGAATACGGCAGCGAGCACCTCGGGACGGGAAAGTGGATCGTCTACACGTCGGCGGATTCGGTCTTCCAGGTCGCCGCCCACGAGGAAAAGGTGCCGTTGGAGGAGTTGTACATGGCTTGCCGTGCCGCGGGAGAGTTCCTCCGTGGAACGCACGGCGTGTCGCGCGTCATCGCCCGTCCGTTCCTCGGGACCGCCGGGCACTTTACGCGAACCGCCAACCGTCGCGACTTTTCAGTCGAGCCGGTGCGAACCACACTGCTGGATCGTCTGGCCGAGGCAGGAATTCCGCGGGTGGGGGTCGGGAAGGTCGACGATCTGTTTGCCGGTCGGGGCATCAGCAGCCACCACACTCCGACCAACCGCGACGCGTATGGGATGATCGCCGATGCGTTGCGGGCGATGGATCGCGGATTACTCTTCGTCAACGTCATCGAGTTCGACCAGACCTGGGGGCACCGAAACGATGTTCCGGGGTTTCATGAGGGATTGCGGGAGCTGGACCAGGCGCTACCCGGCATGGTGGAGCTGCTCCGGGCCGATGACCTCATGATCCTCACGGCGGATCACGGAAACGATCCGACCACGCCGTCAACCGATCATTCGCGCGAGGCGGTCCCGGTTTTGGCGGTGGGACCGCGAGTCGTTCCCACGGCGCTGGGGACCCGCGCGACGTTCGCGGATATCGGTGCCACCGCGGCGGAGTATTTCGGACTTGCGCCGGCCGCCGGCACGTCGTTTCTCCGGGAGATTGCGCCATGGGCGATGCACTGATCGACGCCGCACGCGCGGTGCAACTCAAGGCCTACGCGCCGTACAGCAGGTTTTACGTGGGTGCGGCCATCGAAGTGGAGGACGGCCGGATTTTCACCGGCTGCAACGTCGAGAACGCCTCCTACGGCCTGACCAGCTGCGCCGAGCGGGTGGCGGTGGGTAACGCGGTGGCGGCCGGCGCGCGGAAGTTTCGCCGCGTCGTGGTCGCGACCGATGCCCATCCGCCATCGCCACCCTGTGGTGCGTGCCGGCAGCTGTTGTCGGAGTTCGGCAACGACTTGATTGTCGAATCGGTGAGTCCCAAGGAGTCGCGGAGCTGGCGTCTGTCGGAACTGCTGCCGCTGAGCTTCGGTCCGGAGGATCTCGGGCGATGAAAATGGGCAGGGTGATCGGATCGGTCGTCGCTACGCGGAAGGATCCCTCGCTGGAAGGGGTCAAGCTGCTGGTGGTGGAAAACCTGACGCTGGATCTCAAGGCCGAAGGCGGATACGTGGTCGCGGTGGATGCGGTGGGTGCGGGCTCCAAGGAAGTGGTGCTGTATGCGAGCGGATCTTCCGCGCGCCAGACCTCCACGACCAAAGACCGTCCGGTGGATGCGGTAATCATGGCGATTCTGGATTCCTTCGAGGCACATGGCAAGACGGTTCGGTTGGCATAGCCTGCTTCTCCTGCTCATGGCGGGGTGCACGGGAGAGACCGTGACGGCTCCCGGCGCCTGTCCGGCGTATTGCGTCGGCATCACCGTGGAGGCCACGGATACGGTGCTGAGCACCGCCATTGCCGCCGACAGCATGTTCATGGGGTATGTTCCATCCCACACGGCGACCCGGCTGATGGTCTCCGGCGCCGGAGCCGGTGAGAGCCGGGCCATCCTGCGGTTCTATCCGTTCAGCGACACGATCCTGCTCAACCTGGGCGACACCGCCCGGCGGGCGGTCCTGCAGACCGACTCCTTTCGGGTGGAGATCGAGCTGGGGCGGCGCACCGCGGGTGTGAGTGGGTTGCGACTCGCCCTGTACCGACTGCCGCCAACTGTCGATTCGCTGACCACGTTCGAAACGCTCGATCCGTTCTTCGACGATTCCACCTTCATCACGGACGTGGCGGTGCCGCCGGCGGACTCCAGTGACAGTGTCAAGGTCACTTTCCCCGCGACCGCGCTTCCGACCTTCAGCGCGGATAGCCAGAAGGTGGCCATCGGTGTGGCGCTGCGAGCGTCCGCTCCGGCGTTCGTTGCATTGCGATCGTCCGAAGCCGGCGCCGGCGCCTTCCTGAGCCGGTTCGTGAAGGTCGATTCGGTGACCGGCACCCCGGTCTCGCGCGTCGCGGCTTCACCGCCGCTGCTCGATACCTACGTCTTCCAGCCCGTCGCACCGCCGGGCCCGGGGATTCTCACGGTTGGCGGCGCGCCCTCGGCGCGTACCTTCTTTCATCTGGACGTCCCGCGGCGAATCGTGGATTCCTCGAACGTGGTGCGCGCGACCTTGTTCCTCATTCCCGCCGCTCCGGTAGTGGCCCCGCCGGGTGACACGCTTCGTATCGTGGCGCACCCGCTCGCGGCTGATATCGGCGCCAAGTCGCCGGTGCTGCCCGCCACCGCGGACACCGCGCGCGGCAGTGGAGGATTGGCTCCGCCGGGCATGTCCGACACGGTCAAGGTCGACCTCACCGACATCATTCGTGCCTGGCGGACCGACACCACCCAGGCCCATACCGTGGTCCTCCGCGCCTCGCCCGAAGGCGGCAGCTTTGGCGTGCTCCAGTTCTGGTCCACTGCCGATCCCACGCGGCGTCCGACGCTGGACATCACGTACGTGCCCCCGATCAGTTACCAGGGGAGATGATGCGTTCCTTAAAGAAGTGCGTGGTGCGTGGTGCGTGGTGCGTGGGCCTGCTCGCGCTGGGAGCTACGGTCGAGCCTCTCGCGGCTCAGAATTCCGCCTATTCGGTGCTGGGAATTGGCTTCCCCAGCGCACCCTGGAGCGTCGTGGCCCGCTCGATGGGTGGCAGCATCGGCGCGACCGATTCCGAGTCGGCGCTCAACCCGGGCGCCGTCGGGCTGGTGAGAGTCCTGTCGGTGCAGGCGGCATCGATGCAGGAGTTCCGCCGATATTCCATTAACGGCGCGTCGGCCGGCGGCCTGGCGCAGACCCGCTTCCCCTATGCGTCGGTGACCGCGCCGCTCGGTCCGCGTCTGGCCTACGGACTCGGGTTCAGCCAGTATGCGGAGCGCACGTACGACATCGCGACCTCGGATACGTTGGTGCTGCGTGGGACGCCGGTCGCCGTGAGCGACCACAACCGGTCGGCCGGCGGGATCGTGGACATTCGCGCGGTATTGGCCTGGACCAAGGGTCCGAAACTCAGCGCCGGCCTGGCCGCGAATCTGATCGGCGGGTCGTCCCGCATCTCCACCACGCGGCAGTTTTCCGACTCTTCCTATCGCTCCTTCGATGACGTCACCGACGCGGCATTTTCCGGATTCGGGGTATCGGCGGGCGTGGTCGCCAGTCCCTCCACTCCGCTTCGCATCGGCGGCTCCATCCGGGTGGACTCCAAACTCGATCGCTCGGTGGCGGGAGTGAAGCTCGGGAGCATCGATCTCCCGGTCACGGTCGCCGCGGGAGTCGAATACCGGCCCTCGCCGTTCGTGCGCTTCGCCGCGACCACCGCGTGGCGGTCGTGGTCCAGTGCCGGGGCCGATCTGGCGAGTGCCGCCACCCAGGCGTTCAATACCTTCGATACGGGCATCGGCGTCGAGCTCGGCGGAGGGAAAGGCGGTTTCCCGATTCCCCTCCGGCTCGGGTTCCGGTACGCGACCTTGCCCTTCAGTCCGACCAGCGACCAGCCGAAGGAAATCGATCTCTCCGCGGGCACCGGTCTCAGCTTGTCCGGCGGCCGGGCTCAGCTGAACATCGCCGCCGAGCGCGCCATGCGCGACGGCGGTGGCGCGTCCGAGCGCGCGTGGCAGGTGACCATCGGTTTCCACATCCGTCCGTAAACATGCGGGTCTACCTCCACACCTTTGGCTGCAAGGCCAACCAGTACGACACCGAGACGGTCCGCCAGGCCCTCGAGGACGGCGGCGCGACCGTGGTGGACCAGTGGGGCGAGGCGGATGTCGCGGTGGTGAACTCCTGCACCGTGACCCACGTGGCGGAAGCGAAGATGCGCGGTCTGGTTCGGCGTATGGCGCGCGAGCGAAGGGATATTCGCACCGTGGTCATGGGATGCGCCGCGGCACTCGACGATGGCAGCATTGCCCGTCTGCCCGGCGTCGCCGGAGTCGTGGGCGGCGGTGACCCGGTCGCCGTACTGAAGGTGCTGGACATTCCGGCGCCGGCCGCGGGGTCTCCGCTTCGTGCCTTTGCGCGGGGCGGCCGCGGATGGCTCAAGATCCAGGACGGTTGCGACGAGCATTGCACCTTCTGTGCGACGACCCTGGCGCGGGGCGACAGTCGCTCCCGGCTACCGGCGACCGTGGTCGAAGAAGCTCGTGCCCTGTCACAGAACCACGCGGAGCTGGTCCTGACCGGCGTGCATATCGGGTCCTATGGCGCGGACCTCGAAGGGGAGAGTCTGGGGACCCTGGTGGAGCGGCTGGTCGTGGAAGTGCCGGAGGTGCGCTTCCGGCTGTCGTCGGTCGAGGCCACCGAAGTGGATGACCGTCTCGCCGATCTCCTCCTGGACGCACCCGAGCACCTCGCGCCGCATCTGCACGCACCGCTCCAGTCTGGAAGCGATCGGGTGTTGAAGCGCATGGGGCGGCACTGGTACACCGCGGCGCGGTATCAAGACCGCATCGAATGGCTCGCGGCGCGCGCGCCCGCCTTCGGTCTCGGGGCCGACGTCATGGTGGGATTCCCGGGAGAAACCGGGGCCGACCATCGCGCCACCCTGGAAGTGGTGCAGTCGCTGCCGTTCACCTATCTGCATGTCTTTCCCTATTCGGAACGGCCGGGGACCGTGGGCGGGCGCCTTGGGGTGCCGGTCGAGCCGCGGATTGCCGCGCAACGATCGGCCGAGCTGCGGGAGACGGGTCTCGCGAAAGGCGCGGCGTACCGCGCCGGCCGCGACGGCCAATATGCAGACATCGTGATCACCGGACGGTCCCACGGCAGGTATCAGGGGCTGACGGAGGACTATCTCGAGATCGAGTTGGAGACGGAGGCGCCCGTAGAGCGGCGGTTTGAAGCAGAGCTTCGCACCGCCAACGGGAGAATCATGGCGGAGGTGTCAGGGACCAGGTGCCAGGTGTCAGGTCGTATGGCCGAGCCCCTGGCCCCTGGCCCCTGACACCTGACACCTGACACCTGACACCTGTGAAAGTCTATCTCGAGACCTACG
>JACQVB010000213.1 GCA_016209985.1 Gemmatimonadota bacterium | reverse complement strand
GCCACGGTGTATCTCGCCGAGGACCTCAAGCACCAGCGGAAGGTCGCCATCAAGGTCCTGCACCCGGAACTGGCTGCCACCCTCGGTCCTGAGCGGTTCCTGCGTGAGATCAAGATCGCTGCGCAGTTGTCCCACCCCCATATCCTGCCGCTGCTCGATTCGGGAGAAGCAGGCGGATTTCTCTACTACGTGATGCCGTACGTCGACGGCCAGTCGCTCCGCCGCAAGCTCACTCGCGAGGGTGAGCTGCCGATCGGCGAAGTGGTGCGGATTCTCCGCGAGGTGGTGGACGCCCTTGCCGAGGCACATGCTCGTGGTGTCGTCCATCGGGATATCAAGCCGGACAATGTGCTGATCCGGGGTAATCACGTGGTGGTGACCGACTTCGGAGTGGCCAAGGCGGTGACCGAGGCGACCGGCCGGCAGCAGCTCACGACCGCTGGGGTTGCCTTGGGCACGCCGGCCTACATGGCGCCCGAGCAGGCAGCAGCGAACCCCAACATCGATCATCGGGCCGACATCTATGCGGTCGGTGTGATGGGCTACGAGATGCTGGCCGGTCGGCCCCCGTTCGATGAGAGTACGCCTGAAGCGGTATTGGCGGCCCACGTGACCCAGGACCCCGACCCCATAGCCAGCAAACGAGAAGTGGCGCCGCTGCTTGCCGACCTCATCATGCGGTGCCTAAAGAAAAAGCCGGCCGATCGGTGGCAAACGGCGACGGAACTCCTGGCGCAGCTCGAAGTCATCGGTCCGACAGGGACCACCCCGACCGATACCCAGCCGCTCAAGGTCGCTGCACCCTCGCCAGCATCACGCATCCCACCCTACCTCGGCGTAGCTCTCGCAGCTGCTGTGGTGATCGCCGCCGGTGCCTGGCTGTGGTTCCAGCACCGAGCACCATCGACGCTGACGATGGCATTACTGCCCATAAAGACCATCGCCGTGGACAGTGGGGATGCGTTCTTCAGCGAAGGCCTGACCCGGGAGACCATCACAGCGCTGACCAGCGCCGGAGTTCATATCAAGGGGTACGCCTCAGTCTCTCGTTACGTCACCCGGGAGTTGCCGCTGTCGCAAATCGCCGGCGAGCTGGGCGGGGTGAACGTGATTGCAGTAGGAACCATGAACCACTCGGGAGACCAGCTTCGCCTTGATGTGGAGCTGCTCGATCCGAAGACGGGGGAAAACCGTTGGGCGGCCAACTACACCGTTTCCTCGGCCGAGGCGGCGGGATTGCCAAATCGGATCGCGCGCGGCCTCGCCAATGCGGTTGGGACGTCGCTGTCAACTGATCAAGCTGATCGTGTTTCCACCACGACCTTGGTCAAACGCGACGCCCTCGACGAGTACTTCCTCGGAACCCACTTTGTGTACCGATGGACGCCAGCGGACTTTCGGGTTGCGGTCAGCCATTTGAGGCGGGCGATCGAACTCGACTCATCCTTTGCCCCGCCTTACGCGCTGCTCGGCTTCGGCTACACCTGGGCGGTGGGGTACTATGGCTGGGTGCCCGCCGCCGAGGGCTATCCCATCTCGGAGGCCGCGGCACGTCGCGCCCTTCAATTGGATGGACGCTCGGGTCTGGCAACGCTGTCGCTGGGTTTGCTGCACTTCAATCGCGATTGGAAGTGGGAGCTGGCCATCTCGGAATTGCGTCACGCGGTGGACCTCGAGCCCAGCGCCGGCGCGTATAACGGCCTGGCCTGGGCTCTCGTCTTTACCGGCCGTATCGACGAGGGTCTACCGTTCGGAGAGCGATCGGTGGACGTCGATCCCACCTCGGCCTACGCACACACCGATCTTGGCGGCATGTACGTCAACGCTCGGCGCTACGATGATGCCTTGCGGCAGACCAGCATTGCGTTGGCGCTCGATTCCAACTATGCGGAAGCCCATCTGGTGGAGGTCTGGGCCTACAGTCTCCAGCGACGGGTCGACGACGCGATCCGGGAGCTGGTCGTATATGATGCGCGCTCGGGCGATGCTCAACCCGTTTTCCGACCTTGGATCTACGCCCTCGCCGGACAGCGAGCGCGCGCACAGGCAGCCCTGGACAGCCTCGAAGCGCGCGTAGAGCGGGGTGAGTCACTTGGTATGCTGGGAATCGCGTACGCCGCTCTCGGTGAAACCGACAAGGCGCTCGACCGGCTCGATGCGGCGATTGCGCGTCATGAATTTCCTTTTCCATATCTGCCCATGTGGGATCCTGTGCGCCAGCATCCCCGCTTTCATGCAGCGATGCAACGGATGGGATTATCGCGGTGAGAAAACCCCCTTAGGTGGCCGGCTCCTTTGACGAGCTCAAGTCGGCCTTGGCCGACCGTTACGCAATGGAGCGCGAGCTCGGCCGCGGGGGCATGGCCACGGTCTACCTCGCCGAGGATCTGAAATTCAGGCGCAAGTCGCGATCAACGCGAATCGCGCCCTGAAGGGCGCACTCGGCATGGCGCTGAAGTGCTCGTGGCGTGTCCCGTCCTTCAGGACCGCGCCGAGCGCGGGCATTCAGCCCGCGATTCGCCGGAGCACGACCGCAGCCCTATCTTAGTGCTCCGTGAGTGACATCCTCGAACGACTTAAGAAAGCCCTGGCCGACCGTTACACGATCGAGCGCGAGCTCGGCCGGGGCGGCATGGCCACGGTCTACCTCGCCCATGACCCCCGCAATAGCCGCAAAGTCGCGCTAAAAGTGCTGCACCCGGAACTGGCAGCCATTCTCGGGGCTGACCGTTTCCTCGAGGAAATCCGCGTCACCGCAAATCTCCAGCACCCGCACATCCTGCCTTTGTTCGATTCCGGCGAAGCCAACGGCCTGGTGTTCTATGTAATGCCGTACGTGGAAGGAGAATCGTTACGCCGGAAACTGAACCGAGAGAAACAGCTACCGATCGCCGAGGCGGTGCGGATCGCGGTTGAGGCTGCGGGCGCGCTGGATTACGCCCACCGTCAGGGCATCATCCACCGGGACATCAAGCCTGAGAATATCCTGCTGCATGACGGCCGTGCGGTCGTGGCCGATTTCGGGATCGCCCTTGCCGTACGGAAAGCGGGAGGCCAGCGCCTGACCGAAACGGGGCTCTCCCTCGGCACACCGGAATACATGAGCCCGGAGCAGGCGGGCGGAGCCCGCGAGCTCGACGCGCGGTCCGACATCTACTCCCTGGGAGCCGTGCTTTACGAAATGCTCGCTGGTGAGCCACCGCATACCGGACCCACAGTCCAGGCCGTAATTGCAAAGCTGCTCACGGATACTCCTCGTCCCGTTACCGAACTGCGCAAGACGGTGACCGAGCAGGTTTCGATAGCGCTTGACTTGTCACTCGGGAAGGTTCCGGCGGACCGGTTCAGCACTGCCGCGGAGTTCGCGTCGGCGTTGCAGGCCGACCAGCCGGCGTGGACCAGCCGGAGAAGGCACGATGGTTACCGTGATGCCGCACCGGCCTGGTATCGGGACCGCCGAATTCTGGCACTCTCGGTCCTGTGTGCGGTCCTGGTTGTGGTTGCCCTGGGGCCATCCACTTTTAATCGCCAGGCGATCGCTCCCGGCAAGCGACCCATCCAGTTCAATGTTGCTGTGCCGAGCGGGTTCGCACTCGTCGGTGCCAGGCGATTCCTCGACATCGCTCCGGATGGCCGTTCACTTGCCTTCGTAGCACGACAAGGGGACTCGACCAGGCTCTTCCTACGGCGCGTCGAGGAAGCAGAGATCGTGACGCTGACCAGTACAACGGTCGGCGTAGGATCGATGGCCTTTTCGCCGGATGGGCGATGGATCGCCTTGTCGAGCGGTGTCGAGGTCTTTCGCGTCCCAGTTACCGGCGGTTCGCTGATCCGGGTCGGAACGGCCCCCGGCGTTACTGGAGGGATTTCATGGCCCATTCAGGACACGTTGGTGATCAGTAGCGGCTCGCTCTGGACCATGACCGTGTCTGGCGGCGCGGTCGCGCCTCTGACGGGCATCGATTCCTCTCGGCACGAAACTCGGCACAACCCTCCCTCTGTTCTTCCGGGCGGACGATGGGTTTTCAATGTCGATACCAAGGAGGGCCCTCGACCGGCGATCATGTCGGCGGATCGCCACCACTGGGAGCATCTGCCTGTGCCGGGCCTATTCCACGGGTTCACCGCTGGGAGACTGTTCATCTGGCAACAAGGAACCGGCACAGTCGCTCTCCCGGTGGACGATGATGGTAAGCCCCAAGGCGATGCGGTGCTGTTGGTGCCGCAGGCCGAGGCATGGACCAACCCCGGAAGCACCTTGGTAACCCGCCGGGATCTCGGCGACCTGGTTACTGCTGAATGGGTGGATCGCGGCGGAAAGCGGTGGCCTCTACCCCTCGAGCCGCGTTTCTATCGCTGGCCGAGGCTTTCGCCCGATGGCCGCAGCCTCGCTGTGGGCATCCAGCAGCTACCAAGAGCGATGCTGATTGCGGACCTTGCTAGCGGGCGAGGGCTGACCCTGCAGGGCAGCTACGGCCAACCGGTCTGGAACCCGGACGGTCAGTCATTCTCGCATTGGTCGCTTGAGGGAAAATACCGGCTCTACCAGAGTCGGGCCGACGGAACCGGGGCGCGCGACCCACTGGGCGGGCCCGAAGGAGATCTCGAACCCACCTCGTGGTCCCCCGATGGTCGCTTCCTCCTGGCGGCGCTATGGCGCGAGGGGTCGAACGGGGACATCGTGGTTCGGGGGCCTAATGGTCAGTGGAAGGACCTGACCGGGGGCGCGGGAACGCAGCGAGCCGGCTCTTTTTCGCCCGACGGCCGGTGGATAGCGTACTCCTCCGACGAAAGCGGCCGATTCGAGATCTATCTTATGGACTGGCCGGAGACTCGTGGCCGGTGGATCGTCTCGTCCGGAGGTGGATTCGATCCCGTGTGGTCTCGTGACGGGCGAGAGCTCTACTATCTCGCCCGCAATCGCGTCATGGCGGTGTCATTCCAGGGTGGCGCGAAACCACTTCTTTCCGCCCCGCATGAGCGCTACACGGGTCCGTTTAGACCGGATCCGCTGGGCGACTCCGACGGTTATGATGTGGCTGCCGATGGACGCCTCCTGATGCTCTTTCCCGCAGCAAGAGCGGGCGCAGAGGAGTTCACCGTGACGGTCAACTGGTCTCCGCCCGCGGCTGGAGAGAAACGATAGAACTGCAGCACGAGTTCTTCTTGACTGGTTGACTTGCGGCACCATCTTAACCTCGTGGCCGACCTGCTGGACCGCCTCAAATCCGCCCTGGCTGACCGGTACGCGATCGAGCGCGAGCTCGGCCGCGGCGGCATGGCCACGGTCTATCTCGCCGAGGATCTCAAGCACAAGCGGAAGGTGGCGATCAAGGTCTTGCATCCCGAGCTCGCCGCGGTTCTCGGACCGGATCGCTTCCTGCGCGAAATCCAGTTCGCGGCCAGCCTCCAGCACCCTCACATCCTGCCATTGCTCGATTCCGGCCAAGCCGGTGCGTTCCTGTATTACGTCATGCCATTCGTGGCTGGCGAGTCGGTTCGCGCGAGGCTGAGTCGGGAGCGGGAGCTGCCCGTCGGTGATGTCGTCCGCATTCTGCGGGAAGTTGTGGATGCGCTGACCTACGCCCACGCACAAGGCCTCATCCACCGCGACATCAAGCCCGACAACGTGCTCCTCTCGGGTCGCCACGCTCTGGTCATGGATTTCGGGGTCGCCAAGGCGATCAGTGAAGCCACCGGCCGCCAGCAATTGACGACCGCCGGCGTCGCCCTCGGCACGCCGGCCTACATGGCGCCGGAGCAGGCCGCCGGCGACAGCAACCTCGACCATCGGGTCGATATCTACGCCGTAGGAGTCATGGCGTACGAGCTCCTCACCGGCCGCACGCCGTTCGTCTCTACGACGGCGCAGGGAATGCTGGCAGCCCACGTGACCGAGCGGCCCCAGCCGGTGACCGAGTTCCGGCCGGCGGTGCCGCCAGACCTGGCGGAGGCCGTGATGCGCTGCCTGGAGAAGAAGCCGGCCGACCGCTGGCAGAGCGCCGAGGAGCTGCGGCGTCAGCTCGAGGCCATGACCACGCCGGGTGGGGGCACCACACCGACGTCCGCGGTAACGCTCGGCGGTGCCAGACCCTTCTGGACGCGGCCCCGCGTGGTCGCAGCTGCGGTCGCGGCGATCCTGTTGGCGACGGCTTCAGCGTTCGTCTTCCGGAGCCGGGCCTCCTTCGCCGGTGCCCGGGCAGGGGCCGATGCAGTCGCCAGCCGGCCGATGCTCGTGGTGCTGCCGTTTGAAAATCTGGGCGCGGCCGAAGACGAATACTTTGCCGACGGCCTCACCGAGGAGATCACCAGCAAGCTTGCCACCCTCTCGGGCCTCGGCGTGATCGCGCGCACCAGTGCGATGCAGTACAAGAAAACGAACAAACCCGTCAAACAAATCGGCGAAGAGCTAGGGGTGCAGTACCTCCTGGAAGGGACGGTGCGGTGGGAAAAGCACCCCGACGGCACCAGCCGGGTGCGGGTAAGTCCCCAGCTCATTCGGGTGGCGGATGCCACCCACGTCTGGGCGGAGCCGTACGAGGAGCCGCTTACCGGAGTGTTCAAGCTCCAGACCGAACTGGCCCAACGGGTGGCACAGGCGCTAAGTGTGACTTTGCTGGCGCCCGAGAAAGAGGCGCTCGCTTCCCGGCCCACCGAGAACCTCGAGGCCTACGACGCGTACTTGCGAGGGCTCACGTATCAACAGGCCGAAGGTTCCGAAGGCAATGTGAGGGGCGCGCTCCTGTTCTATCAGCGAGCGGTCGATCTGGACCCCAACTTCGCTCTAGCGTGGGCCCGTCTCTCCATGGTTCACCAAACCTTGTACAGCAGCTTTCTCGATCATAGCGATGCCCGTCAACGCCAGGCCAGGGAAGCGGTATCTCGCGCTCAGACGATCGCTCCCAATTTGCCCGAAGTGAGGGAGGCCATTGGCGACATGTATGTCAGGCAGCTGAACTGGACCAGGGCGATCGAGGAATTCGCGACGGGTGTGCGCGATCAGCCCAACAACGCAGATCTGGTCTTTCGCATGGGATACACTCAGCGAAATGCCGGCGCCTGGGATGATGCAATGGCCAACTTCAGGAAGGCCATCCGCCTCGACCCACGTTCGAGCCGCCACGCAAGGATCCTGGGCTGGGCATTCCTCTTCCGGCGCCAATACGACTCTGCTCAGAGATACCTCGAGCGCGCCATTGCGCTGAATCCCGACGAAGAGGCCCCCTACTTCTGGCTGGCCAATGTCTATCTCGCTCGCGACGGAAGCGTTGAGAAGGCGCTAGTGCCAATGGGGAAGATCCAGGAGCGTCTGGGGCTAAGCGAGGTCGCTTTCCGACTGACCACATTCGTCGGAACCGATGGACGATGGAATGTGAGCTTTCTGTACGACGATGGCTCGCTGTTCGAGCGTCTATCCCTCCCGCCGAATTCGACCGAACCGGGTTTCTACTATCTCGCCAAGGGGGAGCATTACGATCGCGCGGCGCAGGCCGCGCTGGCCACGACATACTACGATTCCGCTCGCATCGTCCTCCAAGCCCGGGTTACGTCCCAAGCCGACGTGGCGCTCTACCGCAGCTTTTTGGGGTTGGCGCTGGCTGGCCTCAGACAGGAGACCGAAGCAGTCCGGGAAGGAGAGAAGGCGGTTGAACTAGTGCCGGTGTCGAAGAGCGCGGTCTCGGGTGTCATTCTGCTCGAGAATCTCGCCGAGATCTACGCGAAGGTTGGAAGACACGCCGAAGCCATCGACCGACTCAGTTATCTCCTGCATATCCCCTCTCGATTGTCACCCAGATTCTTGGCGGTCGATCCGCGGTGGAAGCCGCTACGGTCGGAGCCGGCTTTTCAAGAGCTTGTGCGGTCCAAGAACGAACTGCCATGAGTGACGTCCTTGCCCGTCTCAAAACCGCCCTGGCCGACCGGTACGCGATCGAGCGCGAGCTCGGCCGCGGCGGCATGGCCACCGTCTACCTCGCCGAGGATCTCAAGCACGACCGCAAGGTGGCCGTAAAAGTTCTTCACCCCGAGCTCGCCGCCATCCTCGGCGCCGAGCGGTTTCTGCAGGAAATCAAGGTCACCGCGAACCTGCAACATCCGCACATCCTGCCGCTGTTCGACTCGGGGCGGACCGACGGTGTGGTGTACTACGTGATGCCGTATGTAGATGGCGAATCGCTGCGCGGCAAGCTGAACCGCGAGAAGCAACTCCCCATTCCGGAGGCGGTACGGATCGCGACCGAAGTCGCCGGAGCCCTCGACTACGCGCATCGCCACAACGTGATCCATCGGGACATCAAGCCGGAAAACATTCTCTTACACGATGGCCGGGCCGTGGTTGCCGACTTCGGGATCGCCCTAGCGGTCCGGAACGCCGGCGGCCAGCGGATGACGGAGACCGGGCTTTCGCTCGGGACGCCCGAGTATATGAGCCCCGAGCAAGCGGCGGGCGAGCGGGAGATCGACGGCCGCACCGACATCTACGCGCTCGGCTGCGTACTCTACGAAATGCTGGCGGGCGGCCCAGCGCACAGCGGGCCAACCGTCCAGGCGATCATCGCCAAGATCATCACCGAAAAGCCGCCCCATGTCCGGGAGGCACGCGACACGGTACCGGATTACATCGACCGGGCGCTCACGCAGGCGCTGGCCAAGTTGCCCGCTGACCGCTTCAGCAGCGGAGCGCAGTTTGCCGAGGCGCTCGCGCGTTCCATGCCCACCGACCCGGGCCGATATGGCAGTCCGGGCACTGGTCGTTGGCCACGCGCCATTCGGATCAGCCAGCGAGACGCCGTCGTGACCGCGCTCGCCATTCTTCTCACCAGCGTTGCCACCTGGGCGTTCTTTCGGGGCCGATCTGGCCGCGACACGGTCAGTCTTTCGATCCTTCCCCCCGCCGGAGTGCACTTCGAGCCCGCTTCGGGAGAGCCGGCCATCGCCATCTCGCGGGATGGCAAGCGCCTCGTGTTTGTGGGCACGGACGGAGTGCAAAGAAGGCTCTATACCCGCCGTCTCGATCAGACGAACGCCATTCCCCTCGCTGGCACTGAAGACGCCACCGGACCCGTGTTCTCACCTGACGGAGAGTGGATCGGTTTCTTCGCCGGCGGCACCTTCAAACGCATCCCGGCCGGCGGCGGGGCTCCCGAAGTCGTGGCGGAGCTGCGCGGAACGAATCATCGGGGCGCTACGTGGACCCGCGGGAACGATCTCCTCATCGCGACCAACAATTTCCGGGGACTGGATCGAGTATCGGCGAGAGGCGGTCCGGTCAACCTGGTGACCCAGCTCGACACCGCTTCCGGTGAGATCTCCCACCGCTTTCCCGAGGCGCTCGATGACGATCGCGTCATAGCGACCGCGGTTCTCGCCTCCGAGGGCAGGTCGCGGACCGGGATTGTCGGATTGTCACTGAAGTCGGGGCGGCACACCGTGCTGATCCCCAATGCCGATCTGGCGCGTTATGCGGCTCCCGGTTACCTGATCGCAGCCGAAGCGTCCGGTGCGCTCCTGGCGGCGCGATTCGATCCCAAGGGACTCGAGGTAAAGAGTCCGATCGTCCCGGTCCTGGATAGCGTTTCGGTGACGAGCGGCGGGGCGGCCCAGATGGCGATTTCCGCGACCGGCACGCTGGCGTACCTGCGAGGTTCCGGGCTCAATGAAATCGCGCTGATCGGGTCCGACGGAACAGAGCAAGTCGTTTCCGCGGAGCCACGACGTTATGGGGGGGCGACCGTCTCACCCGATGGGCAGCGCCTGGCAGTCATTATCAGCACGCCGGGTTACGATGATCTGTGGCTGTACGACCGGGATCAAGGCTCCATGACGAGGCTGACCGCTGACTATGGCGCCAGTGTTCCGGTGTGGTCACCCGACGGACGCATGATCGCGTATTCGCAATTCCGCGGCGGCGGGCTTCCGACCCAGCTAAAGGGCGTCGCCGCCGATGGCAGCCAGGCCGGTCGCGATTTTTTCGGGAAACCTGCCATCGGATCCACTTTGTCGTGGACACCCGATGGTCGCATCGTGGTCTTCATTAGGCCCGATTCCACCCGCCGTAACGATCTCTGGACGGCAGCCGCGTCTGGGGCGGACGAGCACCCGATCGCGCGTACGCCGTTCGATGAGCGGGATGTGCGAGTCTCGTCTGACGGACGCTGGATCGCTTTCACGTCGAATGACACGGGACGGGATGAGGTGTATGTCCAGTCACTGGCCGGCGGAGCGAGACAACTGGTGTCAGCCAACGGAGGCAGCGCGGGCCGGTGGGCTCGCAACGCGCCCCTGTTGTTTTACCGCGAGGGTAATCAGATCATGAGCGTCACCGTGATTCCCGGGAGCCGCCTCGGCCTGGGCCCCCGCCGGGCCGTCTTCAAGGGCGCATTCAGCAATTACGACGTCTATCCGGACGGGAAGACCTTGGTGGTGACCAGGCCGGTGGATCGCTCGCTCGACCTGGTAGTCGTGCTGAATTGGCTGGACGACGTAGAGCGGCGCCTGGCGGCCCGCCGGTAGCCACTACTGCGCAGAAAAGTGATGGTGATCGACGGGAATCTCGTCTTAGTAGCAAGTCCCTGCCCTAAGCAAAACGAATGAAGCGCCGGTGGTCGAGCCCGCAATTCAGCCGACACCATCCTGACACGTTGACCTCCGTCGCGCCACTTGCCCACACTGGCGCGTGCACCAGCCCCTCCGGTTAACACTCTTCGATCATGTATACGCCGTATACCGACCTCCAGAACGAGAGCGTGACCCGAGATACGCCGCCGGGGTGGGTCAGCGAGCGCTATTCCAGGTCAGTGGGGTCATCACTCTGGACGAGGGGAAGCATGCTGGGGAAATCGCGGTGATGCCGCGGGATATGCGCGATGGACGAATCGGCTGGTTCCCGCACCGCATCCCATTGTCCCATCTCGATGACGTCGAGCTGGCGCCGGCGGGAGCCGGCCACACCGCCTTAAGCGAGCGTCGCTATGCGACCGGTGGCGGGTGAAGGCCTCGCCTCAGCCGACCGCCTTCTTCACCAGCGCGGCGATCCTGGCCTCTTCGGCGGGGGTTAGGTCCTTCAGCGCGAAGGCGGTCGGCCACATGGCCCCGTCGTCCAGGTTCGCCGAGTCGCTGAAGCCGAACGTCGCGTAGCGCGATTTGAATTTCTGCGCGCTCTGGAAGAAGCAGAGGACCTTGCCCTCCCTGGCATACGCCGGCATCCCGTACCAGGTCCTCGGCGAGAGCGCCGGCGCGCTGGTGGTGATAATCGCATGGAGCCGTTTCGCCATGGCGCGATCCGGCTCCGGCATCTCGGCGATCTTCGCGAGCACGTCGCTTTCGCCCTGCTGGTCCGCGCGCGGGCCGCGGCCGGCTTCCGCCTTCAGCTCCCGGGCGCGGTCCTTCATCGCCGCTCGTTCCTCGTCGGTGAATCCCTTGGGCTTCTTGCTGGTCGCGGTGGTGCCCCTGGCGACCTTGTCCGTTCGCTTCTTTTCGCTCATGGAGACCTCATCATGCCGCGCCTCTCCGCTTCAAGCGGTGCCGTGCCAGCTTTGCTCGGCACGCCGTAAATCAGCCCGAAGACCAGGCCCACGATCGGGAACTGAAACAGATAGTAGGCGCCTTCGAGCACCAGCCAGGTGCTGAGCGAGGAGACCTGGAGCTTTGCGCCATCCGCGAGGACGGCATAGCTGCCGATGAGCAATCCGGTGGCCAGCCCGAAGAGGAGGCCGTCACGGGCCGGGCGCCCGTCGACGGCACAACGCGGATAGAGAAAGGCGAACACGCCGGCTTGCACCAGCATCGAAGCAATGCCTAAGGGAATGATCGGCTGCGGGCGGGTGAAAATGGCCAACTTGTCGTAGAGCGGCTTGAACACCACCAGGTGCCAGGTTGCAGCGATGATGAAGGTAAGAATCACGTAGGACAGCATGGCCACGGCGAGACGGGTCGTTCTAGTCATCCTCGTTTCTCCCAGGTCAGGGCGGCACCAAGCTGCCTTGTAAGCGGATTGAGGCGGGCGATAGCTCCGTATGTTACCGTAGAGAATCGAGTCGGCTCTGCAACGAGGACGACAAGTCGCCCACCTGGTCCCATTTGAGCGCCGAGCTCTGGCAAAAACCCACTGCTTGAGCCCCAATCCACTGTTCGTAACCCGACGTCTTGATCGTTGCGAACGGCGTCCATTCGGCCTTGCCCCCTTGCTGCGCGGGCAAGAACTGGCCGCACAACAGGTACTGCTCTTTTCCACCCGGAGCCATGACGTGCCCAATACGCACGTCACGAAAGCGGACAGGATCAGGTGGCCGGTGGGCATAGAAGTCGGCAGCGGCCGTTGCGATCAAGTACTGGGCGACCGAATCCACTGACGCGTTCTGCCGATCAGGTTCACTGCGCCTGCCGGGAGCCGGACCGCAGGCTGTGAGAACCAGTGTCGCAAACAGGATTGCCGGGAATCGCACGATTCGCCTCGGGTGCTCGGAGATGGTCGCCCGGCGCCACGCCCGGGCGAGTGGTGCGTGGTTCTGGCTGGAAACGAAAAGGGTCATAGGCGTTTGCATCGCCACGTCGAGCGGGAGCGCGGCCGCGGGGGCATGGGCACGAATCGTCCGGCCCCGCAAGTGTCAAGAAACTAACATTTCGGGCGTCGTCTCCGTCAGGCTGACAGCGAGAAATCGCTGCGGGACGAGCTTACTGGCCGCCAAGGCACCCGCCTGTATACTTGAGCCGTCGCACCCCCCTTCTGGAGCTTCTCATGAAAGCAAGGTTTGCTTTGCTCGCGATCGCGCTCATCCTCGCCGCGGATGTACCCCTCGCCGCGCAGCAGCGGGCACCGGGACGTCAGAGCGCGGCGCAACTCGTCGCAGCCGGGCGGATCGAAGTAGCCAAGGTGACGGACGACGGGTTTGCCAAAGCTGCCGACTTTGCGCGGAAGGCGATTCAAGCCGATTCGAATTACGCACCGGCGTGGGCGCTGCTGTCCGAATCGGTGGGCCGCAAGGACCAGGCTCTGGTCATCAGTGCGGGCCGCAAGGCCGTCACGCTCGATTCGACCTCGGCTGTGACTTGGACCGCCTTCGCTCGGTCCCAGATCACGGCCAACGATTTCGCGGCGGCCGACAAGAGTTTCGCCCGCGCGCTCGCGATCGATCCCAAGTACGGCTGGGCCTTCGGTTACTACGCGGGGCTGCTGGCGACCCTCGGCCGGTACGACGAGTCCCTGCAATACGCCCGGAAGGCGAGCGCGATGACCGCCTACTGGGCCGACGCGTCCTTCCCCGCGCTCATGGGGTTGGGGAAATACGACGACTTGCTGGCTGAGGGACGGGCCGGGCTGAAAAAGGACTCGACCGACTCCAGCGTTCAGTCCTATGCGGCTGTTGGATATGCGTTGCTGATGAAGGGGCAGAAGGCCGAGGCGCTTCGCGCCCTCGACCGGTGGCGCATTGTCAGCCAGAACCCTCGGGCCGATGCGTGGGCGTACGCACGGGGAGGAGAACCGGCGAAGGCCCGCTCGGTCCTGGAAGAACTCAAGGCGTCATCCAAGCCGACGGCGGGTGAGCAGGTACAGGTGGCCGGCATCTACGCCAACCTCGGCCAAAAGGACAGCGCCTTCATTTGGCTGGAACGTGCCCGCGCAACCGGTGGCGGCCTCGCCAGCCTGAATTATCACGTCCAGTGGGAGCCGCTCAGGGCGGACCCCCGGTTTGGTGAACTGAAGAAGAAGGTCGGGCTAGTCAAGTAAAGAGCGGGCCTTGCAATCAGGCGGGCGCAACCTCACCATCGACGTCGCGGACCCGGAAATGTTTCTGGCGACGCTCCGGGACGAGCTCGGCCGCGGCGGCATGGCCAGCGCGATCGGTTCTATGCCTGCGTAAGCGTAGCCAGTTTTCCCAGAACTTCTCCGATCACCGCTTTCGAGAGCTGACCCACGGGCTTGGCTCTTCGCGCTTTCCAGTCCAGGCTTTTCACCTGATCCGAAAGGATGACTCCCTGGACCGGGAGTCCCTCGGGAAGGCGCACTTCGAATGGATAACCCTTCTCCCGCGAGGTGATCGGACAAAAGAGGGCCAGTCCGACCTTGCCATTGTAGGCCGCCGGCGAGAGCACCACGGCGGGACGATGCCCCGCCTGCTCGTGCCCTGACGCAGAGGAAAAGGCCAGCCGCACGAGGTCACCCCGCTCCGGCACGTAGCGATGTTTCACCATGCCTCGCGTCCTGTGGCATCGCCCCATTCGACTTCACCATGCCGGTTCCCTTTCGTTATGCCCGCCAAGAGCCGCTTGAGCGTTGGTCGCGGCGTTCGCACCGGTTCAAGCACGAGCCGACCATCTTCGATGGTGATTTCGACTTCAATCCCCTGGCCCAGACGCGTATCCTGAGCCAGCGCCTTGGGGATTCGGATCGCCAGACTATTGCCCCATTTCTGGATAGCTGCACGCATGAGCCGCTCGCCGTTGTATCTACAATGAAGATACATGTTGTCTCCCCTGGCGGGAACGACTCCCGCGGTACCGGATAGTCAGTGCGGGTGATCTACGGTAACGGCGGTGCAGGCAATCAACAGGATCAATTCATTGCAGGGTGTTCCTTTTTGTCGCATCTTCTGCATCGATGACCGATCTAATGGATCGCCTGAAATCCGCCCTGGCCGACCGTTACGAGGGTGTGAATTAATTCTGTCTGGTTGCTGATGTGAGAGGTGGTATTTTGGATGCGGCCTGCAGGGCGATGCCCTCTCCTCGAGCGAGGTCGCATGGACGAGCCCACCTTGTTCCCCTTGCCCCCCAAGTCCGTTGATGGCGCGCCGGTGGTGAGTGGTCCCCCGCGGGTGCAGCGTCCCGATCGACAGCAGATTGCGTGGGAGCCGCGGGCGCTGGACGCATTGCTGCCGGCGGAGCACCGCGCACGGGTGGTCTGGGCGTTTGTGGAGCAGTTGGATTTATCGGCGCTGTACCGGGGGATCGCGGCGGTGGAGGGCGAGCCGGGGCGGCCGCCGATTGATCCGCAGATTCTGGTCGCGCTGTGGTTGTATGCGACGCTGGAGGGGGTGGGGAGTGCCCGGGCGCTGGATCGGTTGTGCACCGAGCATGTGGCGTATCAGTGGTTGTGTGGCGGGGTAGGCGTCAACTATCACACCTTGGCGGATTTTCGGGTGCAGCACGCGGCGGAGTTGGATCAGCGCTTGGTGCAGAGCGTCGCGGCCTTATGGCACCAGGAGGTGGTGGACTGTACGACGGTGATGCAAGACGGGCTCAAGGTGCGGGCCAGTGCGGGGACGGGCTCGTTTCGGCGGAAGCGGCGGCTGCGCCAGTGGCTGCAAGTCGCGCAGCAGGAGGTGGAGCGCTTGCGGGCCGAGGTGGCGGCGGATCCGGGAGCAGGAAGTCGGCGGGAGCAGGCGGCGCGGGAGCGGGAAGCGCGGGTGCGCGGGGCATTGGCGGCGCTGGCGGGGCTGGAGCGGCTCCGCGCCAAGCAGCGCCCGCACCCGCGGGGGCCGGCGCGGGCGTCGACGACGGACCCGGACGCGCGGTTGATGCGGATGAGTGATGGCGGGTATCGGCCGGCGTACAATGTGCAACTGGCGACGACGCGGCAGGGCCGTCTCGTGGTCGGCGTGGGCGTCACTACCGCCGGTAGCGACATGGGGCAATTAGCGCCGATGGTGGAACGGCTCCAGAGCACGACCCTGCCACCGCCGCAGATCGTGGTGGCGGATGGCGATTACGGCAAGAAGGCAGATATCGAGCGGGTGAGTGGCCCGCCCTATGGCTGCACGGTGATCATCCCGGTGCAGCGTCCGGCTAATCCGGCCCAAGATCCCTTTGCGCCGCGGCGGCGCGATCCCCCGGCCATTGCCGCGTGGCGCCGCCGGATGGGCACCCGCACGGCGCAGGCGCTGTACCGGGAACGCAGTAGTGTGTCGGAATGGATCCATGCACAAGCGCGCAACCGGGGCCTGATCCAGGTCCGGGTGCGCGGGCGGCTCAAGGTGCTGGCCGTCGCGCTGTGGCACGCGTTAGCCAACAACCTGCTGCAGGGCTATCGTCTCCTGCAGGCCCCCGCGACGTAAGGCCCCCGCGTCGCGCACTCGACTGAGTCCATGAGGACCATCTGAGCATCCCTGAGAGCGGCTCCGCATTGAGACCAGGTCAAAAGATTCACGACCTCTACACGATCGAGCGCGAGCTCGGCCGCGGCGGCATGGCCACGGTGTATCTCGCCGAGGATCTCAAACACAAGCGCAAGGTCGCGATCAAGGTGCTGCATCCGGAGCTGGCCGCCGTGCTGGGCCCCGACCGATTTCTGCGCGAGATCCAGATCGCTGCCCGCCTGAATCATCCGAGAATCCTTACGCTCATCGATTCGGACCAGGCCGACGGATTCCTGTACTACGTGATGCCTTTCGTGGCCGGCGGCTCCCTGCGAGAGCGGCTGACCCGTGAGCGGGAATTACCTGTGGCCGACGCCATGCGAATCGTCCAGCAGGTCGGTGCCGCCCTCGATCACGCACATGGTCAAAACGTGGTGCACCGGGACATCAAACCGGAGAACATCCTCTTTCACGAAGGCGAGGCCATGGTTGCTGACTTCGGCATCGCCTTGGCGGTCGAACAGGCCGGGGGGCATCGCCTGACCGGTACCGGACTCGCTCTGGGCACCCCGGAATACATGAGTCCCGAGCAAGCCAACGCGAATCGTCCACTTGATGGGCGCTCCGACATCTATTCACTCGGGTGTGTGTTGTACGAAATGCTGGTGGGCGAACCGCCCTATACGGGTCCGACGGCGCAGGCTGTCATCACCAAGCGCGCCTGCGATCCGGTGCCTTCGGTAGGGCGGTTACGCTCGGTAGCGCCTCACATCGACCAGGCTCTACAGCGGGCGCTCGCGAAGATACCGGCCGACCGTTTTGTCACCGCCCGGGAATTCGCCAGCGCCATAGCCGCCGCCCCGGCGCCCCCGGCAGGAACGACCCCGAGCCGATCCATCGCGGTCCTTCCATTCTCGAATCTCAGTGGGGATGGTGACAGCGAGTACTTCAGCGATGGCCTGGCGGAAGAGATCATCAACGCTCTCACGGGCATCCCCAGCCTGAGGGTCATTGCTCGAACCTCATCTTTCGCGTTCAAGGGTGCCAACGAGGACGTGCGGCGGATTGGTGAGCGCCTCGGCGTCGGTGCGGTGTTGGAAGGCAGCGCGCGCAAGGCCGGCGATCGACTGCGGATCACCGTTCGACTGGTCGAAGTGTCCAGCGGTTATCAACTCTGGTCAGAGAAATACGACCGGGAGCTCAAGGACGTTTTTGCGGTTCAGGATGAGATCGCGGGAGTCGTCGCTGCCCGCCTGACGTCCGCCCTGGAAATCCCCAAGGCCAGGCGGGAGCGCCCGACCGACAATCTCGAGGCATATGAAGCGTTTCTCCGCGCTCGCTTCCACTGGAACAAGGGCACCGTGGACCATTGGGAAAAGGCCGCCGAATGGTTTCAGCAAGCGGTCACGCTGGACCCTGCCTTCGCACAGGCCCATATAGGACTGGCCGAAACCATGATTTTTCTCGCCGTAGTCAGCACCCAGGGGGATGTGCTGTTTTCTCAGGCGAGGAGCGCCGCCGAGGAAGCCCTGAGGCTTGGTTCCGGTTTGGCCGAGGCGCATGCGGCTCTGGGTCAGGTGAGCTACTGGCACGACTGGGATTTCGAGGCCGCGGAACGGGAGTTCCAAGCCGCGCTGCGACTGAACCCGGATTCGGTGCCGGCGCTGAACTGGTACCCCAGTTATCTGGCGGCGCTCGGACGCGGGGACGAGGGGATCGCACTCTCCCGCCGGGCCTTGCAACTCGACCCGGTCGGCGTCATGACCAACCAGCAACTTCAGTACCTCTTCGCGGTATCGGGACACCACGCCGAAGCGTTGCAACAGGGGCGACGGGTACTGGAGCTCGAGCCCAATCACATTCTCGCGCTGGACCTGCAGGGCGTCGCGCACATTGGCGAGGGTGAGTATGGCGAAGCAGTGGAGGTGTTGCGGCAAGCGGCCGAGATCTCGGAGAAGGGTGCCTACTTTGCCAAGGCGTTCATGGCCGTCGCGCACGCGCGAGCCGGCGAGCGACATGAGGCTGAGCGAATCGTGAAGGACCTGGAGGATCGGTCCCGCCGGGAACCGGCCTCCCCGGCGACCATCGCGTTGGCCCACGTGGCCCTGGGCAATGTCGATCGGGCGTTTGAATGGATCGAGCGCGGCATCGAGTCGCGGGATATCTGGCTGCTGTCGTTGCCTTCCTTCGAATGGTGGGATCCGGTTCGAAGAGACGCACGTTTTCTGCAAGTCATGCGGCGAATGCGATTCCCGTCATGGAGCTACCGTCGGACGGGGGCGGCCGGTGACGCGGAAGCACTGCGCAGGTGGCTGGAGTATCTGGAAAAGCGCAGGGCGAATCGCCCAGCGTCGCCAGTCGGTTCACGGCGCGCACCTTCGCTGCGGCGGCTACCGCGATTCTGCTTGTGCTCGGCGCAGGAGCCTTCACGCTTCGCTATTTGCGGAATGGCAGGCTCCCATCTCACGCACCGGCTGCCATTCGTCTGGCCGTTCTCCCATTCGAGAATCGAGGACGTCCCGACGATCAGTTCTTCGCTGATGGGGTAACCGACGCGATCCGGGGCGAGATCGCGCGAGTGCCAGGCGTGATCGTCATCGGCCGTCAAACATCAATGGAGTTCAGGGGCACGCAGAAGCGATTCAGGGATGTAGGCCAGGAGCTGAAGGTTGACTATTTGCTCACCGGCACGATTCAGTGGGACGGACGCATAGGAAACGCGAGTAAGGTGCGTGTCAGTCCAGAACTCGTACGGGTGGAGGACGAGGCCAGCCGTTGGCAACAGTCCTATGACAGGCCTTTCGGTGATGTGTTCGCGCTGCAGAGCGAGATCGCCAAGCAAGCGGGTCTGGCGCTATCAGGGGCTCTGGATCTCGGAGGGCGCGTTGAGATCAGTACGACGCGTGCGACCAACCCTGAGGTGTATACGCTATACCTCAAAGGTCGGGCGGCAGCATTCGAGCTGACTCGTGAAGGGGACACCCGAGCGCAGACCTATTTGCAGCGGGCCGTCCGTCTAGATCCGGCCTACGCCCCCGCGTGGGCAATGCTGGCGCACGCGCAAAACGATCTGGGCGCATACACCGGAGATTTCGCACCGGCCAGGGCGAGCGCCGAAAAAGCGGTTTCCCTCGATTCAACCTCTGCCGAAGCGCTGACGGCCCTCGCACGGGTTGAGCGCAGCTATTGGGAGTTCACCCGAGCGGAGGAGCACTTCAAGCAAGCGATGGCACGAGACCCGAACCACGGTCTTGCCTACGGGTTTGCCGGACAGTTGCTCTCGTTCCGTGGGCGCTATGACGAGGCCCGACCATTGCTGCAGCGGGCTGCCGAGCTCGAACCCCTTTTTTGGGGTGATGGTCCTTTTTATCCTCTGCTCGGCCAAGGCCAGTACCAGGAGGCCATACGACTGGCACGCAGTCGTCTGGCTGCCGATTCGGCCGACAACGGAAACCTCTACTGGGAATACCTCGGACGGGCGTTGCTAGAGACCGGTCAAGTCGATGAGGCGCTCCGGGCATTCGAAAAGGAGCGCGCAGCGAAATCTCGTTCAGCCCTGGTCTACGCGTGGGCGTGGGCACGAGCCGGCCGGGCGGACTCTGCGAGAAAGTTTCTACAAGCCTTTGGTAATCGTCCGATGAATGGATACGACCAGGCAGGTGTGGCGCGGCTCTACGCAAATCTGGGCCAGATGGACTCCGCTTTCGCCTGGCTCGATCGCCTTTACACGCGCCGTTCTTCGCAGCTGATATGGCTCAACTGGGATCGGGCATGGCTGCCACTTCGATCCGATCCCCGGTTCAACGATTTGATCAAGAGAATCGGCCTAATCGAATAGGCCGGCCCAGTCCACACGCTGGACGAGCGTGTGCCTCAGGTCTCTCCAATGTTGTTCTGACGAGTTGTTGACTCCGATTCCATCTTAGGGTAGCCCAACACAGGTTCCGACCTCATGTCCGAGGTTCTCGCTCGTCTCAAACAGGCAATGGCAGACCGTTACACGATCGAGCCCGAACTTGGCCGCGGAGGCATGGCCACGGTCACCCGGCAGAGCGTATCATTTCCGGGCGCGCTTTCCGGAGCCGCCCTCGCCCTGCTGCAGTGGCAGATCTCGATACGGGGCGACCATAGCTCGGAACGACGGACGGAGTTCCTGGAGGCCTGACTCAAGAACACCCATGTCCTTCCATCGCGGCACCCAGATCTCCATCAAGCGCTTGAAGCCGGTCGAGACATACTCGTCATCCAGGAGCCCTGACTCGTACTGAAAGTACAGGGCATCCATTCGGTACATCGCGGCAAGCCCGATGGTCTGCAACCGCCAGCGGTCCTCCGAAGAGAGTGATTCGAAAGGCGAGGACAGGTAGCGTGTGATGGCGGGCGCCAGGTGATCCGAGTCCGCGAGATACTTCTGCCAATCCTCCGCCGCCCGTGACGTCTCGAGATAGGTCGAGGCACGGAGTGCAGTCGTGGTTTGCCTGAGTTGGAGAGCCAGGAAGACAATGCTGGCAACGACTGCCACGTTGGCGGCGAGGTTCAGCCAGGGATTGATCGTTTCCAGACTCTTGTGGCTCATGAGGGGTCAGCTGCGGGCGACCCCTCGGCGGCCGCACAAATAAATGTCTTCCTCAAAATCGCGCGCCCGCCAGCTGCAAACGCTGGTTAGGCCGCCACCTTGCTCGATACCTTGCCTAAAAGCTTGGAGAAAACATGATCATGGCTGCACGTGCTTCTCTAAGAATGCGAAAACGTCCGGCTCCCACAGCGCTGGGGCCGCGTAAATGAAACCGTGGCCTTCAGCCGCTGTCTGACCGAGTGGAGGGTAGATCTTGACTTGGTGTGGCTTTGCGAGACGAGCCATTTCTGCGCCGAGCATCGTTCCAGGCACAGTGGAATAGTCGTTCGCAGCGTGAATTAGAAACACGGGCGACGTTATGTGGTCGATAGCTGACATGAGGCGGGACTGCAGTTTGGGCGACGGCTCCCAGCTCACGGCGGCCGTGGCGAAAAGGACGGCGGCCCGGAGGCTGGTGTCGCGTTCGGCTAGGAGCAGGGTAAGCGCAGCGCCGAACGAGTGCCCAGCGGCTGCAACTCGGTGTGGATCTACTTCGGGGAGCCGGCGCAAGAATGCGATTCCGGCCGAGACATCACTTAGCTCTGTCTGGAGCAGTTCCAACTGCTTCTCGTTACGGCCGCTTTGTCCTTTGTCCGCGAACGCCCGGTCCATTAACTCGGCACTGTTGGTACCTTGGCTAGCCGAGAGCCCGGCACCGCGACGGAACAAAAAAAGAAAGACGTAACCCCGTCCAGCAAAGAGGGGGCCGAGCGCTGCAGGCTTGGAGGGCTCTGAAGTCGGTCCACTTCCATGATTGAAAAGGACCGCCGGAAAGGGGCCGCTTCCACGCGGACGATACACAAGGCCGCGCAGCGCCAGTGCGCCGTTGTGCACGACGACTGTGTCCGGGGTGGCGAGAGTCTGGCCCTCGGCTTGGACCGAAAGAGCAGAGGCGAGAGCGAGCGCGAGTGTGAGCATGCGGAAGTTTGCGATTCGGACCTCCGGAGTCGGTGGCGGCCTTCTATGTGGGCGCTGCTGTCAAGCACCCTTCGTC
>JACQVB010000024.1 GCA_016209985.1 Gemmatimonadota bacterium | reverse complement strand
CGGGCGGGCAGGCGGGCCAGGCGGGCCCGGGACTGACCGATCCGAGTTGGTGGCGGTGAGCCCATCGGGGAGCAAGTCGGTGTTGCCGGCTGGAACGGGGGCTCGCGTGCTCACGGTGACGGAGCAAGGTTTCTACGAGGTGCGGCGGCCGGGTGCCGCGGAGCCTTCACAGGTCGTCGCGGCCAATCTCGACCTCGCCGAGTCCGATCTGACGCCCATGGACGCGGCAGAATTCGCGGCGGCCGTCGAGCCGAACCATTCGTCGATCAGCGCTGCGGAGGGCACGCCCGCACGTATGGCACCGGAAGAACGCGAGCGACCACAGGCGATCTGGTGGTATCTTCTGGTGGCGGCTTTCCTCATGCTGGCCGCCGAGACTTTCGTGGGGAATCAACTTTCGCGAGGTGGGGCGACGTGACCGACACCCGCTCGACATCCAGACATGAGGCCCTGCTCGCCGTGATCCGGGCGGCGCGGAATCGCTGGCGCCTGAAGGTCGCCCTGCAGGGCACCGCCGTCTTCCTCGGCGGAACGATCGTCCTGTTCCTGCTCTCCGGTTGGGGCATGGACTACTTCCGCTTCGGCCCCGCCGCGGTCATCGGGTTCCGAGTATTCAGCTATGCGACCATCGTGGCACTCGCGTGGCGGTTCCTCATTCATCCCCTGCGGCGCCGGGTCTCGGACGAGACTGTCGCCTTGTACCTCGAGGAGCATGAGCCCTCGCTCGAAGGCGCCCTGGTTGGAGCGGTCGATGCCGGGGCCTCCCCGTCCGACATGCTCTCACCCGCGCTGGTCGAGCGCCTCATCCAGTCCGCCGAGGAACGGTGCCGGCGGATCGAAGGCGGACGCCGGGTGGAGCGGCAGAATCTGTATCGCTCATCCGGAATCGTCGCCGGCGTCACGCTCGCCGGGGTTGCGGTCGCAGTGTTGTCACCGGCTTTCCTGCGGAACGCCCTGCCGTTGCTCCTGGTTCCGTGGAAGAGCGCGAATGCGGCGAGCGTGTACGCCATCCAGGTGACACCCGGAAATGCGAAGCTCGCGCGCGGGGCCGACCAGAAGATCGGGGCCCAGCTCAAGGGCTTCAACGCGGACCAGGTCGATATCTCGGTCCGGACCGGCGCCACCGCCAAATGGGAGCGGTTGCCCATGGTGCGCGACGACTCGACCGGCGATTACGGGCTCCTGTTGCTCGACGTCGACTCGGCCACGGATTACTTCGTCGAAGCCAGCGGCGTGCGGTCGCCCGTGTATCACATCCAGGTGGCCGACATCCCGTACGTGAAGCAGGTCGATCTCGAGTATCACTATCCGGCCTACACCGGGCTCGGCGTCGAAAAGATCGAAGACGGCGGAGACATCGCCGCGCTGCCCGGCACCCAGGTGCAGATCCGCGCGACGACCACGCTCAAGGCGTCGGCCGGCGTCATCCGGATCGAAGGCAAGTCGCCGGTGCCGCTGGTGGTGGAGCCGGACGGCCACTTGAGCGCCACCATTACGGTGGAACAGCCCGGATTCTATCAGATCGAGCTGCAAGGACCCGACGGGACGATGGCGGTGGCATCCCCGGACTACGCCATCGACGTTCTGTCGGACCGCGCCCCGACCATCTCATTCTCCAAGCCGGGCCGCGACACGCGGGTCACGCCCATCGAGGAAGTGTTCGCCGAAGCGACCGCTCAGGATGATTACGGCATCAGGCACCTCGAGCTGATCTACTCGGTCAACGGTCAACCGGAGCAGACGGTGGACCTGTACCGCGGCGGGCGGCGCGCGCTCAAGGACGTCTCGGCCGGCCACACGTTCTTCCTGGAAGAACTGAAGCTCGAGCCCGGCGACTTCATCTCCTACTACGCGCGCGCGACCGACGGCCGCCCGCAGAAGCCTCAGGTCGCCACGACCGACATCTATTTCATGAACGTGACGCCCTTCGGGCGAGAGTACCGGTCGGCGGATTCGCGCGGTGCCGGCGGCGGCTCCGGCGGGGCCGACGGCGAGCTTTCCCAGCGGCAGCGGGAGATCATCGCGGCGACGTTCAAGATCATGCGTGACCGGGGCCAGTATCTGGAGCGGGAGTTCGAGGAAAACATCACCACGGTCAAGCTGGCGCAGACCGGCCTGCGGGAGCAGGTGGAGACGCTGATCCAGCGCATGAACAACCGCGGAGTGATGGACGCCGACTCGGGATTCCGGAAGATCGGCGGCGAGCTGCCGCAGGCCGCGAAGGAAATGGAAGCGGCCGAGGACGAGCTCGGGAAACATCACGCCAAGGAAGCGCTCCCACCCGAGCAGCGGGCGCTCAAGTTCCTGCAACGCGCCGAGGCGGTGTTCCGTGAGGTACAGGTGAGCCAGGGCCAGAACGGCGGCGGCGGCGGGGGGACCTTCCCCAACGCCGAAGACCTCGCCGATCTGTTCGAGCTGGAGCTGGACAAGCTGCAAAACCAGTACGAGATGGTGCAGCGCGGCCAGCGCGAGCAGGCCGACAACCAGCTGGACGAGACCCTCCAGAAGCTGAAAGAGCTGGCTCGCCGGCAGGAACAGGAGAACGAGCGGCTGCGCCGGTTGGGGAGCAACCTGCAGCAGGCCGGCGGCGGCAACGCCGAAGCCCAGCGCCAGTTGGCGCAGCAGACCGAGGAGCTCGCCCGGCAGCTCGAGCGGCTTTCGCGGGAGCAATCGCTTCCCGAGGCCCAGGAAACGGCTCGGCGGCTGCAGCAAGCCGCCGAAGCAATGCGGCGCAGCGCGGCCGCCGGGCAAAGCGGTCGCGCCGGCGAGGGCGCCGCGGCACTCGACCGACTGGAAGAGGCACGGCGGCTGCTTCAGAAGAATCAGACCGACCGCCTCGCGCGAGACGCGGCCGATGCACAGCGCCAGGCCGAGCAGTTGGCGGAAGAGCAGCGGAAGATTCAGTCCGAGGTCCAGGGTCTGAAGGGCGTCGGGCAGAACAAGCCGGAAGACATGTCGCGGCTGCTCCAGCGCAAAGACCAGCTGGCCCAGGGCGTGGCGCAGCTCGAGAGCCAGCTCGATGACATGTCGCGAAACGCCGGGCGCGAGCAGCGCGAAGCGGGCCGGAAGCTGGAAGAAGCCGCGAATGGGATTCGCGACGACAAGCTCAAGGAGAAGATCCGGTTCTCCAAGGGCGTGGTCGCGGGTCGCTCACCGGAGTACGCCCGCGAGTTCGAAAATGAGATCACCAAGGGCGTGGAAGGCCTGCGGCAGCGGGTGGCCGACGCGGCGGGCACGGTGAACGGTGCCCAATCCAAGGAAAACCAGCTGGAGAAGGCGCTCACCCGCGCGCGGGATCTGGCGCGGGGCATGGAAGCGCTGGACGAGCGGATACGGGAGCAGCAACAAGACGGGCAGACGGGCAGACGGGCAGACGGGCAATCTCCGAATCGACCGTCCGACCGTCTGACCGACCGACCGACTGGGGAGGAGGGGCAGCAAGGAGAGGGACAGCAGGGGCAGCAGCAGGGTGATGGTCAGGGCGGCGGCCGGCTGGCAGACCGCGGCGGTCGCACGACCCGCGGGGGAGTGGTGGACGGCGGTGATGGCCGCGGATACGCGTGGGGCCCGTGGTCTCCCGAAGACATCCGGCAGTACTCGAACGAATTCCGCCAGCGCCGCCGGGAGGCTGAAGCGCTGCGGGAAGAGCTGCAGCGGCGCGGCCAGAACACCGCGGATCTCAAAGCGCTGATCGAGCGGCTGAAACAGCTCGAGGATGCCCGGATCTACGGCAATCCGATGGATTTCGAGAAACTGCGGCTGTCGGTGGTAGAGGGCATGAAGCAGTTCGAGTACGGCTTACGCCGGAAAATCGAAGGTGGTGAGAAGGACCAGCTCTTCCTGTCCGGATCGGACGAAGTCCCACCGGGTTATCGGGAGATGGTGGAGGAGTACTACCGGTCTCTCTCGCGAGGCTCCGCCAAAACGCCGCGCACGGAAGCACCGGCAGACAACAAGAAGTGAGAAGTGAGAAGTGAGAAGTAAGAAGGCCCCAAAAACAAAAACCTTCTCACTTCTCACATCTCACTTCTCACTTAAGAGGTCACGCTCAGTCGACCGTCGTATCAGGCGTCATCGGACGGGCGCTTTAAATCTCGACGAGCTCTTCAACCTGCCCGTCTTGCGTTACGATATTCCCCTCGTCCGGAACCTCGGGACGCGCCAACGCGTCCCCACCGTGCTCCCAGACCTCCGCATCGAAATAGTCGGGACCCGTCATCGGCGTACAGGCGCCCAGCGAAATCACGGTCCCCAGAACGAGCATGGCCTTGCGCAGCATGTTGACCTCCAGGCTGTCGACCGCGTGGCGCGGCCGGTGGTGGTGCGGCGGTCGGCGGGTCCGACTGCCAGCGTGCGAGGCCAAGCTAGAAACGGCGGTCCACGTGGCGGCCAACCAGGAGGCGGGGTTGGCCAATTGGGCGCTCCCTTGCAACCTCTGCGGGCAGCGTGTCTCTTCTCCCCTGTGCCCCCCCTCCCCTCTCTCGAGCTTCGCTGCTACGGGCCGCCGACCGCCCGGGTGAACGGGGAGGATCCGCCCCCCGAGGTCCTGTGGCGCAAGCATCTGGCTCTGCTCATCTACCTCGCGCTCTCCCCCGATCGGGCTCGTACCCGCGATCACCTGCGAGGGCTCTTGTGGCCGGAGAACGACGAAGAACGCGCCCGTCGCTCCCTGAATGAGGCGGTGCGGCGTTTGCGCCGCTGTCTGGGCCAGGGACGCCTGCGTTCGGAGGGCGATTTGCTCGTCATTTCCGAGCAGGGGCTCACGGTAGACGAGACGTCTCGCGACGGAGCCGAGTTCCTCGAAGGGTTTGCCGTGGAAGGATGCCAGGCATTCGAGGAATGGATGTCGGCCGAACGCGAACGACGGCGGGCGCGTTCGGTGGCGAGCTTCCTCCGAACGGTCGAGAACGAATTGGCCGAGTGCCAGTTCCCGTCCGCCATGGACGCGGCACGGCTGGCGCTGCGGGTCGAGCCGCTCTCGGAGGCAGCGACCCGCCTGTTCATGCGCGCGGCGGCGTTGTCCGGAGATTCGGCCCGCGCGCTGGCGGTCTTCCATGAATTTGCCGGCCGGCTGGAGGACGCGATCGGGGAGAAACCGGGGCGCGAGCTGGTGGCGCTTGCCGACCGGATCCGGCGCCAGGCCTGGCAGCCGGCGGCCGTCCAGCGGGCGGAGCCCGAGCCGCCATTGGTCGGTCGCGCATCGGTTCATGCCGCGGTCTTCAACACCGCAACGGAAGCGCTGGCCGGTGGCCCGCGTACCGTGTTGGTCACGGCCGCGCCGGGCATGGGACGAACCCGACTGCTCGACGAATGCGCCGCGCGACTGGCGCTGGAGGGCGCGGTGGTCGCTTCGGCACGGCCGCTGGCCAGCGATGTCGATGCCCGCTGGAGTACCATGCGGCTCCTGCTGCGAGGTGGGCTGGACCAGGCACCGGGGCTCTCGGGCGCGGCTCCCGGGGCGCTGGCGGTCCTCGCGGCTCTGAGCCCCGGCATCGGATCGGGTTCACCGGCGGCAGAGCCGCGCGATACCGCCGAGCTCGCCGCGGCGTTGAGCGAAGCGCTGATCGCGGCGGCCGAAGAGCAGGCCGTCGTGCTGCTGATCGATGACGCACATTTTGCCGATAGCTCCACCCTGAGCGCGCTGCTTTCCGTCATGCCCCGCCTCAAACGCGCGCGCGTGGCACTGTTGTTGTCGAGTCTCGATAGAATCGATGATCCGGCGCCCGAGCTCCTGCGGCTGCGAAGCGAAATCGGCCAGCGGCTCCCGGGAGTGGCCGTGCGGCTCAAGCCGCTCACTCCGGAGGATCTTGCCGAGCTCGTGGCCCGGGCTGCCGCCTGGTGCACCGAGCCGACGCAGCGCGATCGCCTCAGTCGCCGGCTCGCCGCTGAAACCGGAGGCAGCCCGTTCTTCGCGGTGACGCTGCTGCGAGGGTTGGAACGCTCAGAGATGCTGCGGGAGGACCTGGTGCAGTGGCCCCCACCCAAGCGGACCCAAGACTCGCGCCTTCCCTTTACCCTGCCCGACCTGATCGGCGCCGCGATTCGTGCGCGCCTGGTGGAGCTGGACGAGAGCGCACGGCAGGTGCTGGCGGCCGCCGCACTAAGCGGCCGGGAGTTCGATCTCGACCTGATCGCCGCCGTGACCCAGATCTCGCCGGCCGATGTCGAGGAGGCGCTCGCAGCGGCCGAGGGTCGCCACCTCGCGCGCTTCGACGGGCAGCGCTACGTCTTTCCGGCCGACATCATCGGCAAGGTCGTCCGTACCGAATGCCTCACCCCCGGCCAGCGTCGCAATCTGTCCCGGCGCACGGCCGACCTGCTGGCGGGCCGAACCGACGTTGCCTCGCAGGTCCTGCGAGCAGAGCTGTTGGCCCGAACCGATCCCGGTCCCCAAACGTTCGACATGGCGGTCGGGCTGGCGCGGGAGGCGCAGTCGAAAGGCCTGGAAGGACTCCGCCAGCGCGCTATCCGCGCGGCGGAACGGGCGGCGGGGAAAACGCCGACTCCGCAGCAGAGTCAAGAGCTGAACGAACTGATGGACGGTAAGGGACGGTAAGAGTCGGTAAGAGACGGTAAGGGTAACGCGAATTCGCTCTCAGCGTCCCTTACCGACTCTTCCCGACCCTTACCGACCCTTCCCGCTGGCGGCTCGGTTCCGAGGCCGACTTGCGCGCGGTGGCGGCCAGGAGTGACGCCGAGCCGCGACCGCCAGCCTTTTACTTCGTCTTCTCCGCCAGGAGCAGCCGGTTCCGGATGTCCAGCGCCGCGATGATCTGCGGAAGCTCGTCTTTCAAGAACCGGGCGACGCTTATCTCGATGCTGGCCAGGTCCGCCCTGGGCACCAGTGCGTCGTTGATCAAACTCCGGACGGCGGTGGTATCCCCGTCGGGAGCGAGCTCGATGTAGCGGCTCCACGCGGTAACAGCGCCGGCTACATCCTTCCCCACATACCGACCGATTCCTTCGTACACCAGCGAGAGCGGATACTCGCGAATCCACGCCTCGCGAATCAGGTCGTTCACCGACGCGGTATCGACATCGCCGCCGGCGCGCGCCAGGTACTCCTGCCACGACTCGATCGCGCCCTGGTAGTCTTTCGCCGCGAACTGGGCGAGTCCCCGGTAGACCAGCGCTAGCGGATACGTCCTGATGAACGTGGCCGAGTCGATCTCGGCTGCTGGGGCGGATTGCGCGAATGCCGCTCGCAGCGTCCTCGCGGTCGCGTCTTGCGCGAGTGCGTTGCCCACCCCGCCGGCCAGAGCCAGGGCGCCGATCAGCGCGACCATCCGGATACCGAACTTCGTTGTCTGCAACATGACCGCCTCCTTGGTTGACCAGCATGGGGCCGCGGGCCCATGGTCCCGCTGCAAGTACGGGGAGACGTTATCGGGAGGCAGCCACGCGCCGGCCAAGCGGATGTCGGGCGCGACCAACTGGTTGTGGCGAGAAGGGTTAGCGGAGGGGACGACCCTTAGAACCTTGATCACGTCCACGGTCATCGCCACCGCTTGCAGCAGCATCATGATCAACATCATCACGTCGTATTTGTTGATGATCTTCCTTCATCCAATCGTGTGAGTACGGCCAAAATGGACACTATCCGTCTTAAACCATTGCAGATAGGTAGCTTAGGAGTTGCACGACGTTGACAGATTTACACTAACTGCTATATTCACACTCACTGTGAATAAGCATGCAATGGTCAATATCGCGGGACAGCTAGAGGCCGAGGCGCTTCGCATTCTGCGCGAGATTCCAGGCCTAGACGTCGCCATCGAGAAGACCCCACGCAAGCCTGGGGTCGATGCCATTGTGCGCTTCACTGGGAAGCAGACTCCGGTGGCTGTCGAGTTCAAAAGGCGTGTGAACGCGGCAACGGCCTGGGATCTGGTCCAAACTGCGAAAGCCCGACGGCGCACTCCACTACTGATCGTCGCTGGCGAGACTACCGCAGAGGCACGAGGAATCTTAGAAACCCACCGTATCGCCATCGTCGACGGTCTGGGCAACGCCCACATAGAACTACCCGGACTCTTGTTTCATCTCGAGGGTCGAGGCCGGGTACGGGGAGTAGGGGCCACGCCGGCGCGGACAAGACTCCGAGGAAAAGCAGGTATCGTAGCGCAAGCGCTTCTGTTGCGACTGGAGCGCGCGTGGCAGATCAAGGACCTCGCTGATTACACCAAGGTCTCTGCAGCGTTAGTGCATCGAATTTTGACACGCCTCGAGAATGAGAAGATCGTCGCAGCCGAAGGCGCCGGGCCGAAGAGATTGCGGCGCGTCCTCAATCGAACCGCGCTCCTCGACTTGTGGGCTGAAGAGAGTGTTGAGCGAACTACCCGCACGCTTGCCTACCGCCTTTCGCAGACGCCGACGCAACTCATTAATGACGTTGCTGGCAACCTCGGCCGCGGCGGTGTCGACTACGCGCTCACAGGCGCGGCTGCTGCGAGCCTGGTCGCCCCGTTTACGACAGCGATTCCTATCATCCATGCATGGGTGGAAGCTAAAGCTGCACCTTCCGAGTTGTGTGAGACCGCCGGGGCCGATCCAGTTACAGAGGGTCCGAACGTCGTCTTTCTGCAGGGGAAGGACAACGCACCGCTTGCCTTCCGTGAAGAGGTCAAGCGTGTGTGGGTGGCCAACCGTTTCCGAGTATACGTGGACCTACGGCAGGATCCACGCCGCGGCCGCGAACAGGCAGAGCATTTGCGCAGGGAGGTAATCGGGTTTTGAGCCGCGAGCATCAATCCGACTACGACCAGGAGACTACGGCCCGCTGCGAACGAGTATTGCTTACCCTACTCGGGGAGCTCGGGCCGTGGCGCGAGCGCATCTACCTAGCTGGCGGATTAGCTCCCAGATACCTGATCGGCGAGCTGCCTGAGGGTTCTCCAGGCCACGTCGGAACGGTGGACGTGGATTTCGTCATCGGTCTTGCGCTCGGCGATGAGACACCAGAGACATACAGAACACTGCAAAACAACCTCGAGAAGGCCCATTTCAAGCAGAGGGAGCCGAGCTTCCAGTGGGCGCGCGATGTCGACGGAGTGACAGTCCTTGTCGAATTCCTTTGCGAGACAGATGAAGTCGAGTGCGGCCGAATCTTCCGCCCGAAAGGTGAGTACACCGATACAAAATTTGGGGCGTTCAATGTGCGGGGCGCCCACCTCGTTCGTGACGACTTCATTGAGCGCGACATTGAGGGAGAACGCCTAGACGGTGGAGGCCGGTCGCGCGTCACTGTGCGCGTGGCAAACCTCTTGCCGTATGCCGTGCTCAAGATCCTGGCATTCCAAGACCGGCACGAAAACAAGGATGCCTACGACCTTGTGTTCACGCTCCTCAACTACCCCGGCGGTCCGCAAGGAGCTGGCAAAGTGGCCAGGGCAAGCCGGGTAGCCGAGCACTCGCTGGTCGTCGACGTTGTCGGTCTTCTCGAGGAACGCTTTCGCGACAGTCGACAAGATGGGCCGAATGCTTATGCGGCGTTCCTCGCTGAACCCGAGAATGAGGAGCCAAAGGCGAGACTCCGACAGGAAGCGGTCGCGACGGTTCGTGCCTTTCTGCAGGGCTTCCGCGAGATCCGGTAAGACGCCGCTTGCCCACAAAACGCCCGCCGCGAGCCGGGGTGACCGGCGGCATAAATGCGGGCTCCGACCTTAACCCGGCGAACGTTCGCGCGATGGAGTGAGTTTCCGTTTTAGTTTCCGTTTCTCCCGCCAAAGGGCGGCAAATGCGACTGCAGGATGTCGGAGCCGACGCTCGGAAGTCGTGAGAAGCCGACAACTTAACATTTTTGGCTTTTCCCCTGAGCCGCATGGGGTTCAGGGTGTCCCCGGTTGACCGAGAAAGTCGAGCTGCGCCAGCGATCTCATTTGATCAAGTGCATTCCGTTTCCCATCAGCGCCCGGTGCCGCGCGATGAGGTGATCCACCGCGATGCCGACCTGCTGAATGGCTTCGAGATCGGTCGTCAGGCTCTGGAGATCCGCGCTCGCCGCATCCACCGCCAGCAAACGTTCCAGTGAGTCCTCCAACGGCTTGAGCTGGTCCTTCGCGTGGAGGCGCAGCTCTTCCAGCTCGAGCGCGGCCGGCGACCCCTGTTGCCCGTCAGTCAATCGGTATTCCGCGTTCACTACTTGGCGGAGTGCGCTGACCCGCACGCCGCCGAGCCGCAATTCTCGCAGCAGCGCCCCTCTCATCAGATGGTCCACCGGAGAGCGCTGGGGCTCGGCCGGCCGAGGGGTAAGCCCCAACCGCGCGAGTCGCACCAGGGCCCTCCCTACACTGCCGGTCAGGATGAGGCGCCAACGGTTGCCGGTCAGCGCATTGATTTGCCGCATACGCCAGGTCCAGATGGAGCCCGCGATCAAGGCCGTCAGCATGCTGGCGAGCAACCCGCCCATGAATTCGCCTTCCGACCAGTTCCACTCCCGGTAGCCCGCCCACAGGCGGCCGATCGGCGCGCACACCGAGCCCCAAGAGCGGCAGGGGGAACGATCCTCGGCGGAAGAGGTTCGACGCGTTGCGGTCGGCCCGGTAGATGATCGCCCCGATACTGGTGTACGCGGATAGGTCACGGTAGATCGTGCGATAGAGACTGACCCCCGGTGTCCAGGTGCTCAGCGGGACGACTTCGGGATTGCCTCCCGTCTGGTAACGCCTCAGGTGACCCCAGGTGGTGCCCAGGCCGGCGGCAAGGCGGTAGTGCGCGTTGAGGGTGGTCTCGATGGCGAATCCGATGCTCGGGCCGACGTCCGGTCGGACACTGAACGCCTGGACGATGGAATCCCGGACCAGTGTGGAGGAACCGATGGGTCCCGCGTGAATGGCGATCCGGGTCTGGGCGGCGGCCTCGCTCCGGGCGAGAAGCCCGATCACCACCCAGGGCACGACGGCACGGCGGCAGTACGATATGGGGGCAAAGATAATGCCCGGCCAAGCGTCGGTGCCGCGTGGCGCTCTCTTATAGACCCGCGGGTAAGCCCGCCTCCGCGCCGACCACGCGCCGTAGTGCCGCGGCCAACAGGAGCAGTATTCCAAACACGCACACGATCAGCGGACCGGTGGGAAGATCGTAGCGGAACGAGAGGGCGAGCCCGACGGCCGACGCCACCGCGGATGAAATCCAGCTGATGGCGAGCAGCAAGCCCGTGGCGCGGGTGAACAGGAACGCAACCACGGCCGGCACGACGAGAAAGGTGAAGACCAGCAGGACGCCCGCGAGGGGAACGGCGAGTGTGATGACGACGCCGAACGAGAGGTAGAACAGGAAATCCCACCAGCGAATCCGCCAGCCGTGCGCCTCGGCCTCGTGCTCGCGCAGGGAGATGGTGAGAAAGCGGCGGCGAAAGAACCAGTGATAGATGCCGATCAGGACGTACACGCCGGCGAGCTTGAGAATCGACGGCCAGCTCACCCAGAGAATGGTCCCCACCAGCACGTCCTTGATCGCTTCGGTGCCCTTGGGGGCCTTGTCGGCCACCAGGATGCCGGCCGCCGACGCGACCACGTATACGATCCCGATGAATGCTTCCTGCGGCACCCGCCGACTGGTGCGGTCGGTGCGAGTCATCGCGAAGATGAACGCGCCGATGGTGGTGAAGGTGAGCGCGAACAGGTAACCCAGGACCGAATCGGGCTCCACGTTGAACAGCAGGGCCGAGGTCGCGCCCAGCGCGGCCATCTGGGCGAGCGAGAGATCGACGAAGATCACTTCCCGGGCAATGACGTGGATCCCGAGGTAGGACAACATCGCCACCAGGATCATGCAGGCCACGAAAGGCGGTAGCATGACCTCGATCATGCTCATGACGGTCGGTTCCCCCGGCTGAGGGATCTGGCGAACGGATCGGCCAACGCGCGGACCCAGGTGCCGACCAGGTCGATGTAGGTACCGGTGCCGGGCGCGCCGCCGGTGTTGGCGGGGACGATGACGGCGGCGGCGCCGGTTCGCTGCGCCACCGTCTCCACCTGGTGCCGGTCGTAGTAATTGGTGGAGAACAGGACCGGGATGTGCTGCTCGCGCATGAGGTTCATGATATCCGCCACGTGGCGCGGGCTGGGCGGAATGCCGGGCTTGGGCTCGATGTAATCGACGCAGGAGATGTCGAACCGCTCGCTGAAGTAGTCCCATTCCTTATGGTAGCAGATCATTTTCTGGCCCCGGAATGCTTCGGCGATCTTGAGCCAGCCGCCCAGCCGGCCGACGAGCGGTTTGCCCTGGTAGCTCTTGGACTCGAGGAAGGCCCGCAACTTGTCGTCGCGCGCGAGCGCGAACACGGCATCGCTGCCCAGTAGGGTGGTGATTTCGTCCCCCACCAGTGCCCGCACCACCTTCTCCTTCCACGACGCAAAATGCTGGTCGAAATACGCGGCGTCACCGGGGGACACCCGTTTGAGTCCCGCCAAGACATTCTGGCCGATCAGCACCCCGTTGATCGGGTCGGTCCAGATATGAGGGTTCCCGAAGACGTGGATGTCGCCTTCCGATCGGCTGGTCGTGGCAGGCACATCGAGCAGCCTGATTCCGCCGTACGTGGTGACGTATCCGGGGCTGCCCTCGTTGATCCGGCGATTGTTCGCCTTGTCGAGCAGCGCTGGTACCCACAGCTCGAGATCCAATCCCGTGGTCACAAACAGGTCGGCCTTCTGGAGCTGAACCAGAAAGCTGGGACGCGGTTGGACATAATGCGGGTTCTCGTCTCCCTGGCCGATCGAAGTCACTGCGCCGCGGTCGCCGGTGATTTCCCGGGTGATGGCCGCGTAGGTGCTGAGCGAGGTGACGACCCGCACCGGTTCCTGTGCCTGCAGGTCTGGCGGGAGTGCCAGCAGAGCCAGCGCCCACACCATTAGAACGAAGCGATGCGTCAATATCATCGGAGTCTCGAGGTCAGTACGTCTCATGTTTGTGGGGTCCGATCGACCAGACTGCCTGGACGACGAAGCGGTCGGAAGCGTCCCGCGTGATCCCGGCGGGTTTGGAATCGTGCTGCCATTCTGCCTTCAGAAAAACCCATTCGCTCTGCCACCAGGTGAGGTGGGGTACCGCCATCCATTCGATTCCTCCGTCGGCAAGTGTCTGAACCCGGTCGTAGCGGAGACCGGCGAAGATGCGGCGGCTGAGCTGATACTCCCCGCTCACGTAGCCTCCCCGGTAGGTCGGGCCGACACCCGCCACTTGCGGGCGGTCGGCGAAGCCCTCGGCGCGCAAGGTGAATGACCGGTACAACGCGCGCGCCGGTGGACGCCACGAAAGCCGGACGTCGGCCGCGAGAAGTCGGGTTTTGAGTTGCTGATCGGGGTTCGCTCCGTAGACGCCGGAGACCCCGAGTTGGAAGAACAGGGAAGGTGACAGTTGCCAGAAATTGTTCAGGTGGCCAAGGAACGAGAGCCGGTTCCCGTCCCGAAAGAGCACCTCGTTGTTGCCGCGAGTCACCTGACCCCACAACTCGTGCGTGCCGATCGCGGCGCCTTCCGTGGGCATCACCCAGTAGAGCCCCACGCCATCCCCCACCAGGCCGTCGTCTCCCAGATACTCGTGATGAACCAGGGGATACTCCGTTTCCGGAATGCCGTGGAGGTGCCAGCGGTTCAACTCCCCCAGCTGTTGGCGAAAACGGCCGAGATCCAGCCGCACGTGGCCCGGCAATCCGGTCCAGTACGCGTAGGCCTCCTCGATATCGAAGTGGCCGCCCTCGAACGACAGGAAAATCTTGGTGAACGCATAGGGGTCGAGAGGCGACTGGAATCCGAACTCGAATTCGCGGAAATCGACGTTGTCGGCCTGGGGACCGGGGCGGTTGCCCGCGAGCCGCACGTCGCCGGTGACGCTGATCTCGGGATTGAGCTGGGTTTGCATCCGGGTCCGGCTGGCCCCCGCGCGGCCGGTGTCGGCTCTCTGGGCGCTGGTGTCCTGCCGGCCGGCGGCGGCGCCAGCCGCCGCGCGCAACTCCGCCAGTTCGTCCACCACGAGCTGGGTCGTGTCCTGGCGGGATCCCGCCAGGCGGTCGAGTTCCCGCTGGAGCGAGTCCACCCGTCGCGCGAGCGCATGAACCTGCTGCGCGACGGAGTCCGCGGACTGCTGGGCCGCGGCCGGCGATGATGTAATGGCTATCAAACCACCCCAAGAAACGAAATGGCAGACATGCATAAAGTGTCTCTCGCGTTCGGTATAGTGCCTATGGTGTGCCGGAAGGTCCGGCAACGAAGGGAAAGGATCAGCCCTGTGGCGGGCCGCGCTCTCCGTTGACCAGGGAGACACCGAACGAGGGGAGGAGCGAATTGCGGACCGGAAGAACCGATGGGATGAGGCGAGAGGCGTGCAGCGCAACCTGCGGGGCGGCATGGTTCCCGAACTGATGGATGCTGCCGGCCACGCAGGAAGACTCGAGATGAATGACGGCGCATCTGGCGGAATGTCCCTGCTCGAACGCCCGCGCGCTGTTCAGGACCTCGGTACGCCCGTGCATGATCGGCTCGCCCACCGCCGTCGAGATATGCAGCAGGGCGAGGAGCGCTGGCATCAGGGCCGTGCGACCACGCGATACGCGGCCAAACATCATGGCGAAGTACAGCACCGGTCAGGCGTCCTTGTTCCAGGAAGCGAGAAGTGACGCGTGAGCAGTGGGAAATTCCTGCCAAGTCCCCGGCCGGGAGGAGAGGGGTCCTGCACTGCTACCCTTCTCCTTACCGGATCGTTTTCCTTGGGGTCTCGATGATTTTCAAGACCCCGGCGAAGCGGGGTTCGCGCCAGACGGCATCCCACTCGCGCACCAGATCGTAGCCCGCCGAGTACAGATGGCAGGTATCCGCGCAGAACCCGACCCGTGGACGAATCTCCTCGGGCATGAGCGCGCGCAGCTCGGCCCGTTCTTCGAACCTCGATCAGTCGCAACCGAGCGGCGCTACGATTTGTTGGCGGCGCATGTGGACCCAAATAAGACAACCTAGGCCTCGACTGCCGGTGACAACAGCAGACACCCTTACAGCGGGACTGAGTGAATCGTTGCCGTGCGATGCTGACAGCGCTTACCGGCGGTCCCAGAAGTCGACCGGCTTGACGTCCTTGGTATACATCTCCGGCAGGACCCAATACTTGTCGCCATACTTGCGCGGGTTGGGCCAGATCTCATCCAAGGAGTTCGCGTCGTAGAGCGTTCCGCCCTTCATGACGTAGGCGATGTCAGCGGTCGCGCGAATGTTCTCGAGCGGATTGCCGTTCAGCACCATCAGGTCCGCGAGCTTGCTGACGGTGATCGAGCCAAGATCGTCCTCGAGTCCGAGAAAAATGGCACCGTGGAGGCTCGCGATCTCGAGCGCGCCCATGTTGCCGGCGGTCATGGCGTTAGTCCACGTGTCCCAATGCGCCCCGATCCCCGGCTGCTGCCCGTGGGTCCCCAATGCCCCGTACCCGCCGGCCGCGATGATATCGACCAGGCCCTGCGCGAGAAGGCCGTTCGCATAGTCGGTCTCCGGGCGCCAGGTGATGCGGCGCAGGTGGATCATCTCCCGCCAGGGAATCCAGGCCTGGAGCTTCTTGTCATCCCACACGCGGCTCTCCTGCCACCAGTACTCCTCCCCCCAGGGCCCAGTTAAACTGACCAGCGGGGTGGGCGAATACACGATTCTCGCTTGTCCCATGAACGTCGCGTAATCCTTGTAGAGCGGAGCGGCGTTGATCGTGTGTTCGAAGCCAGTCTGGCCGTCCATAGCCCACGATACGCGGAAATTGAGGTCGTCCCCATCCGCGGTGCCCCGTACGCCCAGTTCCCGGGCCGCGTCCAGCACCCATTGGCGCTGGGTGCGCGTGGGCTGCGGGTACTGTTTGATCAAGAGCGACCCCCAGGCCATACGGCGTTTCACTTCATGCAGGGCGACCTCCCGGCTGGTGATCTCGGTGCTGCCGGAAGTCGGTGAGCCCCAGATCTTCTCTCCGGTGTTGAAGGACCGGGGGCCGATGACCTCACCAGCCTCGATCAACTCACCGGTCGCAAAGGCCGCCTCCATCACACCGAAGGGATCGTGCGTCGTCGTGACCCCGTAGGCGAGGTAGGGGGCCACCTCAAAGTCGCGGGGCGGATTCATCCCGAGGTGATACTTATGCTGGTGCGAGTGCATATCGATCCAGCCCGGGATGATGGTCTTGCCCGCGACGTTCACCACCCGATCGACCCCCCGGGTGCTGCACTCCCCCACACAGCTGATCCGTCCAGCCCGCACCACCACGGTGCCGTTCGGAATCACCCGCCGGTTCCCGAGCGTCACAATCCGGGCCCCGGCGAGCGCGATCGTGCCGGTGGGTAGCGCTCGCGGCACCGTGAGCTTGATCGTGACCGTGTCGGTCTTCCCGGTCGCGGCATCGTAGGCGTAGAACTGGTTCGCGCTCGCCAGGTCCAGCACCGTGGCCGAGCGCCAGCGCATGAGGGTCCCGCCCTCGGCCGTCACCTGCTTGGCACCAAAAGTGGCCCCCATCGGACCGAGCATCGGCGGACCGAGCACGGGAACCTGGCCCGCCGTTCCCGGTTGAGGTAACCCCGCCACGTAGATGTTCTTCCCGTGGTTGTACGCCACCCAGCGACCGTCGGGTGACACCGCCACGTCCGAGGCCTCCCGCACCTGCGCCACCACCCGGCGATCACTGCCATCCAGCCGCACGGATGACAGCTCGATCATGACCGGGAAGACGTACTCCTCCTTCGCAATGCTGAAGTAGACCCGACCGTCTGTGGTGAGTGACGGGCGGACCTCCAGCACCGATGGCCCAATCGAGCCGTTTCCGACGGGGATTTCTACGATCGGCGTCGGCTCCCCCCCGGCGGCCGGGATCCGGACCACCTCGTAGTAGCCGTTGCGCGAAAGACTCGACTGGCGAGCCGTGGCCCCGGCCCCCCGGACCACCACGATCTCCCGCCCATCCGCCGTCCAGACCGGGTTCAGGTACTCCCCCGGCTCCGGCGTCAACCGTTCGGGCGTCCGCCCAGTGCTGCGAATGCGCCAGAGCGCCCCTCGGTTCACGCTGTCAACGCTGGTAAAGGCCAGCCACTGGCCATCGGGCGACCAGGCCGGCTGATACTCAAAGGGCGCGAACCCGGTCGTGAGGCGCCGGGGCGTGCCGTTGGGAAGATCCATGAGGTAGATGCGTCCAACAGCTTGGAAGGCGAGCACGCTGCCGTCGGGGGACGCCGTCGCCCAGCGGATAAACCGCACGTCCACGGGACCATCCGAGAGCCTGTTCTTCACCCACAGTTGCTCGGAGATCACGCGGTGAACACGGGCGCTGAAGGGGATGGTCGAGACCCGCCCGGTCGCCACGTCCACCCGCCGGATCTTCCCCCCTTGATAGATCACAATCGCCTTGCCGTCCGGCGTCCAGCGATATCGGGGGTAAGACTTATCTTCGGGGTACGTCTCGTTTTCGCTGCCCTGCATCTCAACTGGATCCATGAGAAGCCGTTCGGAACCCGATTCGAGATCCCGGATCCAGAGGGCCAAACGCGGGCCGAACCGATGGCCCTTGTACTCGATCGTCCCGTTGGGCACCCGCCGGATGAAAGCGAGCAGGCGACCGTCAGGACTGGGCTCGGCGCCGAAGGCCCCGCCGCTGGTCATGCGCGCCTGGGACAGGGCTTCCCCCCAGGTCACCGCCCGAACGTCACCGGTCCGTAGGTCATAGCGATGGACCTGCAGCGCACCCTTCAGCGCATCGTCCTCAGCAGACGGCATACTGACTTCAAAGTAGACGTAGCGGCCGTCCGCAGTGCTTGCAGGACGGGACGCACCCCGTCCAGCTCCGCCACCGTCTGCCGGCACAAGCAGCAGCCCGCTGCCGCCGTCCAGACCGTACATCACGACGCCGCTCCCGCCGGGCAGCTGCCCTCGCCAACTGGCAGCCCTGCGGACGACGATGAGAAAGCGTCCATCGGACGTCCACTCCGGCGTGCGCATCTTGAACCTCGAATCGAGCGCCACGGGCCGGGGATTGCGGCCGTCCGCATCCATCACCCAGAGGTTGTCTTGACCCCGTCGGTCCGAAATGAAGGCAATGCTTTTGCCATCGGGTGAGTAACGCGGATGATAGTTCAGCGCGATGCCGCTCTCTTGCGTCAGACACTCCGCTTGGCCGCCGGTAATGGGGACGCGGTAGATATGGGCCAGCAGATCGAACACCACCCACTGGCCGTCAGGCGAGACATCCACCGCCATCAAGGTCCCCTCGGTGGTGGTGAAGTCGATCGTGCGGGTCTTCCCCCGTGGCTGGGTAACGTCCCAGGCATCGTCTGCTGCTCGTGCGGCAGGCGGGCGCGCGACTGGCTGGCTAGCTTGCGCGGCCAGAGTCCTCGGGAGAAGCCCAAACCAGACTAGCGGGAGCAGAAGGACGAGTCTCATGAGGGAGCACCTCGCAAGCGTCCGGACAGCCATACCCTTGTCGAGCGTCTTCGCCCTAGACCTTTGGGAGCTCTACCATCGCCTTCCCTGCCTACTGGGTACGTGGCGCGAAGTCGAGTCGCTAACTGCGCGATTCTCAGGGCACGCTACCGGCGATCCCAGATGTCGACGGGCTTGACGTCCTTGGTGTACATCTCCGGCACGATCCAGTACTTGTTGCCATACTTGCGCGGGTTGGGCCAGATCTCATCCAAGGAGTTGGCGTCGTAGAGCGTCCCGGCCTTCATGACGTAAGCGAGGTCCGCGGTGGCCCGGATGTTGTCCAGCGGATTGCCGCTCAACACCATCAGGTCTGCGAGCTTGCCCACCGTGATCGAGCCCAGATCGTCCTCGAGCCCCAAGAAGATCGCCCCATGGAGGCTCGCGATCTCCAGCGCCCCCAGGTTGCCGGCGGCCATGGCGTTGGTCCACGTGTCCCAGTGCGGCCCGATGCCCGGCTGCTGGCCGTGGGTCCCCAACGCCCCGTACCCCCCAGCCGCGATGATGTCGACCAGTCCCTGCGCCAAGATCCCGTTCGCGTAGTCAGTCTCCGGCCGCGAGGTGATGCGGCGCAGGTGGATCATTTCCCGCCAGGGAATCCAGGCCTGGAGCTTCAGATCATCCCACACCCGGGTCTCCTGCCACCAGTACTCCTCCCCCCATGGCCCCTGCAGGCTCGCGAGGGGAGTGGGCGAGTAGACCATTCTCGCTTGCCCCATGAACGTCGCGTAATCCTTGTAGAGCGGCGCGGCGTTGAGGGTGTGCTCGAAGCCGGTATGACCGTCCATAGCTTGTGCCAGGCGAAGATTGAGGGGTCCCCCTTCCGCCGTCGTCCGCACACCCAGCTCCCGTGCGGCGTCCAGCACCCATTGGCGCTGCATGCGGGTGGGTTGCAGGTACTGCTTGATCAAGAGCGACCCCCAAGCCATGCGGCGTTTCACTTCATGCAGGGCGACCTCCCGGCTGGTGATCTCGGTGCTGCCGGCGGTCCGTGCGTGCCAGATCGCCTCCCCGCTGCTGAACGAGCGGGGACCGATCACTTCACCCGCTTCAATCAACTCACCGGTCGGGAAGGCTGCCTCCATCACGCCAAAGGGATCGTGGGTCGTCGTGACCCCGTAGGCGAGATAGGGGGCCACCTCAAAGTCCCGCGGCGGATTCATCCCGAGATGGTACTTATGCTGGTGCGAGTGCATATCGATCCAGCCCGGGATGATGGTCTTGCCCGCGACGTTCACCACCCGATCGACCCCCCGGGTACTGCACTCCCCCACACAGCTGATCCGTCCAGCCCGCACCACCACGGTGCCGCTCGGGATCACCTGCCGGTTCTCGAGCGTCACAATCCGGGCCCCGGCGAGCGCGATCGTGCCGGTGGGCAGCGCTCGCGGCAACGTGAGCT
>JACQVB010000209.1 GCA_016209985.1 Gemmatimonadota bacterium | reverse complement strand
GGCGAAAGGTTTGCGCCATGGACAATCAGACCATCCTAAAGATCGCCGACATCCTGGTGCCCGCCCTGGCAGGCCTAGCCGGCGTGTTGGTCGGCGCATGGATGACGAGCCGGGGCCAGAAACAGGAACGAAGGCACGCATGGCTCCGCCGCCAGCTGGATGAGTTCTATTCCCCGATGCTCGGGATGCGGGGGCTCATCCTGGCGAAGAGCGTCACGAGGGTCAAGGTTGGAGAGGCAGCGGGAACGGCATGGCATCGGCTGATTTCGGGTCGGGATCCCGAACAGCAGATGGCGATTGAGAAAGAGCATGTGCCGGGCCTTGAGAAGATCATCCAGTATGAGAATCAGCAGCACAAAGAGGAGATCCTGCCGCTGTACCGGAAGATGGTCGAACATTTCACGACTCATCTCGGGCTTGCGGAACAGGCCACAAGGCTGCACTTCGACGCGTTGGTGCACTTTGTCGAGGTGTGGAACCGGTGGGAGAAGGAAGCCCTGCCGCCGGAGGTCTCGCGGGAACTCGGAAGCACGGAGGAGGCATTGCATCCCTTCTATCAAGACCTGGCCGTGAACCTAGAACGCCTGCAGAGCGAGCTGAAGAAGTAACGCGCCACTCCCCCACGCCCCTGCGGCGTAACGTGACTGCCCGCTTGGTCTTTTAAGCATTCGCCACCAAGGAAAACTCAGTGATGATGGGTGCCGCAGCAGTTTCTCACCGAGCGCGACGTAGAGCACTACCTGAAACGACTCTTCGAGGAAGTGCAGGATTTCAAGGACATCCGCTCGGATGTGCCGATAGACGGGGGCAGGGCTGACCTCGTCATCTACTCGGACAGCAAGCCCCGCGTGATCATCGAGGTCAAGCGCCAATCTATCGACCCCTTTGACCTGGACGTGATAAACCAGGCAGCTGGCTATGCGGTCGCGAGCGGCGCCGAGTACTTCGCCACCACGAACGGCCGGCGTTTCATCCTCTTCGAGACGTTCCGTGCGGGCGTCCCTCTGATGCAGCGCCGACTGAAGGCGTTCCGCGTCGCGGACAAGCTCGCCGAAGAGGTCCGCGTCCAGATCACCGAGGGTGTGAGGTGGCTGGAGCTGGACGACGCGTTCCTTGCACGACTCGGCGCTCTTCACGAAGTCATTACGCCGGCCACCGCCGACGCGCTCCGCGATCAGCTCAAGTCAGCTGGGTTCAGGACGTTGTTTGAGCAGTGGGTCCAGGAGCAGGGCTTCGCGTTCGAGAAAGCGAAGGAGCGGGAGCAGACGCTCAGCATCATCGCGTCCCAGGCCTCGTACCTGCGGGTCAACAAGATTCTCTTCTACAAGGTCCTCGAAACCGGCTACGCCCAGCTTCCCAGGCTTCGCATCGCGTCAGCCAGCCGCATCGAGGCCCAGCTCCAGAGGCACTTCGACGCCGTCCTGAGCATCGACTACCGCGCGGTCTTCGAGCGCGGAGTCTTCGACGAAATCCCCATACCCGCGGACGTGGCCGAAACGCTCGCGAAATTCATCACGGAGCTTGAGGGCTACGACTTCTCGAAGATCAAGAGCGACGTAATCGGGAGGATCTACGAGCGCCTTATACCGCTCGCCGAACGCAAGGCGCTCGGCCAGTACTATACGCCTCCCCAGATAGTGGATCTCATGGTCCGGCTCACTCTCAAAGACCCGAACGCGAAAGTTCTGGACCCGGCCTGCGGCTCAGGCAGCTTCTTGGTCAAGGCGTACCATCGCTTCCTGGAGCTGAAGGGCAAGGCACGCGCGGCCAACCAGAAGGAGCACCAGCAGGTCCTGGACCAGCTCGTCGGCGTGGAGATCAACCAGTTCCCCGCCCACCTCTCGGTCATCAACCTCGAGATGCAGAACATCGGCTTCAAGAGCGACCGGATAAACGTGCTCGTGAGTGACTTCTTCGACGTGAACAACTTCGGCTTCAACAACCGGCACAGGCTGGCGAGCCTGGACAAGCCGGACGCGCACGGCGCCACGTACCGCTTCTTCGACGCCGTCGTTGCCAATCCGCCGTACATCCGCCAGGAGCAGATCACCCAGAAGGAGAAGCTCCTGCAGCTCATGAAGCACTACGGCGTGAAGCTGGACAGGACGAGCGACATCTACTCGTACTTCTTCGCCCACGCCTCGCACTTCCTGAAGCCGAACGGCAGGCTGGGCTTCATAACCTCGAACAAGTGGCTGGAGGTCAAGTACGGCGAGAGCCTCCAGAAGTTCTTCCTCGCCAATCACCGTATCCTGGCCATCATCGAGTTCGATGCAGGGGCATTCGAGGAAGCCCTAGTGAACACGTGCGTCGTGATCCTTGAGAAGGAGAAAGACGTAGCCGCGCGGGATGCGAACCAGGTCAGGTTCGTCAGGGTGAAAAAGCCGCTGCCGACTGACGATCTGGTGCGAATGGTCGAAGGCGCCACCAGTTCAAGAGAGACCGCCGCGTATCGGCTGGCGCTGGTTCAGCAGAGCGAATTGCACGACAACACAAAATGGAGCCTCTACATCCGCGCCCCTCCCATCTATCACAAGATTCTGAATCATCCGAAGATGACGACACTTGAGAAGGTTGCTCACATCAATCGCGGCATTACCTCCGGTGCGAACGGGTTCTTCTACCTGACCGCCGAGACAGCAAGAGCATGGGGCGTTGAGAAACGCTTCCTACGGCCACTGGTGAAATCGCCGCGTGAGGTACGCGGCTTAGCCCTGGGCAAGGAGGATTGCTCAAGCCTGGTCCTGAACGTTCCCACCGCCAAAGCGGGCCTGCAGGGGACCGGCGTACTGAAGTACATCGCGCACGGTGAAGACGAGAAGCTTCACAGACTGCCGACGGTTGCGAACAGAGCATACTGGTACGATCTGGGATTGAAGACGCCTGGGGCGATACTCTTCGCGAGAAAGATATGGAAGGACATCATCTGCACGCTCAACACAGCCCAGGCATTCGCGGATCAGCCTTTCTACGAAATCACGCCGCTAAGGGACGACGACGCTCTGCCAATTCTCATATCGTTGAGATCCTCAGTAACGGCCCTGTTCTTCGAGCTGCACGGCAGGTCTTACGGTGGAGGTGTTCTGGAACTCGCCGTATACGAGGCCTCGAAACTGCCAGTGCTGGACCCCACCAGTCTGACTCAAGCCGAGAGGGATAAGATGAACGAGCTCTTCAAACGACTGGCGGCGTCAACGACTTCAGACGTTCAGGGCGAGGTGGACCGGCTGGTCTTCCAGATTCTTGGCCTGTCCGAGGCTGAAGCGAATGAGGTCCAAGCCGCTGCAAGGAGCGCCCAGCTAATGCGTTCGCGACGCAGGGACAAGAACGTCCTGGTTGGGTGATTCTGAATGGGCCGCGCAAGAATGTACGACAGAAGGGTTGAAATCCGCGTGCGCAAGTCAGCAGCGCGTCACGCGCAGGAGAAACGTTTCCAGGAACCCGCTGACAAGGAGATCACGCGGGACGAAGTGACCTGCCCCGCTTGCGGCTTCAAGGCCCGCTACCAGTTCATCAGGTGCCCGGAGTGCGGAGCCGTGCGGGAAACGCGTGGATGACGTGCCACCGAATAACCGATGCACGGTCTATCGCGCGCACCTGCCGTGGCACACCTTTTCAGCCGAGGTGACACGAACGAACGCAACAATGATCCGAGCAGCTGGCATGCATCCTCGGTTCAAGAAGTACGTGGCGGATTTGGACACCGGCCTCCGTCACCTACTCAAGGCCAAGCCCGTGTTGCCGGCGGAGCTGCCTTCCGATATGCCACTGGCTGGCGTCTATCTGTTCTCCGAACGGGGCCGCCACCTCTACGTGGGACGGAGCAACCGCCTGCGCCGGCGCATTGGTCGTCATTGTCGCCTGGGTGCCACGCACCGAATGGGCGCCTTCGCCTTCCGGCTGGCGCGGGAAGCCACAGGTTACTTGAAGGCGACGTACAAGACCGAGGGGTCCCGTTCTGCCCTCTTGAAGAACCGAAGATTCGCAGCAGCGTTTGTTCGCGCCAAGGCTCGCATCAGGCGCATGCACGTGCGGTACGTCGAGGAATCGGACCCCGTGAAACAGGCGCTGCTCGAGATCTACGTGGCGACTGTCCTGAAGACCCCGTACAACGACTTCGACACGCATTGAGCTCCCGTGCAGTCCCTCTGAGTGGTAGCGTGGGTCGGCCTGGGATTGTGGGGAAAGGAGGAGCAACCGTTGGGGAAAAGCGCACCAAAGAGCCATTTGGCAGACCTATTGGACTTCGTGATCAAGAAGGACGAGGACGCGGCACGGAGTTCGGGGGAAGGATCCGGAGGCGCTCATCTGTCGAAGTTTGAATTCAGCATGTACCGGCGCGCAGTCCAAGACCTTAGGAGGGCGCGGCACCAGAACGCACTCGAGATTGTTCGGGGAGTCGCACAGGCTGCGGGCGCGGGCGAATCGGCGCCACACTCCTACCCGTTCTACCTGCTCGTCACGGCCTACATCATCTGGGAGGCAGCACAGTTGGGAATACCGCTTCAGGAATAGGCCCAGGCAAGCCGTATCTGGCAGGAGGTAACGGTGGGACTCCGGCTGAGGTTTCACGCCCGACTCTGCCCCACTGCTCAGGGCTGGGTTGAAGCTGGCGCCACGGCCGTTGACGCTGCGTTGACAGCCTAACGCCACGTTTCGCGTGGGCTCGATACGTGGGAGAGTGGATGCCCGACCTGATTATGATTCCGGTTGATGACGCACTTCCCGCCGTCTCCGCCGCGCTCGACCGTTGTCCCGAGGACCGGCCGCTCACGAAGGAGCAGCTTGCCGAGTTGAGCAGGGTCGCGGTGCGGTTCGTGCTGGTGGCTGAGCTGCTGCTGGACTACGCGAGAGCGCTCGGTGGCGAACTCAGCAGGAACTGAGCGATGGACAACGACGAATGGCCGCTGCCGCCCTATTGGCTGGGCGACTATCCGCTCCTACGAGAGCTGCTTGGGACGGAAGAGTTCGAGCGGCTGATCCTGGGGAGCGAGAGCGCAGCTCTGGCGCACTCCGTGCCGACCGACCACCGAGGCGGTGGCCGTGCGGAAAAGAGGGATTGCGGTTAGGCCCGGCCGGTGAAGAGCCTGGCGCCGCTGATGACCAGGTGCTCGGCCAACGTCTTGCAGCCGTGCTTGCAGCCGGGATCCGACAGCAGGATCAGGCCGCCGATGAAGGCGACGAAACCCCACGCAGCACCTGACGACGCGTTGCTTCTCATCGTTCGAAATCCTCCTGCCATTCACTGTAATGCCTCGGACACAGCGCGCAAGTGGAGAACGACACGTTGTCCCTTGGGCAGGATAGAGAACCACCCGGCGCCTCGCACAAGCTCGCCGACGCCTGCCGCCTGGGATAGTTTCAGGCGCCTTCGGGCACGGGGACGAAGACTTGGACGGACCCCCGCTCACGACGTTGAGGAGACTGGGGATCGGAGGCTACATGCCGAGGTGCTGGTGGGGATACTGTGACTGTCCTACAACGACTCCGCAGGGTGCGTCGTGCAGTGAACACGCTGGCTTCGGCTGCGGCCTGCGAAATGGACAAGCGGTGCGTCCGGCCGACGTCCGAGATGTGACCACGGGCGAAATGGAGCGAGCTTTGCTCGCCATCGACCTCGATGATCGCAAGATCGGGTCTATCTCAAGAGAGAACGAGCGCCGCATACGCGCCATGCAGATCTGGCGGCGCGAAATGGGGGAGGCGCACGATCGGCTCCGAGACGGAACTGCGACGCCGCAAGATCGCCAGCGGTACACGCGAGCGTTGAGGCGCCTCAGGCAAGAGATGCGCCGGTGGGAGAACGAGCTCGATGCGACAGTTGCTAAGCTGGAGCAGCTCGCGGAGAGCATGGACGCCTTCATCGACAACACCGCGCTGCCCGCTCTGCAGCGGCCCTTCACGGGCAGTGGCAAGCCTTGCGAGTGTTTGATCGAGAAGCAGGCGCAACTCGCTGCAATCAACGCCAGACTTTCCGCCGAGCTGGCGCGACGCGCACAGCTGCAGGTTCAGCTCCGGGCAGCACTGGATCAGTTGGTCCTCGCGATGGCCCTGTTGGCGGTGGCAGCGCTACTGCTGCCAGGCACCGGACCGACTCCGTTAGTGCTGTTCATATTCATCATGGCTCTGGTCGCGTTCCTTCTCGCTGCGGCGCGAGCAAGTGCCGTCGCGGCGATCCTCTCCCTCCTCACTGACTGCCGTCGACAGATCGTTCGAAATGCGCTGCTGTACTATCGGACGCAGCTAATCCCGACCTGCTCCAGGGACAAGGCCGCAAGACGGCGGAAACCCAGACGTCCGAGGGAAAGGGGCTAAACCGAGACCCTGGTGACGGACCACACCCTCGACGCGCCAACAGCACCGGCGGCTGAGCTTGGAGACGCCTCATCCCCAACTCTGGCCGCTGCAGCCCCACGCTTGGTTTCCTGAGTCGCTGTAGGTCGGGCGATCATCGCGCCCTTCGGGTTGCCAGTACGGGAAGCGGAAGCGCTCGAGGCCGCAGCCGCCTTGCGGCGAAAGCGCAACCGCGGGCCGTGCCCTGCCCTGCACCAGTTCGTCTCCTTGATTTCTGAGTTCATAGTCCGTCGTGGAAATCACCTCACGGCCTACTTGAAATCGGCGGGGCTTAAAGGCCGGGGGTTACACGGGGCCGGGCGTGCAGGGCTCTTCGGGGCTGGCTTGGCAGATGTCGGGCTTGGTCACCGTCTTAGCAAACGCTGGCGTCAAACGCTGGCGCCATGGCCCTTGGGCCGTAGGTCACCAAGGCCTCTAGCCAGGGCAATTTCGGCACCGTACGTTGGGCGGCGACCAGACAGCTCAGAGCGCCAGATCCATGTCATCGCGTGCAGGCCCTGCCACCTTCGTTTCCCCCAGCACCATCATCTCACTTGCGTTGCTTGGATGGGTCGTTGGCCCGGCAACTGTCGTGTTCCGGCAGATCCACCACGCGACTGAAGGGTTACAGACGCTGCAGCAGGAAGTCCAAGCGTTCCCCGTAGTGGACTCCTCGCTGGCGTTCTTGGTGAAGCTCGCCTCGAGGCAGCTGACCAGCAGCGGCATTTGGAGAGGTCCTTCGATCGACGTCTCCCGAGGAAGCCGATGTTGTACTTCGACGGCTTGACATCGATCTCGACGCCTACAGAAGAGGACTGGAGACCTTCGGTGCAAGCCCGGTGTTCTTGTTTGGATCGTTGGATGTCGACGCTGACCGACTGGCAGCACGTTTCGGTCGCGCCCTTGAGCTGAGAGTACCGAACGCGCCCCCGATTGAGCTGCGCGGACCCGTGGTCAAGACGGTTGTACTCTTCGAGCCCATTTCCCGACTGGAGGACCCACAGCTTCCGCGGATGCTTGCAGGCTACGATGTCCGGCCGTTGCAATGGGGCCCAAGCCAGACGCTGCAGCATCACGTTTGCCTGAATGACGCGCAGTCTGACGTACCGCTCTGGCTCATTTTCACAAAGCTTACACATCCCGACGGCTCCACTGACACCGACACAGTAGAGATCCAGTCGAGACAGCGGGTACCCTGTCGGCTCCCAGAACATGCTCGCTACAAAGCAATCGAGATCGAGCAACGGACAAGAAGTGCGAGGTACTGGCCCCTCGTCATCGCATCGGCCTATGTCGTCAATCGCCAGAAGCAGCCAAGCAACGTCATAGCGATTCCGCTAGACAGTCGATAGCGCCCGATGCCGGAACCGATCGTCAACCTGGTGCGGTTGGGCGGCATATGGGCGACCTTGGTGCTGCTTGCGGGCTGGCTCGCGTACCTGGGCACGCCGAAGAACCAGGGGCGCATAGGGCGGGTGCGGTTGGCGCTGAACCACCGTTGGTTTCTCGTCAGCTCGACACTTGTGGCAACAGTTTCGTGGTGCTTTGCCTATTGGCTCCTCTGGCAGGGACGCCGGTACATTCCCTTGGCCGGGACCCTGCCCTGGTTGCCTGAAGTCGTCTTTATCGTGTTCCTGGTCGCAACCGTGGTTGCATTCCTCGGCGTCTCCACACTCGCTTGGGCGAGACCGTGGTTGACGCTGTGCTGCGTCGCCTTGTCTATCCTACTGTCGAACGTTCCATTGATGCCGGCACCCCGAGCCGACATTTCACAGGGAGATACCGGTGACCATGTTCGTTTTGTTCAGGAAAGGCTGGCAACGTTGCGTTGCTTCGAGGCGGCCGGTGAAAAAGAACCGCTAAAAGACGGCGTCTACGGTGCAGAGACGGTCGTGGCAGTAATCTCTTTCCAGCAGAAGAACCGACTCCTGCTCCGTGCGTCCGACCATAGGTACACAGGATACGTTCGACCGACGCACGAATTCCGGCTCATGACACACCCTTTCCCGTGCATCGGAACACCGGTCGCCTGCGTGCCGTGACGCAGACTCCGGCCGCCGAGCCGGGAGCGGTTCTCTAGCGTCGTGATGATGCGGCGCTCCAGCGAGGCCCTCGGCCGTCGCGTTTGTTGGGGCGAGGCTGCCGTGGAGGAACCATTAGCCTCGATGTGGGCTGATACCCTACTTATTGCTACGCGAATCGACGCCGCCGAGCGAACTGAAAGCCATCAACCATCGAGGCGAAAATAGGTGAGTCCTTCGATTGGAATTCCGTTCTTTTCGTACCGTCCGTAGCTCCATCTGTCAGGACGATCCATCATGAGAACCCAAAGTATCAGGCCGAAACACAGTGCGGCTGCCCTTTCGTCCTTGTTGCACGCCCTCTCGTAGATCGGCTGAAATACAGTGCCTCTCCAGTCGCTGCCGGGAATCCAGCTCGAGGTATGCACCTCGCCACCTGTTATTCTGCGCGTCAGCTCGGCGCGAATGTCGTCTAGCTCTTGCGTGGTGAGTCGGGAAATCCAACGCTCGTAGTCGACGCGGTGCGGGATCCGCTTCACTTTCTTACCCGTGTCCATTGAGATGAGCATGACAACTCCTGAGGGCCGCGATGCATTCAACCTGTTCCTCCACCGAATTCCGCGCAACACCGCCCCCGCCGTCAATCACAGCGCAAGCCCGGTGCCCATTACCACCAATGCCGGCGGCGCTGCTACTGCTCTTTGTTCGCCGCTGCCTCCAGTCGCTTCATAAGCATGCTCACAAAGCCAAGGCGCTCTAACGCTTCGGAAGGCTGGAGATTCGTTAGTTCATGTGTCAGGCAGTTGCGGAGCCAGGCCATGGCCCCTTGAGCGAGGAACTGGAAGCCCCGTTGCTCGTCTCGTTGTGTCGGCGTCGCGCCATCGTTGAGCCTGATAAGCGGCTCCTTTGCCGAGAAGGCTTTGCCCATCAGGTCCACACCATACGGCGCTCCCTCGCCTGAACGAAGCCGAGAAGCGACCATTTCTCGAACGCGGACCTCGAAAACCGTAAGGGCTCTCCGCACGGCGTCTGCATAGTGCTCGTCCGCAAATAGCTTCTCAACGTGTTGTCGGATGTCCTCGTGCAACTCGAGGAGATCCAGGCCCAACGTTGAGGAGCTCTGCCTCAGGCCCAGCCTAGGCGGACGCGACGAGAGTGCGCGCGGTGGCGGGGACACTTCGGCCACCTTGCGCCTCCAATCCTCGTCCAGCCTGTCAGTGCGCTCAAGGTATTCCTGGAGAGTGGTCACTCCTTCAAGGCGCAAGATGTCGTCCGAAAGCGTGAAGTCCGTAATCTGCCCGTCGGGCCCTGAGCCGAAACCTCGGAGCAGCCTGGGGGCGTAGGCGAGCCAGCTTAGCACACGCCGTGTCTCAAGCTCGGACAACTCCAATGCCTGCTGGACTTCCGCCGGCGAGATTCGAGGCTCCCCTTCCCCCGCGCCTTCGAGGTACCGGCTAACCAGATACGGAATGGCCGCACCCACTTTTTCGATGTCGCGCTCTGCGTGTTCCAGAACCCGAAGCGCCCGGATGCGAAGTTGGCAGGTCGCGTTCGGACTGTCCGTGCTGCCGGTGACCATGAGCTCCGGGCCGATCTCCTGACCCAGTTCGAACAGGTCCCCTTCGTGCCGAATTGCCAGGCGCACGGAGCGAGTCTTGGGCCATTCCCCAGTTTGGAGAAAGCGATCGTAGACCAGCTGGAGGAGCTTGAGGTGAGCAGGACCCGGAGCGCTTGAAGTAGGCGGCATACCAATAAGATCGTCGGACTGCAGCGGCGGGACCAAGTAGCGGTCACCTAACCGACGGAGGCCTCGCACGTCAATGGGGAGCGGTAGTCAATCACCGCCCCTGCCGGTGCGTCTCGCGGTCCAAGACCTGCCCGAATTCTTCCCATCCCACGTCCATGGTCGTCAGCACGCGTTCGACGAGATCCCAGGTCGGGTGCCGCTTTGCCCGCTCAATGTCGCTAACAGCGGATCACGCCGGTCGGGCCTGCGGAACGGGCGGGGCGTGGTACGGATCGAAGTCAGGGCTTGTCGCGAGCTTCTGCTGCAGCTTTTGCAGCGCCGCCTCCGAGTATCGCTGGATTGTACTGGTGGTAGAGGCCCTCACAGCCTGATGGAACGTTGGAACACCCTTCAACCCGAGGACCGTTGCCGCTCGCGCCACCCAGTTTTGATTCTTGCCCAGTTTCTGTCCGAGTTCACGGGTAAGATACGGGTAGTCACTCTCAATCTCTGTTCGCTTGACCAGAACGGGCAGCGATGCATCGGCCGCACTGCCTTTTCTGAGGGAGATGTCAGCGGTGAAGTTTCGCGGCGCCTGGATGGGTACGATCCTGACCATTTCAGCGCCTCGAATGAACCGACTTAGTGCGAGGTGCGGCAGCACTCGCTTCTTTCCCTTGTATTTCTGCTCGAATTGGGCCTCAGTGATGTATTGGCTGCCGTCGAATTGGATACCGCGCTCCAAGAGCCACACCAATCGCTTGTGACCAGCACTTTTCTTCACGCGAGACACGGATTTCTGCACCTTGTCGGCATATGTAGTGAGGTCTGAGAACGACAGCGACAGATAATCCTCGTTCATTGTTCTCAGATGAGCGGGGAATACCTTACCTACCACGTATCGAAAGAACTTGGACGCGAAGTACAACAGATGTTGCATGACTTCCGGTGGGACTTCGGGTAATAGGTGGTGGGTTGCGGCGTGACGCAGGGAGACAACCTGCTGGATCGTCGCTACTTGGGTTTCGTCGAGTAACTTCCTTAGCTGGAGCCGGTGGACCGCTGTCTCGGCCGTGATTGTGTCTCCCCGTTGGCCTTTTACTATCGACTCTCGCTGCTGGACGAGAACCGCCTTCGCCAACAGCTCCCACGCGTTCGTGAGGAGAATGAGCGTGGCTTCATATCGGTATGGGTGCCATACTCGGTTGAAGGCGTCGATGGCGGACTCGGCTGCGGCCTTGGCGGCATCCAAGAGCTGAAGGTATTCACGGCGTCGCCTGGTGGACATTTACGCTCGGTCCCCTCTCGGGCAGGATGATGCCAGTCAGTGCCCGCAACTCGCTCCTTTGAACTCGTGTCGGTCTAGGCTAGTCGCGCTTCCTCGGCGTCTTAGGCCTGACCACCTGCTCAAACGGTCTGAAGAATTCAGCAAGGCTGACCGACATTGCCGCGAGAATGGCTGCGAGCATGTCCACCGTCACCCCGCTCTCGCCCCGCTCCAGCCTGCCGACGTAGGTCCTGTGCACGCCTGCCAGGTGGCCAAGCTTCTCCTGTGACTTAATCCCTGCCCTGCCCCGCAATTCCCTCAGGCGGGCGCCAATGATTGCGCGGAGCGGCTGCCGGTGAGATGCCATGCCGCCACCACGCTATTGACACAGCATAGAAGTAGCGACAGCATAGAAGTGGCACCGAATTAGCCCCGCCCGGCAACGGCCCGGACAGTCGTCTGGTGACGCGGTGGCCGGATCCGTCAACTCGGCGGTCCGGACCGCCCCTCACGCGGAGGGTTGCGATGGCAACCAAGGGTCCGGCTTGGCTCTGGCTCACGTTTGCGCTCACGGCTCTTCCTCCCAGAAGCCCGGCGGTCTTGGCGCAGGGCATCACCCGCGTCACGACCCAGAACGTTGTGCTGGGCACCCAAATCACGGTGAACTACGAAAACGCACGGGCCGGGTACTGGATAGGCGTTTCCATACGGGCCCCGAACGGTCGCGAAATCGACCTGCCGCCGTCCCAGGTGCGCGGGTCCGGCTCGGTCAGCTTCCGCACCGCCGATGCGCCGTGCGACAACCGGAAGCTGCCGGGCTATTCGCTCGCGGTCGCAATGTGGAGCGGGTATGACAGGCGCACAAAGAAGATGACCGGCCTGGTGTCCCGGTTCACGGGCACCACGTGGATATCGCTGGCCTGCCCCAGGATGTACGGCATCTAGCCGAGACCGCACGCGTCGGAGAACGCGTCACAGCACTCACGGAGGCTACCATGCCACGCGCCCGCGCTTTCACAACATACCTGCACCGTCGCTCTCCCCTAGTCGCTCTGCTGGTAGCCGCGCTCACAGCCAGCTGCTCGCGAGCCACCTGGGAGGGAATCAGGGAGGCCTTGGCTGGGTTTCCCCAGGACTCGACGAACGCGGGAACCGACGAGTCCAATGTGCAATCGGCAGTAGACGCGAGCCGAGCCACGCTGCTCAACTCGACGTTTGTGATAACGCCGCCGCAACCGTACTCTGGGAGGAGCGTAGAACAGGAGCTCCGCGTCGATCCGACGTTCACGCTCTTGGCGGTCGTTCACTACTCTGACCAGGCCGCGCCAAATGTAATCGACATCTTCTTACATCCGGGTTCCCAGCACGTCGTTCGCCTTGTTGCCGGCTTCCCGCTCAGGGTGGTGCGCGGAGCGGAGTACCTGGTGGTTGATGGTCTCTCCTACACGGCCTCGGTCCAGGTGCTCGAGACCATCGTGGCGCGTTACAACGGCGGACGGGGATCGGAGCCGGCGATATACCGAGTCGGGCTGCGGATCGTCATACGGTAGGGACACAGCAAAACGGCGGCGGGCGCGTGGCTATGCCTGGCGCAACCCGCGCCCAGATACGCCGGGCGACAACCGCCGCGCGCCTTCAGAAGTTCCCTTTCATTGGGGTCGAAGGCGGGAAGGTGGTCGCAGTTTTGAGGGTGCCGTAGCTGGGGCACGTGCTTGGTTGAGGTTCGGAGGGAGCTGGTTGACGGGGTCATTGCATGGGCCCGGGAACTGGTCTTAACGGGCGGGCGTGTGAGGTTCTATCTGGGAGAGAACGGGTTGGTCAACGAAATTCAGAACCCCGGAAGTGCTGAGTCTCTTTGCGCATGTCGTCGGGGCCTGAGCACCCGCCAGAGAAAGCGGCTACCGCCTTCCCCTGAGAATGACCCGGTTAGAGCCAACTGCGAACACGTCCGCCGGAGGACCACCACTTCCGTGAACGCCGGAGAGATCCAGGCCAGTGCCGCTCGACATGGCCGTCCAGCGGATGCCGTCAAACCGTATGATCACACCGCGGGAACCGACTGCGTAAACATCTTGCGGCCCAGAACCCCAGATATCGTTCAGGATGGCCGTTGTGCCGCTGCTCATGCGGCTCCAAGTCGCACCGTCGAAATGCAGGACCGTGCCGCCACCACCGACCGCAAACACATTGGATGCTGAGCTCCCCCAGACAGCGAAGAGCGTTTCCCAACGACCAACCGGCTGTACCCGCCACTCCGAGCCGTCGTAATGCAACACCCTGCCACTCCCGCCGACCGCGTAAACGTTGCTCCAGCTGCTCCCCCAAAGACCCCACAGGTCCTGAGTTGTCGGCGTCGCCATTTCCGACCAACTGACCCCGTCGTACCGGAGGAGGGTGCCAAAGACACCGCCCGCAAACACGACGTTAGGCGCCGGGCCCCAGACTTCGAGCAGGTGGTTTGTAGTGCCACTGCGCATCTGAGTCCAGGTGTTCCCATCGTATCGCAAGATCACGCCGGAGTTACCCACCGCGAAAACGTCTGTATGGGAGAAGCCCCAAATCGCCTTCAGGTCCGCACTTGTTGGAGTACTCATTCGGGTCCATCCCGGCCCGTCAAAGAGCAGGACTTCGCCCCCATCCCCTACCGCGAAACAATAGATCGGCATGTCGCACCACACCTCGCGCATCAGCCTCCCGAACCCAGGCGTCGTAACCCAGGCCCTCACGGGCGCGACTGCGGCGATGGTCGCCCTGGAGGGGCGTTCAGCGCCTCTTTGAGATGAGCTGGCTGGCACTCTGGTCCGATTGTCTCTTCCAAGGGGCGCGATGCTCCGGCCGCCTCCAGGGACCGCTGACACCCGCGACGGAGGCTGTCTAGTTGCGGCAAACGGGCTCGAACCGCGGCCCTCGAAGCCACGGGGCAGGCCCTGAGCAGTTGCGTACGCTGAACCGACCAAAGCTGCCACGGTCAGGAAGGCCCATCCTGCCCGCGCGCCGGGAGCCGTTCGCAGGTCCAGCGAAAGTAGCCAGCCCACGATCCCCACGAGGCTGAAGGACGCCGCTGCCACCACCCACAACCGTGCCGGCTGAGTGGAGAGAAGTACCGCGTCCGTCAGAAGGATCGCGGCGAGGACGGCTGCAGCACCCCCCGCAACGACGCTGACCGGAGCCCAGTTACGCGCGCCAGACCAAAGACGAGATACGCCGTACGATATGCTGCGGAAAGGTCCGATCCCGTCAAGAAAGCCGCTGACCTCACCTGGAAGCTTCGCCACGTAGTCGCCGTCCAGTCTGCGAGCCTCCTCGTGACGTTCCAGTGCCGTCTTGTACTGTCCGAGTTTAGTGAACGCGAACGCTTCCAGACCGAGCAATGCGGCGCCTTCCTCGTGCTGACCTGATGGAGCGCGCGATCGCAAGGAAGACCGAAGCACGCCGATCTCATTCAGCGCGGCCTGCCAGTTCGCCTGACGGAAGAGAGCGTCAACCAGCTCGCGCCGTACGTTGTACCCCCACCTGTCAGCACGTGAGCCAGCGGGCGGTCGGGCTTCCGAGATGGCAGTACGGTACGTGCGAACTGCCTCGGCAAGGTGGTCCGCATCCCGCTCGCTCCTTGCCTTTGCGAGCAGCACGTCCCCGTCGCCCGGACGGAGATCAAGCGCTCTTTCGTAGGCCGTCGCTGCCTCCGCGTGCCTTCGCAGACCCTGCAAGCAATCGCCGGTTCCGATGTGTGCTTCGACGTTGACCGGATTGATCTCAAGTACCTGTCCGTAAAGGTCGAGTGCGTCCGAGTATTGTCGCTGCGCCTTTGATTCCTGTGCTTCTGCAAACAGCGTATCGTGACGCTCCTTTTCGAATATTGCGAGGCCGCGCAGATAGGAGTCGTTGAGGATCCCCGCAACGAGCTGGGCAGCCTCCTCTGCCGACCGTCCAGCTTGCAGCAAGCCATGATAGGCGTCACTTTTGAGCAGCACACTGATGCCTACCTCCGGCGGGACACCTTGTCGTCCGAGCGCGTAGCCGATCGCTCTCAGGCGGTCAACGGGCATAGCGCGCAGAACCGCGAGCACAACGCGGCGATGCGGGACGCGCTCCTCGAAGCCATCAGACGGGAGCAGGCTAAATGCGCCGAGAGCCAGACTCCCCCTATCCGCTTCGAGATCGAGGTGGACAAGGCTGGCGACACGATCGCTAAACTATCCGTCCTGCTCAATTGCGGCCACAAGGTTGCCGACCTGGCACACATCAAGCGGACAGACCAGGCCAGTTTGGTCTGCTCCAAGTGCCTCCTTGTGTGCGCTGAGTGCGGCGAGACCATAGAACCGGGAGAGGCTGTCTCCGTGGATGGTTCCTGGTACCACCGCACCAAACGGCGAGAACCCGTCAACTGCTCACTCCTTGCCTCCGCGGAGGCCGAGGCGAGAAGAAGGGCAGAGGAGCGTGAGAGTCGCCGGGCCATCCGGCAGATGCAGAGCGAGATCGCCTCGCTGCGTCACGACATGGCTGTCCAGCGCGAACTCTCGGAGCGTCAGATCGAGGAACGGGAAAGCGCATTGCGCGTCCAGTCTCAGGCCATACAGGAGATGCGGGCCTCCCGCCATCAGGAGTTCGATAGGATAGGCAGCGACTTCACGAGAAGAGCACGAGAGCCGGATTTGTTCGAGAAATTCAAGCGCACGGTCCAGGACGTGGCAAACATATTGCCTGACGAGGACCACCCGGTGATCCGCGACTAGGTGGTCGTTGGTGCGCGCCGCGCGGCAGGTTGTTACGACCTTACCAACTCTCACCCGAGGTTCCGACCGAAAGGAGCGCGCCGTGCATTACGCGTACTGCGGCTACTGTGGAAAACGGTTGGAAGACTGCCGTTGCGGACGATATGGCGAGAAGAGGTTCTGCGAATCCTGCGGCCATCGCCTGAGCTACGGAGAGTGCAACAACGTGCACTGCCCAGCGCGGTACGAGAGGTAGTCGACCTCTCTTGGGGCTCGGGCGAGTTCCGGCCCCGGTTGTTGTCTCTTCTAGCGTTGCTTCGGTCTTCTTTGAGACGCGCGATTCTGACGGACCTCTCTCGGAAAATACCTTCCTAGCAGAGACTCCCGGTAGAGCCTTTCACCGGCCTTGTCCATCGATTTCCGCTGACCTAGCGCAAACGAAGCCAGCAGCTCAGTGTGCGCGACCCGAAGTAGATCTATGTGGGCCAAGATCCTTACAACGTTACTCCGCGTTACACCATGTTCGGAGTACTTCCGCATCTCGGTTGAGATCTCCCGAACAATCGCCATCACACGTGCGCTATCTGGCACATCGATCACTAAGTCCTTCTTTGCATCTGCAACCGCTTAAAGCTTTCGACACGCTTATTTGGATAACAGCTGGCACACGTCCAAGCCGCGTGACTGGCAGGCCGTCGTTGGCTTCTTATTCTTTCCCAGCCAAGGTGTCTATTGCGGCTCAGAAGGTGCTCTATTCCCTATTCTTGTTCCATTCGAGCCGGGAGGCGAACGATGTGCGATGGCGAGACGCTGCACGCGGCCTGTACAAAGCGAACGTTCGGGAGTACGAGCGGGATTTCGTGCGGGACAGCGCACCGCCATTCCAGTACGGCCCGGACTACCTCTTGGTTCGCTATCACCTGTGGGAGAAGCAAGACCTCCGAAGATCGTTTGCCTTCGGGCTTGTGGACCGAGTCGAACGAGACCTGCTCGACAGGATGTATGGTGTTCTCAACCCCGAGAGGCGCGGCCGTTATCTCAGGTGGGTTGGAGCGAGCATCAGGGGGCCGCCGCCAACGGAGCCAGAACCACCTTTGGAACCACATGGCTACCGGACGAGCGAATCACCACGCATGACGAGAGCCGAACGGAGAATCGCAGACAAAGCCCTCTACCGACTCTCACTATTCTTCAAAGGTGAACGGGGCGGGATGGCGCCCTGGCGCTACCACGCGTACCGTGCGGACCTTCTCGAGCAGGCTCGAATCATTTCATCGGACGAGCGCGACACGCTCTCGGCCTACTACTCCTCGCGGTCGCTGGCAGCCATGAACGCTCGTTTGGGCAATCCCAGCGTCTCGGACGTGAGGGGCGCGGTTCAGTCCTTTTTGGAGCTCTTGTACCCTGCGGTGATCACCACTCCCCGGATCGAGCGTAGTTCTCCAGGCGAACCCCCCAGGCCCTGACCTCAGGTCGCCTTGGATGATCGAGGCGGGAAACGCGGCAGGCTGCGTGCCTCGCGATGTGCGTGACCGCAATCCGCTGCCTGTGACCTAGTGGAAGCGGCGGACACGCCCTGAGATACACTGCAACTCGCAAGGCGTTTATAGCCGCGTGATGAGGCTTGTCATACCATGGTTCTCGGGTGTTCTTGTCCGACTCCTCGAGGACCTTGTGAAGCGCCTCGTGCGTCCACGGGGAAGTCAGGGCGTACGGGTTCCTGATTCTGTCCCATAGGTCCTCGTTGAGATCATCCTGGTAGTAACCGGCCTCGTACGCCGCGAATGACGCTGCGTAGCCAACCGGCTCGGTTGCCCAATCCAGGAGCTCGTTGATGAAGGTGTTCCACTCTTCCCCCGAGAGGAGAAGGTGCAGCGGGCGCTTCATCGCCCGTTCAAGCCACGTGACCTTCGTCGAACCACGGTCGGAAAGCTGGTTGAGCCTGTCACGAATCTGATCGCGAAGCGAAGTCGGGTCGGGGTGGAAAAGCGCGGCGAGCCTCAAAAGCTGGTAGACCTTCAAGAACGCTTCGATGCTGGAATCCACTTCGTTGCAACGAACCGAGTTATCCAGCACGACAAACGCTTGACGCACGAGGCCGCCCGCAAGAGCGCTCAGGTTGGAGCCGACCTCCGGAAGGTCCCTCGATATCCGCTCCCGCACCATCGAGAGCATTGCGACCGGGCCCGTCCTCCACCCATCCGTGGCTGACTTCAACAGGCAGGCAGCCAATTCATCCTCTGATCCTTGCGCCGCGTGAACTAGAGTCACCGTCGCGCGTAGACGAGGAACCAGGCGCTCGATCTGCGTGTTGGCGCTCTGATAGAAAGCCTTGCTGCCTGACGCATCGGCGAGCGGCTTCAGCACCGGCCCGTACTTGCGCCTGCCTAGCCAACGTGCGGGTGCTTCGCCGAGCAGGTACGGCATCGCAAGAGAAGCGAGCCGCCCGTGAACCGATCCGGCAATCCTCCGTTGCTCCCTTGAAGGGCGAAGCGCCGGCGCGGCGTTCCAGATTCTCTCGACGAATGGGTCGGCGAGGCCCGCGGCGCAGGAGACAACGCGTTGCCCCGCCTCTGAGTCGGCAAAGAACCCTCGTGGTCCGCCGGCGGACTCGACGAACTCGCCGATCGGGATGGCGTGGCGAGATTGCCAACTCACGCGCTGGCCGGATTCAAGCTCCAGCTCAGCGTCGAGGCTTACCAGACGCGTGCGCCTTCTTCGCCCAGCCGGCACGAGAGTCGCACCCCCTGTCTTAGTGGGCCCGATCCCCTGTCTTGGTACGGCCTCCCATGGACCTATAAGAGGGAGGCTGCTTCAGCGCAATAGACCGAGGGTGCCCCTTGTTCGAGGACGGCGACCGCATGAGCCAAGGCACATCGCCAGTTGCTCCCGGCGGGCCAGCGAGCCGGATCCGTTGGATCACCGTAACCATTGGCGGCAGGATGGTTCCTGCGGTGATTCACCGCGGCGAGACCCCTTCCGAGTTGCTGACCGTTCTTAGAGTTGCCCACGGCGTGGACATGGACAGTCTGCGCCTGCACACGGCTGAGGGAATGGTCCTGGCGATGAGCGACGACGTGTGGTCCATGGTGGGCGACGGCGAAACGCTGTTCGCCTTCTCTGAGTCGGCGAACACTGCACAGACGAACCCAGCGGGCGTGAGGTGCCCGGAATGCTGGCAGCAATAGGAGGCGGAGAGCCCAAGGAGGCGCGATGACCGATCCGTTCGGCGAACACCCGTGGGACCCCTGGTTCCTTCCGTCCCCAGCCGTGCCCACCCCCGAGCCGCTCATGCCGCCCGTGGCGCCGCCGGTGGACGCTTCGGCCGGGCTGCCAGCGTGGGACGCTGCGCTCTTCACTCCGATCACCGAGTCCTGGCCCTTGCTCCCTGGGAACGGCGCCCAGGTGCCGGGCCCGCTGGACGAGGCGGGCCCCGTCCATCCGCGCGGATTGAGCGTGCCCGTCGCGGACGAGGCCTGGTTCAGCGGGATGAGGGCACTTAACGCGTCGCACCCTGGCCTGCCACCGGTTTTCGAGATCGACCCAACCACAGGGCATCCGTACCGGGCTCCCAGCTCACACCCCGTCACACCGGCCCGGGGCGGGATGCCGAGAGCCCCTCGCGGCTTCGTCCGGACATGCAACCGGTGCGGCAAGGAACTGGAAGGCGGCGGCAAGTGCCCTGCGTGCCACATCGAGTTCTGCGACCAGTGCGGAGAAATCAAAGAACACAACGATGAAGGCGAGATGGAGTGCCCACGCTGCTTCGGCCGTGGCCTCCATCCCTGGCTCCAGTTGTCGGAATGGGAGCAGGAGGGATGATGCAAGAGCTCAAGAACGACGAGATGATCGCCAAGCTACGCGACTCTGCGAGGACGATCGCCTACTACGCGACGCTCTGCGGCCGTGGAGACGAGATCGGGACCGCGATCGGCCTCTCGCCTTGGTACGCGCTCTGCCGCGGGGTCGCGGCGCCGGAGTTCCTGACGGAGATCGTGTCCGCACCAGTTGACGAGGGCCTCTCTGCCGGCCGGGCTGAACTCCAGCGCCTGGCTGCTGAGAAGGAAGCGCTGGCCGAGGGCAACCGGAAGCTCGCGAAATCCGTCGTCGAACAGGAGCTGGCGGTAACGAACGAACGAGAAAGGCTTTCCACAGCCGCTCACGGCTACCAAAGAGCCGAAGCACGACTTGCGGAAGAACACGCTGCTTGGGAACGGAAGGCACGCAAGAAAGAACAGCAACTCCAGCACCGGGCTGCAGAGCTGGACCGGCGTGACGCCGCGCTCAAGCCGTTCGAGGACCTAGAGGCTGGCCGGGCCAGGCTCGCTTCGGACAGGGAGGCCTTCGACGGCAAGCTGGTGGCGGCGCAGCAACGGCAGGAGGAGGAAATGCGCGTCAGGCGCGAGGCGCTGGAAAGGGAGTGGGCAACCCGCAACTCTGAGCTCACGGTGACGACGGTGGCCCAGGGAAAGCGCGAGCAGGAGATGAAGGCGAGGCACGGAAAGGAAGCCGCCGAGCTGCAGGGCCGAGAGCAGGCGGTTCGCAAGTCCGGTCGGCGGTGGCTCAGCCTGCAGGTTGCGGCGTTCATCGTGCTGGTGGGCGCAGCGTTCCTGCCGGTCAGGGACAGGCTGGTCGCTCCGTACGTAGATGCCAGAGCGGAGTTCTGGCGTGAGAGGGGAGAGCTAACCAGTTGGCGGGACAAGCTGGCTAGCAAGGAAGCAGAGCTCAACAGGCGGGAGAACGTGGTGCAGGCGCGCGTCGGGCAGGTGGAGCAGGTAGCGAGCGGGCTGGACGCCAAGCGGGCCGAGATTCGCGAGGCGGAGCGAGCTCTCGGCGCTCGGGAGCAGAAGCTTCAGCGGGCCGAGCAGCAGTTCGGCAGTTGGGAAGCAACTCTCATCCAGTGGGAACGAGACCTCAGCGCCGGGCGGCAGCAGCTCGCCACCCGCAGGTCCGAGCTGGAACGGCGTGACGCGGCCGTGGCCGCAACGGAGGCAAGTTTGCAGCAGGAGTCCGCGGAACTCAGCCAGCTGTCAGCGCAGCTGGAGAACCGGGAGAACCAGGTGCGCGAGCTGGCTGAAGCTGCGACTCGGCTTCAGGACCTTCAACGCCAGTCGGGCACCGTGGACGTGACGTTGGTCAATCCCATGGCCGGCGACGTCGACCTGGAAGTGGCCATCGGCGGCACTCGCGTGAGGACCGATCCCCGCTCCGGGCTTGCTACCGTTGCCCTGCCGCCGGGCCGGTACGTGTACTCACTCATGGCCAGGGGCGGACGCGCGGGCAGGGCGTACCACGGCGTTGGTCGCGGCGTCCTGATGGTTGGCTGGGGCGGCGGGCGCTTCGCCCTGGCGGGCAGCAACCCCAACCTGCGGCTTGTCGCATCCGGGAGGCGGTGATGGACAAGAAGGCGTTCCTCGTGGCAGCCGAAACCGGGCGCGGGCCCCTCGAAGCGCCGGGCATGCACACCCGCACGAACTTCTACCTCATGGTGGACGGCAATCCCGTCTTCCTGAAGGAAGCTCACGAAGTCTTCGACGACTCAGGCAACAAGCGCCTGGACGTGCGGGTCGCGCCGCTGGCGTGCGGGCACGTGGTCGATGACCCGAAAGAGACGGTCGAGCTGGACGGAAAGATCTGGTGCGTCCGGTGCATCCATCGCTGCCCATCCTGCGGGTCGCAGATCCTGCCCGGCACCGGCGAGCTCGTCGGACAGGGGACTCCTGAGCAGGCCTGGTACCACCGGAGCTGCGCTGAGCCGCACCGAAGGCACGCGGTGTTCAAGCGGGCGGCTGAGGAGGGCTTGGCCGTGGCCAGGCTGGCCGCAGCTCGGCAGCAGGTGTCCCTCGCCGAGGCCCAGGTCCAGGCCGCGAAAACGGGCATTGAGAAGCTCCGGTTGGACATGCGGCATCAGGAGCGCAGGCTGGAGTTCGAGGAGCGCCGCGTGGGGTTTGAAGAAAGGAGACTGGAACTGGAGGACGCACGCGAACAAGCGCAACGGCGGCTCATCACGGCCCAGGAGGAGACGGCCTACGCGAACATCAGGCTGCAGGACGCGAATCTAGAGCTGCAGCACAAGCGCCTGCTCGTCGAGGCGTCGCAAGCAGCCGCCCGAAACGAGCTTGAGCGCCGGGCCTTGGACTCCCGGCTGGAAACCGAGGCGCTGCAGCGCGAGATCGCCAAGGCTGGCCTGGATGCCGCGCGGCGCGAGAAGCAGCTCCCCGGCGGGAGAAAGCAGCTGCCGTGAGCGCACTCCCGCGGATCCTCGAGCTGGCGGAAATCACGGGCCGCCACCGGGAGCCGGGTTTCAGGGCCCTGATGCGGCGGCTCGCCATGTATCCGGACCCCAGGCTCGAAGAGTCGCTCCTGCGCAAGCTCACGGCGGAGGCAGGCGATGAGGCGTACAGCCCTCAGCCGTTCAAGACGCCTACCAGCAGGGACTTCATCGTTCCAGGCGCGGAGCACGTTCCCTATCTGGGTTTCGGGACCGCAGTCAAGCCGACGGTCCAGGGGCTCGAGGCGTGCGGAGAGATGAGCGTTCCGCACGTTACCGTCCACCGGCTGTTCGTTGGCGCCACGCGCGGCGGCAAGTCCATGGCGGCCCGGCGGCTGGTAGATGGGCAGCTGTGCTTCATCATCGACCCCGAGGACGACCCGGCCTACGCCGACCTCGCGCTCAGCGGGGGCTGGCAGGTCATCGACTGGCAGAACCTGCGGATTGGGTTGTTCGGCCCCCCTGCCGGTGTTCCTGATGAGGTCTGGTGGGGCTACGCGATTCGAAACATGGGCGAGTCGCTGTACCTCCGCGACGGCTCAAAGTCCATGCTCCGCTTCCTCCTCAAGCACTGCAAGGGGCTGAACCCATCGCGTCCTGTGAGCATCGCGGACCTGTACGAGGCGCTGATGCAGCTGCGTTTCAAGCTCCAGCGCGCAGGCCGCGAGTACGGTTTCTACGAGAGCCTGAAAAACCGGTTTGAGGGATTGCTCACGAGCCCGGTGTTCAGCTGCGCGTCCGGCCACGACATTGCCGATCTCACCTCGACAAGCACGCTGCTCCGCTTCCGCGGCATGAACGCGGACGACTACTGCCTGGCTGTCAACGACCTGCTTCTGCGCATCAGCTGCCACTTCCAGCCCGATCCCCACCCGGTGCCGAAGCTCATGCTGGTGGTGGAGGAGCTGCACCGCCTCACCAACCGCGAGCGGCTGCGCCGCGCGGACATCGCTGAACCGGTGGTCTTGGACGCCGCGCGAACGCTTGCGAAGTGCCGCGTGGCGCTGCTCTGCACTGACCAGGTGCCGAGCGAGCTGCCGACACAGATCGTCGCGAACTGCACCTCGCGGTTCGTCTTCTCGACGATTGAAGGCAGGGACCAGGATGCGATCCAACGCAGCCTGAGCTTGAACCACGAGCAGCGCGCCGCGCTTTCACGGCTCCCTCGGCAGGTGTGCGTGGTGCAGTACAACAACCCGTCGTGGCCCGAGCCTTTCCTGGTGAGGGTCCACGACTGCCCGGTGAGGGCTCCGGAGCCCGCGGAGATCGAGAAGAGGATCCACGACACGATCAACAGCTTGAGCTTCATCCCGCTTGAGGGAGGCCGCCCGGCTGCAGCGGAGCCGCCGAAGGAGGAGAAACTGCCGCTCGTCTCGAAGGGCGCACTGGACTACCTGGTCGAGATCAGCAAGGACCAGCTGGTGCCCGTCACCTGGCGCGACCGCAGGTTACAGGTCCCGCTTTCGCAGGGAACCGCGCTCCGCAGCGAACTCGCGTCTTCGGACCTGATTGAGCTTCAGGAAGTCAGGACGCACAACAAGTCGCGCGGGTTCAAGCTCACGGTCGTGACCAATAAAGGCGTGCAGTTCCTTAAATCGATCGGCGTGGCCTGCCAACGGCCCGCTGGCAGGGGCAGCCTGGAGCACATCTACCATCAGCACGTCATTGCTGCTTGGGCCCGAAGGAACGGCTACCACGCCACGGTTGAGCACTTCGTGGATGGCAAGAGCGTGGACGTGAGCCTCCAGAAGGACGGCGTCGCGATAGCCGCAGAGGTACTCATCGAGGGCGTGCAAAAGGAGATCGCGAACTTGCGAGACCTCGAGGTCGGCTTCAACCAAGTGTGGTACTGCGTGAAGTCCGAAGACGAGGCCGCGAAGCTGAAGCGCACAATCACCGCGACGCTCGGGCCCGAGGCAGCGGTCGTGCTCGAGAAGGTCCGCTTCAAGCTGCTGCGCGAGTTCCAGCCTGAGTTCGACGAGGGCGGTCCGCAGGATCGCCCCGAGGCATCGGCATGACCTTCAGTTCGTCATCCGCTGGCGTCGACGAGGCGCGAAGCCCCGCGGTTGGGCGGCGGGTTTCGCGACCCGCCTATCAAGCAGCGGAGGTGATTGTATGAGCGAACTGAAGCAGGCCAGGGGCGTGGTCGTCGCGACCGCCCAGAACTCCGAGGACCGCTACGGTGTCCGTATCGGCCGCTCGTGGTTCGACGGCGCGGGTCAGTGCCCGGTCGAGCGCGGCGCTGAGGTCGAGATCGCGTACTCGGAGTCCGGCAGGTTCCGGAGCATCGAGGAGATCCGAGTGTCGGAGCCCGCCGAAGAAATGGGCGTCGAGGACGCCAGTGTCGAGCGCCACGCGCAAGAAGCGTCCGTGGACGCGCGGATCGCGCGCGCCGTGGCGCTAAAGGCGGCAGCGGCGCTGTGCTGGACAGAATCGGATGTCGAATCTGTCCTGAAGGTGGCTGCTCGTTTTGAGCAGTGGCTCCGCGCCACCCCCCAGTGAGGGGCCCCTTTTTTTGCGCTCGCGTGTGCGAAGCGCCAAGGCGGCCCAGAGGCCTTTGGGAAACGGCAGATGCCAGGCGGTTGAGCGGAGCCCCAACGGTCGCGACACGTCCGTTGAACTGCTCGGATGGGGCTCTCGCAGCGCCCTCGAGCGGGCGAAGTGGCATCTGCGGCAGAGCGTGAAACGCTGGAATGAAGCTGAAATGAAGTTGGTAACTGGTGATGGGTGAAGGTGTTGTGAGAGGGGTGTTGGAGAGCTGAGAAACGGGACGTGAAACGAGAAATGAGAAGCGCGAGTCCGGAACGGTGACACGATGACCCGGCAGCAGTTTGTTCAAGAGCTTCGGAAGCGGCGCGATGAGCTCAACCGGCTCGGCGCGCTCGTGGACGGGGCGAGGCTCTGCGATCAGATCCTGGCCGAGCTCGAACTGCTCTGGAATGCCGAGGACCAGGCCGAACTCTCGCTGGACGAGGCGTCCCAGGCCACGGGTTACTCGCCCGACCACCTCCGCCGCATGGCCCGGCTCGGCCGACTCACCGCCTTCCGCCGCGGCCGTAGGCTGTTCTTCCGCGCCGCAGACCTTCCCAGAAAGCCGCATCGAGTTGACTCGACGGGCGACAGCTCGTACGATGTCGACGCCGATGCTCGGCACTTGGTGACCGTCTGGCGCCGTAGAAAGGGCGCAACAGATGGAGAGACGGTTGCCTAAGGTTTCGATTCGGACGCCGTGGCATAAGAGCGGGGGTGGATGCTGGTCAGCCTCGCTTGGAGAGCGTGGATGCCGGGTCCGGGTCACTCAGCGCAGTCCAGGCGGCGAATTCGTTCGGATAACGTGGATCCCGGGGCGCGGCGCGAATTGGGCCTCGCTCAAGACGAAGAGCCGCACGGAGGCGCTCAAGCGGGCGGAAGCGTTCTACCGCGCCGTCGTAAACGGCGAGAATGAAGCGTCCGACCGACCCCTGACGCTCGGGGAACTCTGGGAACTCTACCAGCGGGAGGCTTCAGGATACCGACAGAATACCAAGCGCACGCAACGCCAGAAGAAGAGCGCCGCTGAACGGCTGATCGCGGGCCTCGGCACCACCAAGCGCGTGGAGCACCTGACCCTGAACGACGTTGACCGGTATGTCCAGATCCGGCGAAACGGGGCAGGATGGCCTGACGGTCGAAGAACCAAGCCGGTTCGCGCTACGGCCGTCCGTGACGACCTGTGCGTGCTTCGCGCGATGATCCTCTGGGCAACCAGGGAACGCAAGCCCAATGGGTCGTGGCTTCTCACGGAGAATCCCCTCCGCGGGATGAGGCTTCCTAAGGAGGAAAACCCGCGAAGGCCGGTCGCGACGTATGACCGGTTCGTGAGGGTGCGGGAAGCAGCACGGGAACTCGCGGGCAGCGCGCCGCAGAAACGCGGGCGCGAGCGGTGGGTGCGGTTCGAGCTCGCGCTGGTCCTGGCCGAGGGCACTGGTCGCAGAATCGGCGCGATCCGAGGCCTGAGGTGGTCGGACATCGAATTCGATCCGCCGGCTATTAGGTGGCGGGCCGGGTTCGACAAGCGTGGCCGCGAGAGCGTCGTGCCAATCCCCGAGCACCTGGCCGAAGAGGTTAGAACCTTCAAGGTCAGGCTGGGGGTCATCGGAGACGGATGGTTGTTTCCGAGCAGGTCCCGGGACGAGCCCTGGCCGCGCGACATCTTCGGGGAGTTGCTCGATCGAGCCGAGGCACAGGCGAAGGTCGGAAAGCTCGCAGGTGGGCGGTGGCACGCCTACCGCAGAAAGTGGGCGACGGAGCGGAAAGACATGCCGCTGGTGGACGTGAAGGCCGCAGGAGGCTGGCGGGACACGCAGACTCTGCTGACCTGTTACCAGCAGGCGGACGAGGAAACGATGCTCCGCGTCATGGCCTCGCCGGTGAAGCTGATGAGCCGGAAGACGAGCAAGAGCGCCTGAGAAACGGTAGCAAAACGGTAGCAGCGGGCATGGAGAGTACGAAGCCCGACCCCACTCATCGTGAGATCGGGCTTCGAGTTGCCCCTCCTGGGCTCGAACCAGGACTCTCCTGATCCAGAGTCAGGCGTGTTGCCAGTTACACCAAGGGGCAGAGAGCAGGTGCCAGGTGTCAGGTTCCAGGTGTCAGGAAAACCTCGCCTCCGGGCCCTGACCCCTGACACCTGTTTCATGGAGCTGAGGGGGCTCGAACCCCTGACCTCCTGGGTGCGATCCAGGCGCTCTCCCAGCTGAGCTACAGCCCCGCTATTCCAGTGCGGGTTGGGAACTTAGACGGGCCACCGCGCACTGTAAACCCTGATAACCGTGGCGCCCAGGCCTCGCTCCGGCCGGCGGACCCGCGCCCGGCACCGGTGTCTGTCAAAGTATGAACCGCGCTCGCACCCTCCTCTGTTCCGCCCTACTGGTGGCAGGCGCGTTGTCCTGTACCCAGTCGCTGGGTCCGGCTGACGGCAATCGCCGGCCCACCATCGGCCCCGGCGTCAACACCGGCGGAGGCAACGGCGCCGGCAACGGGCGGGCACCCGGGCGCATTCGGTGACCTTTAGCGACGGCCGCGATTCGGGCGTGAAGACGTCGGGGACCTTCCTGCGCTCCTTCAGTGCCGCCGGAAACCTATCGGTACCGATCAACCGTCCTCGGCGACAGCGTCATGGCGGGAGAAGTGATCGTTCAGTAAAAGCCGTTCTTAATCCGGGCGCTCTCTCGTTCCCCTCTCCCGTCAGGGAGAGGGGACAGGGGTGAGGTCCCGGTACGGCACCTCAATCGTCATCCCATCCCGCGCCACAACCGTCGCCGGAAACACCGCCTGCGCTTCCTTGAGAAGAACGTCTCCACTCGCCGAGTAGCGGGCCGAGAGGTGGGTGATCACCAATTGCCTGGCCCGCGCGGCGAGTGCGACCTGCGCCGCGTCGACCGCGGTCGAATGACCCGTTTCCTTGGCTCGTTCCTTCTCTTCATCACCGAACGTCGCCTCGTGCACCAGCAAATCGGCGCCCGTGGCCGCCTCCACGATTGCCGGACTCGGCCGTGTGTCGCCGCTGAAGACGACCAGCCGTCCCGGCCGCGGCGGCCCCACCAGCTCCGACGGACTGACGACCCGCCGACCCGCCGACCCGCCGAGCTCCGGTGCCTCAACTTCCACCGCTTCACCTTTGTGGATCCTGCCCCACAACGGGCCTTCCGGAATTCCCATCGCCTTTGCCTTGTCCGGATCGAATCGTCCCAGTCTGGCGTGCTCGCGCAAGGCGAAGGCGACCGCACCCTTCCCATGGTCTGCGGGAATGACCTCGAGGTCGTAGTCCTTGCGCCGCAACTTGTCGCCGGCGTCGAGCTCGTGCAGTTCAATGGAAAAAGGCGCACGCTCTACTCCCAGCTCAACCGCCCGGGACAGGATGCGCTTCCCCCCGGGCGGGCCGTAGAGGTGCAGCGGATCGGTGCGGCCCTGCAGGCCGAGCGTGCGGATCAGCCCGATGACGCCCAGAAAGTGATCGGCGTGAAAATGGGTGATGAAAATTTCGGAAAGAGCGAAGCTCACGCCGTAGCGCATCATCTGCCGCTGGGTGCCTTCGCCGCACTCGAAGAGCAGCGTCTCACCTTCGCGCACCAGCGCGATGGACGACACGTTGCGCTCGACCGTGGGCCGCGCGGCGGAAGTACCGAGGAACGTTAGGGACAGCATGGGACGAATCTAAGGGTGGGAAGGGTTACCCGTGCGTGGTGCGTGGCATTAGGGTCGAGGTTTCGCCACGCACCACGTACCACGCACTACTCACTCCCGTACAACCTAGAACACTTTCATCGGCGGCACGTACCGGCGCGGGTTCTTCTGAATGTCGTCAATCAACTGCTGGATCTTGAGCATGGTCTCGTGCAGGTCGTGGTAGAGGGTCGTGTCGTTGGCCATCTTCCCGAACATGCCTTGGCCCTCGTCCATCTTCTTGAGAATCGAGCCCAGCGACTGGCTGGTGGACGCGAGGCCCTGCGCCATTTCATTGAGACTCGTGGTCAGCTCGTCCAGCTGGTCCAGCGATTTGTTGATCGCCGGATTGCCCAGAATGGAATCGAGCCGGGTGGCGATGACCTGGAGCGAGCGCACCGCCTCCGCCGCCTGCTGCAGCTGCGGCCCGCCCCCGATCCTGGTCGCCATGTCGAGCGCGCGGGTGGCGGCCACCATGGTGTTGTGGATGTCGTCGGCGGTGCGCTGCGAGAAAATCGTCTGCGCCGACGCGATCGCCTCGGTCGCCCGCTGGGCCAGGCCCGCCGCGCCCTCTGCCAGCGCCATCTCTCGTGCCCCGGTAATCGCCTGGCCGGGCCGCAACAGCTCGGCGGATTTGCCCGGTGAATAATCGATGTACTTGGCGCCCAGCAGGTCCAGGGCGGCGACCGCCGCGCGCGCATCGGCGTGGGGGCGCGCATCGGCGTCGACACTGAGATAGACCATGACCCGGCCCACGTCTTCCAGTACCACGTCCTCCACCCGGCCCACCTTTACCCCGGAGGTCTGTACCGGGTCACCAGAGCGGAGCCCCAGCACGTCAGTGAACCGGACCGGCACCCGTGCGGTGGAGGACGGACCGATGCGTTTCCCGGAAAGCCAGGCGAGCCCCGCCGCGAACAGCGCCGTCGCGGCGATCACCATCAGGCCGACGCTGACTTCCTGCTTATAGTGAAGATCCATGCGTCCGATATCGTTTGAGTTGGGCCAGGGTGATGTCCAGGTCGCGGCCCAGGAAACGCTGCACCGCTTCGTCTTCCACCGCCAGCAGCTGTTCCGGATTCCCCTCCGCCCGGATCTTGCCCTCGTGCAGCAGCGCGATCCGGTTGGCGATCTGGAACGCACTCCGCACATCGTGGGTCACCACCACGCTGGTGACCCCTAGCTCATCCCGTAGCTTCTCCACCAGGGAGTCGATGATGCTGGCATTCACCGGGTCGAGCCCCGACGTCGGCTCGTCATAAAGTAAGTACATCGGCTGACCCGCGATTGCCCGGGCGATGCCAACCCGCTTCCGCATGCCGCCCGACAGCTCGGCGGGATACTTCTCCGCCGTATCGGGCGGGAGATTGACCAGCCCGAGACACTCGACCACGCGCCGCTCACAGAAGGCGCGGTCTTTGGCCGCCTCGTCGTCGGTGATTCCCAGGCGGATGTTCTCGAAGACATTTTCCGAGTCGAAGAGCGCCCCATACTGGAAGACATACCCCACCTGACTCCGCAGCCGCGACAGCTCGCGCCGCTTGAGCAGCCGGACATCCATTCCCTCCACGAAGACTTCGCCCGCGTCGGGGTGAATCAATCCATTGATGTGCTTCAGCAGAACGCTCTTTCCCACGCCCGAGGGCCCGAGCAGCGCCACCGTCTCCCCCGGTTGGACCACGAAGTCCACGCCGTCCAAGACCACGTGCTCGCCGAATCGCTTGTAGACGTTCTTGAGCTCGATCACTGGAGCAGGAGTTGGGTCAGCACGGCGTCGAGGAACAGGATGAGCACCGAAGCACTCACCACCGCCGACGTGGTCGAACGGCCGACGCCCTCGGCGCCCTGTTTCGTGGAGAGCCCGAGATAGCAGGGCACGACCGTGACCGCCAGCCCGAACGCCACCGACTTGATCATGGAGTACCAGGCGTCGAGCGGCCGGAAGAAGAAATTGGCCCCATGGACGAAGTCGGCGTGGGTCATTCCCAGCGAAGACTTGGAGGCGAGGTAACCCGCGGTGATGCCGACGATGTCGGCAACGACCACCAGGACCGGCAGCATCACGGTGCCTGCCACAACCCGCGGGATAATAAGGAAAGAAACCGCATTCCGGCCCAGACTTTCCAGGGCATCGATTTGCTCGGTTACCCGCATGCTGCCGAGCTCGGCGGCGTAGCGCGCGCCGATTCGCCCGGCCAGCAGCAACGCCGTGAGCACCGGGCCCAGCTCCAGAATGATCGACTCGACGATCACGCCTGCGGCGTAGTAGATGGGAATGCTACCGGTAAACTGATAGCCGGCCTGGAGCGAGGTGACCGCCCCGGCGAACGCGGCCGTCAGCATCACCACGAAGAGCGAGCCATACCCCACGTTCTGGGCCTGCTCGAAGGCGCGCGGCACCCATATCCGCCACTCGACCAGACCGCGCAGAATCTCGATCAGGAGCAGAGCAACGCGACCGATGTGGCTGGCGGCCATGAGGCTGGCACGGCCGACGATCTGCCGAACGTCAATGGTCACCACCGGTGACCGGTACGTGCCCGTGAGACGCCAGGATTCGCGAGTTTCGGGCTCAGGCATAGGTACTAACCCTACATCGTTTTGTATCTTCGGGGCAAATGAAGCGACGCCAGGGACCGCAGCGACGTCGGCGGCATGAGAGGCAGAAGAGGCAGGGGATGGATGCCCCTCATGCCCCTCATGCCCCTCATGCCACTTTCAAGCGCCGTCTCTTGAAGTGGTATCGAAACCAGGCCAGAGACCTCCCCTGGCGCCTCACCCGCGACCCATATCGCGTCATCGTATCCGAATTCATGCTCCAGCAAACCCAGGTTTCACGAGTGGAACAGTATTACCCGCGATTTCTGGCCCGGTATCCCACTCTCGAAGCCCTGTCGCGAGCGCCGGCCTCGGCGGTGCGCGAAGCGTGGGACGGCCTGGGGTATTACCGCCGCGCGGAGAATCTCCATCGCCTCGCGCGGGTCGTCGTGGACGAGCACCGGGGGACGATTCCAGCAGACCCGGCCACACTCGTTACCCTCCCGGGGGTGGGAGCATATACCGCCGGCGCGGTCGCCAGCTTCGCGTATGAGCGCCGGGAAGCGGCGGTAGATACGAACGTGGCGAGGGTGTTGCGGCGCGTCTTCTTCAAAGGCGTGAAGCGTGAAGAGGGAAGAGGGAAGAGTACTAACCGCACGAAGGAGATCTGGGCTCTTGCCGAAACATTATTGCCTCGAAAGGGCCGAACCGTCTGGGAATTCAATCAGGCGCTGATGGATCTTGGGGCAACCGTCTGCATCGCTCGCAAGCCGAAATGCCAGATGTGCCCCGTCCAGAGCGCGTGCAGGACCGGAAAGCAACGTTAGAATTTGTCTTACTCTTCCCTCTTCACTCTCAACTCTTCACGCCTTTCTCACATCAGTGTCGCTCCCACCAGCGCGAGGAGTCCCAGCACTCCCGCGACGGATGACACCGCCGCCTGTCTCTTTCTCAGTCGCTCGAATTCCGGAGGCAACGGCTCGATCGCGGCGAGCTTGGCGAGCTTCCTCGCGGTAGGCGCGCCCAGGGCCAGCACCATAACGGCGCCGAGAAGCCCCGCGGCCTGCATGAGGATGAGTCCCGGCTCGCCGAGCCGCGCGCCGAGCCCCAGACGGCTGAGCCGCATCGCGAGAGCGACCCCGGACAAGACGGTAATCGCCGCTCCCCCTGCCATCACGCCAAATGACGCGGGGAGGAGACGAAAGAGACCGACGCGGGTGGCGGCCGTTTCTTTTCTGGACTTGACCACAAGCGCCATGGTGGCCCAACCACCACCCATCCAGAGTGCAAACCCGAAGTAGTGTAGAAACCGTATCATCGTGCCCTTTCATTTCCGAGAATGACGGCGCCTGAATCGGCACCGGTTTCACTGCTGGCGTCTCCCTGACCCCTGGCCCCTGACGCCTAGTCCCCGAACAATCGGTTGCCGCCCGACGAATCCGGTGTCCATCTCGTGCCAGTATTCGATCGCCTCTTCGCCCAGTTTCCAGCACAGCAACACGTCCCGATCGTCCATCCGGGCGTGGAAGTCCACCAACCCTTCCTCGAACCCCTTGAAGACGCAGCCGATCCGGCTCAATTCTTCGACAAAATTGTTGATTCGCTGGGCCGAGTCGTCGACTTTCTCCCGCAACGCGACCTGCTCTGCCGACTCACCTTTCGTCGCGCTGCTCCCCGCGGCGACCAGCTCGTAGCGAAACACGTGCTCCTTCCATCGCCCGTACTCGTCCACGATGTCGGTGACGATCCGCCGGACCAGCGGCAGCGTCCGATTCGCCTGTTCCAGCGTGAAATACTTAACCGCCATCAGAAGACCTTGACTATCTGCATCGAGTCATCCTGCCCCCTTCGCACCACGCACCACGCACCACGCACCACGCACCACGCACCACGCACCACGCACCACGCACCACGCACCACGCACCACGCACCACGCACTTCTCACTTCTCACTTCTCTCGTTCCTCACTCCACTTTGCCAGCTCGCGGTACGCCGTACGATAACCTTCTTCGACGTGGCCCAGCGCCCTGGCCACGGCGAACGTTCCCGGCTCCAGGAGGGGCTCAACCAGAATGAGCGGCACCCGGCTCTGCCGCCAGCGCTCGATAGTTTCGGCAATCTGCTCGGCCATCATGATCCTGGTCGACATATCGTGCGCGCGAACCATGGCCGGCAGGAACGTCTCTTCTACCGCGCTCTTTTCCAGGACCGGACCCACATTGACCGCGAAGATGAGATCGGGGTCGAACTGCTCGACGGCATCGAGCGGCAGGACCGCCCGCAGGCCGCCGTCGATGAAAGCCCGCCCGTCGATCTGCGCGGGAGGGTAGAACACCGGCAGCGCGCAGGACGCATAGAGCGCATCGACCAGCGACACGTCGGACCAGCCGCCGGCGCCGAACAAGACGAGCTGTCCCGACGCCGCGTCAGTCGCGGTCACGGTGAGCGGGGTCTTCAATTCGTCGAAGCGGGTCGCCGGCACCAGGGCGCCGATGGTCTCCCGCAGCGGATCACCGCGGAGCAGGGCCGGCGAGAACGTTCCCAGGACCGCCAGCGGCGACCACCGGGCCACATCCCGCCGGGTCACCTGGCTGACGCGCACCAGCACTTCTTCGTAACTCAGTCCGCTGGCGAAGCAGGCGGCGATCACCGCCCCCATCGAGGTCCCGATATAATGACCGGGTGCCAGGCCCCACTCCTCCAGCGCCCTGAGCGCGCCGACGTGAGCCGCGCTTTTCGCACCGCCGCCGGAGAGAACGCACACGACTCTGGAGTAGCGCATCAGCCGCCGCCCTGGGCGTCTTCCAGGCGGCGCCGCCGCCGCTGTTCCGCCGCCGCGTAGCGGCGCTTCTCGGTATCGGTTTCCGGCAGGACCGGGACGACCGCGGTCGGATGGCCTTTCTCGTCAATGGCCACGTACGTGACGTAGCAGCTGTTGGTATGCCGGCGCCGGCCGGTCAACAGATTCTCGGCCTCGATCCGCACTCCCACTTCCATGGAGGTCCGCCCGGTGTAGTTGACGCTGGCCAGTGCCGTCACCAGCTCTCCCAGGTAGATCGGCTCGTGAAAATCGACCCGGTCCACGGAGACCGTGACGCACGGCCTGCGTGCATGACGCGTGGCCGCCACCGCGGCCGCCCGATCCACCAGCGACAGGATCACGCCCCCGAAGACATTGCCCATGTTATTGGCCATGTTCGGCATCATCAACTCTGACATGGTCGCTTGAGATTCGCGGACGGGACGCGACGCGAGATTCATTGTCACGAATCGGGGGTCTTTGGCAGTGGGTCTTGGGTCTTTGGGTACGCCAAGACCCAAGACCTAAGACCTAAGACCCATTCAGTAGTCAACGGGCCTCAAATAGTATTCGCCTATCGCCGTCTGGCTCACCATCGCCACGGTGGGGAGTTTCCGCTTCCAATGGGTTCCCTCCAGCCGTTTCTGCACGGTGTCGATTTCCTCATCGGTAAACCCGCGAGCCAGGATCTCGTCCTTTTTGAAGCCTTGCAGCAGGTAGTAGAGGATGAGGTCCGCCCTGGGATACGAGATGCCGAAATCGCCCTCGTCCGTCTGGCCCTGGATCAGGTCGGCGGTAGCCGGCTTCCGCACGATCTCCTCGGGCACGCCTACGTGCCGGGCCAGCGCCCAGACCTGGCTCTTGAACAGGTCGCCGAGCGGGTTCACCGGAGGGGCATCATCCGCATGCCAGGTGAAATAGCCGAGCAGGCGCTCGGACTTGTTGCTCGTGCCGACCGGCAGGGCCCGGTGCTTGGCTGAGAGGTCGAACACCACGATCATCCGCTCGCGCGCGGTCACGTTTGCGCGGCGGGAATCCTCCACCGGGCCATCCAGCGCATTCAGGTAACCGTCGACCGCGGCGCTGATGTCGATCGTAAGCCCGATGATTCCCAGCTTGTCGATCACCAACTGCGCGTGAGCCAGGCTCTCGGGACTCGAGGTGCGGTACGGCAGGCGCACGCCGATCACGTTCTCCCGTCCCAGCGCCTCCGCCGCGAGGAACGCGGTCAGCGCCGAATCCACCCCGCCCGAAAGCCCCACGATCCCCTTGGCGTATCCTCTCCGCAGAACGATTTCATCCCGCAGGAAGCTTACCAGCCAGCGGCGAACCAGCTCGCAATCCATCCGCAACGGATCGCTTACCTCCACGCCTCGCCCCGCCGGGGGAAGAGGGAAGAGGGAAGAGGGAAGAGGATGCTCAGCAGCTTCTCGATCCGCTCCATTCACCGCGGGATCGAATTTGACCGTCTTACTCTTCCCTCTTCCCTCTTCCCTCTTCCCCAGGTTCTTGGCGATGTGCGGCAAGACCAGCTCGAGATCGGCGAGGAGTGGCGTATCGACCCGGGCCCGCGTGATAGCGTCGGGATCGAGATCGGCGGTGAAGACCGCTTCTTCGAACAACGGTCCCCGCACCACCATCTCTCCCGACGGTCCGATCACCGACGATCCGCCGGGAAAACCTTTTCCGCCCTCGAAGCCGACCAGGTTTGCGTGCACCACGTACACGCCATGCTCCTCCGCGATTCCCCGCAGCAGGCGCTCCCAGCGCACCACGCTGGCCGGCAACCTGGTCCCGTCTTCCGCCGAGCCGGTGCCGCGGGCCGGCGCCGCACTCGGCACGATCACCACCTGTGCCCCGCCGAGCGCGGCGATGGTTCCCGACAGCGAGTGCCACGCGTCCTCGCAGATCAGGATCGCGGCCCGACCACCCCACCCAGTGTCGAAAGCCGTGATGTCATGGCCATGGTCCACGAACCGCTCTTCGTCGAACACACCGTACGTCGGGAGGAATACCTTCCGGTGCACGTGCCGGACTTTTCCCTTTTTTCCCAGCGTGGCGTACAGGCAGGCGTTGTAATGGCGGTTCTGAAAGACTTCGTAAAAGCCCACCGCGACATCGATGGGCGCCTCGCTGATGCCGGCGTAGCGGTCCTGCAAATCCTGGAACAACGTTCCGGCGGTGACCGCGACGTCACGTACGCCGCCCTCGAGGAAATAGCCGGACGTCGCGGTTTCAGGCGCGACCACCAATTGCACCGGGGGTTCTGACTCGGTCACCTGTTGAAGAACCCCCGCCAGCCGGTCGAGATTCGCGGCGTATTCGCCCTTGGTTGGCCGGATCTGCGCGACGGCGATGCGAATGGACGGCATGATTAGCAGAATATAGGCGGTCAGACCGCCGAGGGGTGCAGCCCTCGATTGCGAGATACACCAATTATCATTTCTGTCGCGCCCTCGGCGCCGGCGATGGAGTTCGCCGTCACCCGTCCGCATCCGCGGGCTGATGACTCCTGCTCACATTAAGGTAGGAGTCGTCTCATGTCCGCGAACCTCCTCAACCCCAACCAACAACGGCACCTCGGCGTCATGCTGCGGCTGTTGGTGGAAGACTTTGAGGATTTGGCGTCCACTCTCCCGGCAGGGCCCCGCACGATCGAATCGCGAAGCGAGATCAAACTGATTCGCGAGCGCGCGGAAAGCATTCTCGCGACCATTGGGCTCGATTTGCCGACTGGAGCCGATCCGTGGAGACGGCTGTCCGCGCTGTGCGGAGCGTGGCTGGTCCACCTGCATGATCTGCACGCGACCAAGCTCGCGGCCTACGGCCCCGTTTCTCCAGCCTTGAGTCCGCACCTGGATCCGAAAGTTGTGGCCTTGGAGGACGCGGTCCGTGCTCTGCTCTACAGATTCGAAGGGCGTCGCGAATGAGACTGGTGATCTATCTCGCGCTGGGCGGCGTGCTCGGCACCCTGGCCCGATATGGCCTTCAGGGTCTCATCCAGCCGCAGGGCGGGTCTTTCCCGTGGGGCACGCTGGTCGTCAACCTGCTGGGCTCTTTTGCGCTCGGATTTCTGATGCGGTACCTGCTCGGTTCAGGCATCGCCACCCCCGAGCTTCGGGCGGCGGCCACGATCGGTTTTTGCGGCGCGTTCACCACCATGAGCACCTTCGCCTATGAGACCGTCATCCTGGTGAACGGCGGCGAGTACGGGCGGGCGGGGTGGTATCTGCTCGCATCCATCGGCGGGAATCTCACCGCCACGGCGGCGGGACTGTTGGCCGCCCGGAAGCTGCTTTAGACCAGCCGGATCGGAGGAACGATGACCCATCGGTTCAAGGGCGACCGTACCCTCATGCGGATCTTCATCGGCGAGAGCGACAAGTATGAAGGCAAACCGCTGTACGAGGCATTGCTCGAGCTCTTTCGCCGCCGGGGCTTGGCCGGAGCGACCGTGTTGCGCGGCATAGCTGGTTTCGGCGCCAGCGCCAAGATGCACACTGAAAAAGTCCTTCGCCTCTCACTCGACCTTCCGATCATAGTCGAAGTAGTGGAGACTCAGGAAACCATCGACAGCGTGCTCCCCGACCTCGACCGCTTGATCGGCGGCGGCCTGATCACGCTCGAGCGCGCCAACGTGATCATGTACCGCCCCGCCAACGTCCGGCCCTCGCAGCAGGAGCTGCATCGAATCGAGGGATTGGAAGCGGAGGATTAGCGCGTCGTGCTGTCGATCGGCACCGGAATCGGGCTCAGCGGCCGCTCCCGTTCCTTGCCGATCCACCTTCCCACCCAGACCGAGGCCGCCAGCAAAATCACGACCGTGCCCCAACGGACCAGTTGGCGCCGCAGGCTGGGAAGGCGGGACCGCAGCTCGACGTTCTCGCGACGGAGCTGGTTCTTCTCCGCGGCCTTCTCCACGGTGGCGGCGAGGTGGCCCATGTCCACCGGCTTGGTGAGAAAGTTTTCGGCGCCGAGTCGCATCGCCTCGACCGCCGTCTCGACCTCGCCGTAGCCGGTCAGCATGAGGACCGTCGCGTTGTGCCGGCGAATGTCCTTGAGCACTTCCAGCCCTGAGATGTCCGGTAGTTTGAGGTCCAGGACCGTCACGTCGGGCTTGACCTTCTCGAACATGGCGATGCCGCCCTTGCCCGTGTCCGCCCGGTAGACGTCATGGCCGAGTTTTTCAAAGTAGTCGCCGAGCGATTTGAGGATCGCCGGCTCATCGTCGACGAAGAGAACGCGGTAGCGTGCCAATGGTCCTCTGAGGGGTGTCAGGTGTCAGGTGCCAGGTGCCAGGTGCCAGGGAAGATCGCACCTGAAACCTGACACCTGACACCTAGTTTAGAATAGTTCCGCCTGCTCCCGCAACATCGACGGCTCCACCGGCTCGATCCCGAGGAGCCGCTGCATTTGCCGCGCGCTCGCGGGCGCGTGGCCCTGGAACTGGTTGCTGAAATAACCGTATACCGCACGGACCCGGTCGGCGAGCGGCTTCAATGCGCCCGCCCACACCGCCAGCTCCCGCGTGCGGTCCACCGGCTCGCCGCCGGGGGTGGCCTTCCGCGGAGTCCCGGTCCAGCGGACGTACGCGAAATCGGCGGTCGGCTCGAGTGCCAGATCCAGCACGATTCCCCGTTTGATCCAGCGCCCGTCGGTAAGCGCCAACGCGACGCCCCGCCCGCGGAGCAGGTCCATCGTATCCGGTGTGAGCCACTGGGGCTGGCGAAATTCCATCGCCCACTGAAACCCGGTGGGCAACGACCTGACGAAAGCCCGCAGGATGCCGCGCGTCGTATCGGTGGCGCGGAAGTCCGGGCTCAACTGCAGCAGCAGCGGGCCCAGCCGGTCTTCCAGGCCCTTCGCGCGGTAGAGGAACCGCGCCAGCCGCTGCTCCACGTCGACCAGGCGCCTCTCATGTGTGATCTCCTGCGGGACCTTGAGCGCGAACAGGAAGCCGGGTGGGGCGTGCTCGCGCCAGCCGGCGACGACCGGCTCCGCGGGAATCGCATAGAAAGTAGAATCGACTTCGACGGTGGGGAACGCTTTGGCATACAGGCTGAGGAAATCTTGCGTCTTGGCGCCGTACGGGTAGAACGATCCGGTCCAACCCGGGTGATTCCAGCCCTGGGTGCCCAGCAGGAATGTTGCTCCCACTAGGGCGCTCGAACGGCGGTTCGATCCCAGTACATTCGCATTTCGCTTATCTTCTCGGTGACCGTTTCACAGAAGAGCGCGCCGCTCACGCGAATCCAGTCGCCGGTCTTGATCCGGCGGTAGGTGCAACTGAACTCGGTCGCGAACCATGGCCCCGCCACGAAGATCTCGCCGAACCGGAACGAAATGGCCGACTGCTCCCGGGGCACGTCGCTCCAATACGCGACGATCGCGGACCGCCCTTTCAACGGCGCTTCAAACGGGCCGGGAATGAAGGTAGCATCATCCGTGAAGAGCTCGCCCATCGCGGCCGGCTTGCCCGCTTCCCATGCCTTGCCGAACGAGTTGACCACATGCTCGAACCGTGCCCGCGTCGGGTCGGGAGCAGGCACGGAACTGCCGCCGATCGTGGCCTGGACCATGAGGGAAGCATAGACGCCCTGCCCCCCACCTCGCCACCCGGGCGGTCAGACGGACGGTCGGTCAGTCGGTCAGTCCGCACGTGACTACTCGTGACCGTCCGACCGTCCGACCGTCTCATCATCGACACCGATGCCGGCATCGATGACGTCGTGACCCTCGCCCTCGCCGCCCGCTCTCCCGAGTTGGAGATCGTGGCGGTGACCACGACCTACGGGAATGCCACGCTCGCCGCTACCACGCGGAACACCCGGACAGCACTCGCCCTCGCCGGCCGCCCCGAGATTCCGGTTTATCCGGGAGCCGAGCGCCCGCTGCGGCGACCCCTGGTCACCGCGCCCGAAACCCACGGCGAAACCGGCGTGGGGTATGCTCCGGTACCCGAGGCGCCGATCCCTTCTGCTTCTCATGCCCCTCATGCCTCTCATGCCCTGCTCGACGCCGTCTCGCCTGCGGGGCGTCCCATAACGCTCGTCACCCTCGGACCGCTCACCAATCTCGCGCTGGCCCTGGAAGCCGACGCGGCGTTCATGCGTGCACGCGTCTCACGCCACATCGGGATGTTCGGCACCATCGAAGCCGTGGGAAACACCAACCGCTGGGCCGACTTCAATGCCTGGTGCGACCCGGAGGCAACCGACCGGGTTCTGCGGGCCGGGCTGCGAACCGAAATGGTGGGGCTGGACGTCACGCGGCGCATGATCTTCTCTGCCAAGGAAGTCGAGGGATTCGCGGCATCGCCGGACCCTCTGGTATCGTGGCTTGGTTTCGCCCTGCGGTTTTATGTCGAGTTCCACCGTGTCCAGGAGCGACTCGACGGGTGCGTGGTGAACGACGTTCTGACCATCGGAGAAATTCTCGATCCGGGACTCCTCGCCTTCCAGCCGATGTGGCTGAGCGTCGATCTGGGCGACGGTGACCATCGCGGACACACTCGACGCGCACCGGAGGGCGCACCGGTGCAGGTGGCGATGGATGTGGACGTGGGAAGGATGCGAGTGTTGCTTACCCGGGTGTTGGGAAGAGCCGTCAGCCGTGAGCCGCCAGCCATCAGGTACGTCGAGCCGCAGATCCGAACTGGAGGGGGCGGGCCTTCCGATGGAACTACTGATGGCTGATGGCCGATGGCTGATGGCTCAGGGCTGATGGCTGACGGCTGACGGCTCAATCAAGGAGAGATATCACGTGAGCGACTCCAAAGTCACTGTCGCGGTCATCGGAACCGGCGACATCGGTCGTGGGTGGGCCGCGTTGTGCGTCGCCGCTGGCTGGCCGGTCTGGATCTTCGACCACGAAGCGCAGGCGGTCGAGAGTGCATCCGCTGAGATCGCCGAGCGCGCGCGCCGGCTGGTTACGCTCGACCGCGCTCTCTACCGCGACGTGGAGGAGGGCGTTCATTCACTTCAAGTGGGACGTAGCCTGCTCCAAGCCTGCGCCGACGCTCAGTGGATCATCGAAGCGGTCCCCGAAGATCTGATCATCAAGCAGAAGCTCTTCGAAGCGGTGGAATCGGTGGCGCCAAACGCGCGCATCGTGACCAGCTCTTCGAGCAGCCTGCTGGTGAAGGACATCGCGGCTCGCTGCCGGAGGCCGGACCGCGTCGCCATCGCGCATCCGTTGAACCCACCCGAGCTCATTCCCCTGGTCGAGCTCATTCCCGGGCCTCACACCGACGGCGCGCTCCTGGAGGTTCTCAAGGGCTGGCTTCGCGCCTTGAACCGGATCCCGGTCACCATCCGGAAGCAGGTGCCCGGAAACGTCGCTGGGCGCATCGCCGCCGCCGTATGGCGGGAAGCGATCGATCTCGTCCTCACCGGCGTCATCGATGTGGCTGATCTCGATCGGGCGGTTTCGGTCGGGCCCGCCCTGGGCTGGGCAGCCGCCGGGCCCCATCTCACCTATCACCTCGCCGCCGGAAATCGCGGGGTCACCGGTTTCCTGCAACAGCTGCTGGGCACCTTCGAGAACCTGTGGTCCGGCCTGCCGACCTGGTCCAAACTCGAGCCCGAGCAGCAACGGCAACTGGTCGGAGCCATCGAGCGCGCCTATGAGGGACAGGTCGAGCAATTGCGCACAGCGCGGGATCGCCGACTGGCCGGGATTCTTCGGGGATTGGAACAGGCACGACAGGAATGAGACGGGGAAGAGGGAAGAGGGAAAAGGGTTTTAGTGTTGCGTCTTCCCTCTTCCCTCTTCCCTAGTTTCTTCTTTGGTCGCTCGCACGAGCAGCACCGGGATCAGCGACTTGTGCCTTACCGCATTCGCCACGCTTCCCAGCACGATGTCGTTCACGAAGCCATGACCGTGCGTCGCCATCGCGATCAGGTCAACGTGTTCGCGCTCGGCCGCCTCGGTGATTTCCTGCCCGGGATCGCCCGAGGCCAGCAGCGCGTCGGTAGTGATGCCGTCGGCCGCCAGCTCCGCGCGCCGGCGCTCGAGGTAGGCGCGGTCCTCCCGCATCTCCTCTGACTCGCGCAGCGTCAGTGAAGCGGCATACCGCGCGGCCCAACCATCCGCCACGTGAATCAGCAGCACCGAGGCATGGCAGTAATGCGCCAGTTTCCGGATGTGGGCGAGAATGCTCTCGTCGGTCGGGCTATGGTCGAGTGTGACCAGAATGCGCGAGTACATTGCCCGGTCATCCCCGGAAGATCTGGAGGAGAAGCCAAAGATTAAGCGCCGCGATGAAGTAGGCAACCACGTATGCGAGCCGTTTGAGCCAGCGCGGATTGACAAACTCTCCCATCTTGGCGCGCTCGGAGGTGAACTGCACCAGCGGAAAGACCGCGAACGAGAGCTGCATGCTGAGGATCACCTGGCTCAGGATCAGCAGCTTGGCCGTGCCGCCTTCGCCGAAGAGCCCGGCAACGATCACCGCCGGGATGATCGCGATTCCTCGGGTAATCAACCGCCGCAGCCAGGGACGCAGCCGGATGTTGAGAAAGCCTTCCATCGTGATCTGGCCGGCCAGCGTTCCGGTGATGGTCGAATTCTGCCCCGAAGCCAGGAGGGCCAGGGCGAATACGGTGCTCGCCGCCCCCACGCCGAGGAGCGGACTGAGCAGCTGATAGGCGTTCTGGATCTCCGCCACCCGGGTGTGTCCGGTACGGTTGAAGACTGCCCCCGCCATGACCAGGATCGCCCCATTGATGAAGAGCGCTCCCATGAGCGCGACCGTCGAGTCGAGAGTCGCGTAGTGGATCGCTTCCCGCTTCCCGGCGCTCGTCTCATCATAGCGCCGCGTCTGCACGATCGACGAGTGGAGGTAGAGGTTATGCGGCATGACGGTAGCTCCCAGGATGCCGATTGCGATGTACAGCATCGCGGGGTTGCGTATGATCTCCACTGACGGCACAAAGCCGCGGGCGACCGCTCCCAGATCAGGCCGCGCCAGCACGATTTCGAACAAGAAGCAGCCGGCGATGGTGCCGATCATCGCGATGACGAGTGCTTCGAGCAGCCGGAAGCCACGATTCTGCAGCAACAGCACGATCAGCACGTCCAGCGCCGTGACGACAACACCAATCGCAATCGGGATCCCGAAGAGCAGATTCAACGCGATCGCCGACCCGATGACTTCGGCGAGGTCGCACGCGGCGATCGCCAGCTCGCACGCCAGCCAGTGGAAGATCACCGCCGGACGAGAGTAGTGGTCCCGCACCGCCTGGGCCAGGTCCCGCCCCGTCGCGATACCGAGTCTGGCCGCCAACGACTGAAGCAGGATGGCCATGAGATTCGAGATCATGACCACCGAGAGAAGGGTATAGCCGTATGCGGATCCGCCGGCGAGGTCGGTGGCCCAATTGCCGGGATCCATGTATCCGACAGCCACCAGATAGCCCGGCCCCAGGAACGCCAGGGCCTTGCGCCAGCCGCTGCCTTTGATCGGGATGGTCCGATAGACCTCAGCGAGGCTCGGAGTGACCCGGACCCGCCGCCACCCTGGCTCGGGCTGGGTAGTGGCGAGTTTGGCGTCAGTCATCCGTCCTCCGTTGCAACCGCGAGGACCGGAGCACAGGTTTGCTCAGGCGGCAACGAGTAGTCCCGTGGCATACATCACCAGCATCCCGGCGACTACGCCGCCGGCGGTGAAGGGCGTCCACAAGGTTCCTTCGCTTTCGCGCGACACGACGCGGTAAAGTGCGATGATCACTTGCGCGATCGCGCCGGCCCCCACTGCAAGGAAGATCGTGGCGTACAGCGGGGAGTACGCCAGCCCGCCAATCCACGCGCCGAGGATGGTTGGAGCACCGGCTAGCAGGCCCAAACCGATGAGCGTTTTCGTCGACGGCCCATCTCGCGCGATCGGCGCGACGATTCCCAGGCCCTCGGTGGAGTTGTGGAGCATGAAGCCGATCATGAGGAATGCCCCGAGCGCGGCCTCGCCCAGCGAGTAGGCCGCCCCGATCGCCAGTCCTTCTCCCAGGTTGTGAAGCCCGATTCCCAGGGCGATGAGGTATGCCACTGCGCGACGGCTCTCGGGCCCCTCCCCGGCTAGCTTGCGCCCGGCACCGAGTTGCAGGAGGAGCAGCGTTCCCAGGGCGCCCATCACCACCATCAGGGTGCCCTGAAACGCACCGGCGACGCGGCTAGCGGCCTCGAGCGCCTCGTGGATCGCCTCGGCACCGAGAAAGAGCAGCAGTCCGGCGGTGAGCGCCAGGACGAACTGGATCCATCGTCGCTCCAGCCGGCGCAGGAACGGAAACCAGAGCAGCCCGATACCTACCGGGAGCAGACCGACGAACAGCCCGATCAGGGTGAAGACGCCGAAGAACCGGGCATCCGCGCGCGGAGTCTCCGCCGCCACCGCGATCTCGTGCTCGAACGTGAGGCCGGTAGAAGACAACAACTTTATCTGATGCGCTTCATACAACACCCAGGGGTAGGGAATCTCGATGCTGGCCCGCCCCAAGCGTGGAATCGTTCGCGCGGGACTGATCGAGAAATCCCAGAACGCCTCGTCCACGATGACTTGAGCAACCGTGACGGGGTCGGGTCCACCGTTTACCACGTCCACCGTGATGCGTCCCGGAGCCAACGCCACACGTTCAAACGTCAGCTCTTCCACCGGTGGAGTGCCCTGGCGAAAGAAGTCCACCAGTCCGCCGCGCGCGATGAGTCCGGACAGCAGCACCAGGAGCAGGAGGGGAATCAGCGCCCAGGCCCAGGCGCTCCGACGATCTGCGCTCACGCGGTGACGTCCTCCGTTACCCGGAAGACACCCATCCATCCCAGCTCGTTGAATTCGGCCTGGTGCGCATGAAACATGTAGTCACCTGGCTCATCGTAGGTAAACTCGAGGATGTGGCGCTCCGCCTGGCACATCATCAGCGTGTCCGTATAGTCGTGCGGGGTGAGCGACGAACCGGTTCGAAAGACGTGGAAGAAGTTTGCGTGTAAATGAATGGAATTGATCAGGTCGAACTCGAGCGCGTTCAACAGATAGAGCCGCTGTAGCTGCCCCTGCTTCACCGGAATGGGCGTCTTCTGGTACGCAAACGCGACCGTGTTGGCCGCGTACACCTCGTTCTCTCCGTCGAAATTGGTATCGAACCCGTTCATCACCATGACCATTTCGCGCGCCTTCGGCCGAGGCGTTTTCGGGTCGATGATGAACACGCCGTAGAGTCCCTTGGCGATGTGCTTCTTGAGCGGAACCGCGTGACAGTGATACAGCTGCAGGCCGAACGGCTTCGCCTCGAACTCGTACACGAAGCTCTCGCCGGGTGCCACCGCCTCGAACGAGCCATCCATCCTGGCGGGATGAATGCCGTGAAAGTGAATGGTGTGCGGATGGGACCCGGCGTTGCGGAATCGGACCCGCACGATGTCGCCCTCGGTGGCGCGCAGCGTGGGACCGGGCACCTGGCCGTTGTAGGTCCAGGCCGGAAAGAACACACCGGGAGCGATCTCGATTTCCCTGTCGAACGCGCTGAGCTGGAACTCGCGCAGCGTCTTGCCGGACGGCAGGCGGCTCACTTGGCCGTAGTCGAAGGTCTCCAGGAATACCAAGGGGTCAATGGACGCACTGGTCACCTCTCCGACTGTCCCACTGAGGTGTAGGTGCACCGGAGGCGCGACGACCGACTGCGCAGCTTTGAGCAGTTGGCTCGACGCGGCGAGTCCGGCCACTCCCGCCGCTCCGACGCCTCGCTTCAGCAGATCCCGACGATTCATGGTCAACCAACCTCCTCTTCCACCATCGAGCACCAGAGGGTTTCCGCCAGCTCGTACCCAACGATCTGGTCTCGAGGCATCGGACCAGCCACCCGGATGGCGACCGGACCATGGAACGGTTGCCGGCTGAGCACTTCGAACGTCGCGCCTGGCTTGAGACCGAGAGTCGCCAGGTAACGCAGACGCTCCGGATCCTTGTCACCCACCATTCTCAACTCGGCAATTCGGCCGACCGGAATGTCCGTGAGCGACACGTGATCCGGCCGCTCGATATCGCCCGCAGTCGTCGGGATGGGTGCCCCGTGCGGATCGTATCGCGGATGTCCCAGCGCCATGGCCATTCGCTCGATCAACTGATCCGAAACAGCGTGCTCCAACCGCTCGGCCTCGTCATGGACCGTGTCCCAGTCATAACCGAGCTTGGACATGAGATAGGATTCGAGAATGCGGTGCCGGCGGACGATCTTGAGAGCAGCGCGGCGCCCGACGGCCGTCAGCACCACTCCCTTATAGGGCTCATACTCGATGAAACCGGCCTCCGAGAGCCGCTTGAGCATTCCGCTGACCGAAGGGGGCGCGACCGCCAGCGAATCGGCGATGGCCGACGTCTGCGCCGGCGTTCCTTCGGATTGCAGCTCGAGGATTGCCTTGAGATAGTCTTCGATCGAGCGCGAGAGCGAAGACCGCATCGCTGAAGCCACGGCTTACTCCTGAATTCGTCTTGCCTAACTTTGGATAAAGGCACGACAAAAAACAAGGTCCGTGGTGCTGGGTTACTAGATCATGTCCAGCAAGTTTATGAAATGATTGACGATACGCTCGGTCAGGCCCCATACGACTGTGGAGCCGATCGTAAAGGCCGGCACCCGCAACGAACTCCCCTGAACCTCTACGACCGCCTCACCACGCGAGCGGCATAACACCGTCAGCGGCACCCACAGCCAGTCCGCCACCTCGCTCGAAAGGCTGAGGTCGGGTCGGTGGCCAAGGCCGAAGAGATAGGGCCGGACGACGATGGGTCGCAGAACCCGGCTCCGAGGGGTAACCTCATCGAGCTCGGCCACAAAGTCGCCGGGAGTGAGCGTGACGCCTACTTCTTCCCGCGCTTCGCGCGTCGCGGTCTCCCGAAGATCTTCATCGGCCGAGTGGCGGCGGCCGCCCGGGAGCGCAATGTGACCAGACCAGGGATCGCCAGGCATTTCCGCGCGCCGGATGAACAGAACGTCGAGATCGCCGGCCGCCGGGACCACCACGAGAGCCACGGCAGCCTGGGCCGCCGCCGGGTCATCGATTCGAACGGGCGTGTGACCGGACAAGCCCCGGCGGAGTCTGTCGAGGGTGATCTCAGTCACCGGCCCGAGGCAACCAGCATGACGGACACGGCCGACGATGAGTGATACCTTTGCAGCCACCGGAGAGCGTCGGCAGCCGATCTTGCGCCGACGTGTATATTTGTCCCGGTTCCCGTTGGCCCCTCGAACATGGAGGCTCCTATTCGTCGCTTTGCTGTCGGACTGTTGGCCCTCGCCGCGATCGCGGCGGCGGGTTTCCTCCTCGTGCGACGCCGCCCGTCACTCACGGCACTGCACGGTGGGCAGGCCCGCCAACCGGTGGACGATCTGTACGCAGCCGGTCTCTGAACCGGGGCGGTCCTCAGCGGACCGCCCTGCCTTTTTCCGTCTCATAACAGCTCCCGCCCAAACCAAGCCACTGTCGCCTCCATCGCTTCGTCCAGTTCCCGGGTGCTTCCCCGCCATGGGTGACGGGCACCGAATGTATGCCCCGCTCCTCGGATGACCCGAAGCGAGGCCCGCGTATTCGCCTGCGCCAGAGTTTCCGCTTCGGCGAGGGGCACCGACTCGTCTTCGCTCCCGTGAACGATGAGCCAGGGAACCCCGATTCGCGCGGCCGCGCCCTGAACGTCCAACCGCCCGCGGCCGGCATCGGCCTCCAGATCGTTCAGCATGTCGGTCGACATGTGAAGCACGTCTCCGGTTCTCGAATTCACCACCTCCAGCTCTCCGCTGGCGCGCCAATCGCGCACCACCTGGGCATCCCAGCGGTGTCCGGTCGAAATCGCAGACCAGGTCACCAGGGCGCCGATGGAGGGGTCTTCCGCAGTCTTGAGTATCGCCACGCCACCGCCGCGGCTGTGGCCAAAAAGTCCGCGTTTGGGTGGAACGCCCAGACCGGGAACGAGCCTTGCTGCAGAGAGCGCGCGCAGGACCTCGGAAAGGTCGTCCAACTGGCGGGTGTAGGTATCGTGGGCAAACCGCTGGGGCTCGCTAAACGATTCATGGTCCGCGCCGACGCCGCTGCCCGAGAAGTTGAAAGACACCGCCGTAAGCCCGGCCCGGGCGAGGCGCTCAGCCAGGGGAGGAAACATCCCCCAGTCCTTGAAGCCCTTGAATCCATGGCAGATGACCACGGCCGGCCGGCTCGAGCCGGCGGTTCGCACATCGCCGCGCAGCGGGCCGCCATCGGCTCCCCGAAGCTCGAAAGGCGTTCTCTTTATCGTGGCCATCAGGCGTTCCCGGTGACTGGCGCGCGTCCGCCGAAAGGAGCGTAGGGATGGGCCTGACGATGCGCCCCTCCAACACATCGCTCACTGCGGTCAGCAGGGCCATGGCCGCGGGCCGGGACGACTTGGTGCGAGACTGGGCCGCCTGGATCGTGCATCGGACTGCCCAGGGACCGCACTTGGACCGGCCGATACTCGAGCGCCAGCTCCGGCTGCTGGTCGGAATCGTCATCCAGCTGGCCGGCCCGGTTCGCCGCAAAGCGGCCCAGCTCTGGTTCGATACCTGTGAGCATTACGGCCGCATCGCGGCCGCCCGCGGACTGGCGGCTGGGGAAGTGGTCGAGGAAATGCAGCATCTTCGCGAGCTGCTGATTCGCCATCTCTCGGATATTATCGCAGCCCTTCCGGCGCGTTACTCCATGGCAACCGTCCTTCGCCTGAACCGGCAGCTCGACAAGGGAATCGCCCAGGCCGTGGTCGGATACACCGACGCCCTGGTCGAGACCCTCTTCAACCAGAATGGCGTGCCAGTTTTCGTGCATGATCAACCCGATCCGGAAATCGGTAGCCGGTTGGAACAGTTGGAAGCCGAGCTCGAGCAGGTGCGCGCGGTAGCGGCGAGGGAAGAGGGAGAAACGAGTGCGGAGCGCGGAGTGCGGAGTGCGGAGTGACAATGCCCTGAGATCAACTCCGCACTCCCAATTCCGAACTCCGCACTCGTCTCATGCCGTGACTTCTTCTCCGCCATCGACATTGATCACATTGCCGGTAATCCAATCGGTGCCGGGCGAGCAGAGCGCCACCACCGCTTTGGCGACGTCCGGCGGCGTCGTGAGGCGCCGGTGCGGGTTTCTCCGGGCCGCCTCGGTAAAGAGAACATCACTGCCCGGAATGCGCTCGGAGGCCGGGGTTCGCGTGACCCCACCCCGCAGCGCATTGACCGTGATGCCGAGCGGAGCGAGCTCCAGCGCCAGTTGCCGGGTGTGGGACTCCAGGGCGCATTTGGCCGCCGACACGGCGCCGTACGACGGTATCACCCGGGTGGAACCCGACGAAGTCATCGAGAAGATCCGGCCGCCGGTGGTGAGCAGGCCCCGTTGGACGCAGTCCTGGGCCCAGTACACCAGCGAGTGGGCCATGACGTCCAGCGTCATGTCGATGTTGGCCTTGCTCAGCTGATCCTCGCCGATGTAGGGCTTGAGGGTGCCGAAGGCCAGCGAATGCATCAACACCGCGACGGTGCTGCCGTTCTGCTTGATATCGGCGGCCACCGCGTCCAGCACCTCCCGCCGCTTCTCTTCATCCGCCGCGTTGACGTTGAAGTACAGCGCGCGGCGGCCGGCCCGGGAGATGTCCGACTTGATTTCTTCCACGTGCGCCATCCCCGCCTTGCGGTCCAGATGCACCCCGGCGATGTCATACCCTGCGGCGGCGAGCGCCTTGGCGCAGGCTTCGCCGAAACCACTCGAGGCGCCAAGAATGAGTGCCCAACGCGGACTGGTCGTCTGAGCGTGTGCCAACCTGCCCTCCACCACATGAAGAGTGCGGGAAATTACAGGGGGGCGAACACCATCGCCATTGGCATGCGGCGTGCTTTAATTGGTAGACGAGAATCGTCATGCTGATCCGTCTCTTGAGTATCAACATCTGGGACCTTCCGGTTCCGCTTCCCGGCTTCGAGCGCCGCTCCCGGCGGCGGTTGCTGCTCGAATCACTTCCGCGCAACGATGCCGACCTGGTGCTCATCCAGGAGTCGTTCCTCCCGTCCTTCCGGCCTCGCCTGGCGGAAGTGCTCGATGGACATCGGCCCGATCATTTCTTCTCCGGCCGCCGCCGGTATTTCGTGTTGCCCATGGACACCTCAGGCGGACTCATCACTTTTTCGCGACTCCCGCTGGTACGGTCTGATTACCAGCCATTCCGCTGCTGGAGCGGGATGAAACCCGACGAACGAATCGGCCGGAAGGGCTGTCTCTGGACGGAATACGAAACGAATGGCACCCGGGTGCTTATCGGGAACGCACATCTCTACGCCGGCCTCGGTGCGCGCCCGGCACGAGCGCGCACCCTCCAGGTTCGCCACCTGCTTCATCAGCTCGGCCGGAGGCCCCGCATACCAACCATCATCGCCGGCGATTTCAACATGGCCATCGAGGACGAGCGCCCAGCCGCCGGCCCGACCGGTTTCGACTTGATGCGCGAAGCGGGCTTCACGGAGATCGCCGGCGGAGTGACCGGATCGATCGCCACCATGTCCCCCAGCCGGAACCGTTTCGCGCGCTACTCACCCTGGCGCAGGCCGGAACGCCGGCTCACGCACGTGTTCTTCCGGGGCGACGGGATTTCAGTGCCGCAGTCGCCGAGTTTGTGTCTCCACGAACCCCCAGTTTCAGATCACTTCGGGCTGCTCGCGACGCTCCGTCTCGCGTAACCTTGGCCTTCTCGCACTTCTCACTTCTTACTTCTCACTTCTGACTCATGCCTCTCCCACCCCTCATTCCTCGCGAAGTGCTCTTCGGCAACCCCGAGCGCGCCAGTCCACAGATTTCCCCCGACGGCTCGATGATGACGTATCTCGCACCGGTGGACGGCGTGCTCAACGTCTGGGCCGGCTCGACCGGGGGCGGCGACTACCGCCCCATCACCCACGATCGCGACCGGGGAATCCGCACCTACTTCTGGGGGCACGACGGGGGTCATGTCCTCTATCTGCAGGACGCGGGTGGGGACGAGAATTGGCGCCTCTACGCCGTGGACGTCACGTCAGGCGCTACTCGCGAGCTGACCCCTTTCGAAAACGTCCAGGTGCAGGTCGTGGGACATGACAAGCATTTCCCGCACGAGATCCTGATCGGCATGAACCGCGACGATCCGCGGCTACATGACGTCTACCACGTCGATCTGCGCTCGGGCGTGCTTACCATCGCGGCCAAAAACCCCGGCAACGTGATCGGCTGGCTGATGGACCATGCGCTGCAGGTGCGCGCCGCCATGGCGGCGCGGCCGGACGGCGGGTTCGATCTGCTCGTCCGCGAGCGCGCGCAAAGCGACTGGCGGGACCTGATTTCCTGGAGCGCTGATGACAGCCTCAACAGCGCGCCGCTGGGCTTCAGCGCCGACGGCAAATCCCTGTATTTGGAAGATTCCCGCGAGGCCAACTCCGCCAGGTTGGTGCAGTTGGAGATCGCGACCGGTAAAACCCAGGTGATCGCCGCCGACCCGGAATACGACGTCGACGCCATCATGGAGCACCCGGATACCCACGAGATCCAAATGGTGGCATTCATCCGCGAGCGGCGGGAATGGACCGTGCTGGACCCAAGCATTCGCGCGGACGTGGACGCGGTCCGAAAGCTCCACCAGGGTGACTTCGCCATCTACGATCGCACGCACGCCGATGACGTCTGGCTGGCCGGCTTCGACCTGGACACCGGCCCGGCCGCCTACTACGCGTTCGATCGCCCGACCCGTGCCGGCCGATTTCTGTTCTTCAACCGTCCCGCGCTCTCGGGCTACACGTTGGCACCCATGGAGCCCATCCGCTTTGCGGCCCGCGACGGACTGACGGTCCATGGATATGCCACGTTCCCGCCCGGCGCCGGACGGCGGTCGCTGCCTACGGTGCTGAACGTGCACGGTGGGCCGTGGGCGAGAGATATGTGGGGTTACGACCCGGAAGCGCAGTGGCTCGCCAACCGGGGCTATCTCTGCCTGCAAGTGAATTATCGGGGCTCGACCGGCTACGGAAAACGCTTTCTCAACGCGGGCGACCGCGAATGGGGTGGCAAGATGCACGACGACCTGGTCGACGCCGTGCGTTGGGCGACAGCACAGAGATTCGCCGACCCTGCCCGCGTCGCCATTTACGGCGGGTCCTACGGCGGTTACGCGGCGTTAGTGGGAGCCGCGTTCACCCCTGAGCTCTTCCGCTGCGCCGTCGACATCGTGGGACCGAGCAATCTGCTGACGTTCATCGATACCATCCCGCCGTACTGGTCGGCCTACCTCTCGATGATGCACCGGCGGGTGGGTCATCCCGAGAAGGACCGCGAGCTGCTGCTGTCGCGCTCACCGTTGAATGCGGTGGAGCGCATTCGCATTCCGCTGTTGATCGCGCAAGGTGCCAACGATCCCCGGGTCAAGCAATCCGAGTCGGAACAGATCGTGGCGGCGCTCAAAGCGAAGAGAATCGATCACGAGTACCTCCTGTTTCCCGACGAAGGCCACGGTTTCGCCAAGCCGGAGAACCGGCTCACGTTTTACCGCGCCGCCGAGCGTTTCCTCGCCCGGCATCTGGGCGGCCGAAACGAGGAGTAGCGCGCCAACCTAGTATGTTCCGCCGGAGGTCGGAACGTGTCTTTTCTCCTGCTTTTGCTCCTGGGCGTCATGGTCGGCTCCTTCGGCACCTTGATCGGTGCCGGAGGAGGCTTTTTGCTCGTCCCGGCTCTGATTCTCCTCTATCCCGACGAACGCCCCGAGACCATCACCAGCATCTCGCTGGCCGTGGTTTTCTTCAATGCCTTGTCGGGCTCGGTCGCCTACGCTCGCATGAAGCGGATCGATTACGTCTCGGGGATCCGCTTCGCGGTCGCGACCATCCCGGGAGCGGTGTCGGGGGCGATCGTCACCAACTATCTGCCGCGCCGCACCTTCGACCAGATTTTCGGCGTCGTGCTCATCATCGTGGGGGTGGCACTCCTCATCGCGGGCGAAAAGGAGCCCCACGAGCACCCGGCCGAACCCGTGCCTGGCCGGACCTTGCGCATCGTCGTCGAAGGCGACGGCACCCGTCACCAGTTCTCCTACCGGTCCGCGGTGGGGATCCCGCTCAGTGTGTTCGTGGGATTCGTTTCCAGTCTCCTGGGCATCGGCGGCGGCATCATTCACGTTCCCGCACTCGTCTATTGGCTGAATTTCCCCACCCACATCGCTACCGCCACCTCGCACTTCATCCTCGCCTTCATGGCCCTGGCGGGAACCACCGTCCATATCGCCGATGGCGCGCTCGCCAGCGGCGTCCAGCGGGCCGCCTCGCTTGGCCTCGGTGCACTCATTGGTGCCCAGGTAGGCGCACGGATGTCCGAGCGGGTCCACGCTAAATGGATCATTCGCAGCCTGGGACTGGGACTCGCGTTCGTCGGTGTTCGCATTCTGCTGATCAGGTGACCGAAGTCGTCATCTAGTACCACCGTCCCGGCAAGAGCCGGATCGCCTATCGGGAGCGGCTGATTGCCGACCGTGGCGACGTGAAGGTCCTGCTGCTGGAACCCGCCGGCACCACCCTCCGGGTCCGCGACCAGACCGTACTCGAGCCAACGGCGCCGATCGTCTGGTTCGTGTTTCCCGATCGGTGGTACGACGTCGCCCGATTCCATCTGGCCGATGGCACCTTCACGGGTTGGTACACCGACATCTGCACGCCGGCCGTGATGGGGAAAGACCATTGGCGTATCACCGATCTTTTTCTCGACCTCTGGCAGCCGGTCGAGGGCGATCCTGAGTGGCTCGACGAAGTCGAGTTCGATCAGGCGGTGACGTCGGGGATCCTTTCCCCCCACCTCGCATCGGCCGCACGGGAAGCCCGAAACGAGCTCGAGTCGCTGCTACGTCGCCGTGCTTGGCCACCCGACATTTGCCGCAACACGGATCTCACCTTTCCGGCCGCTCGTCCCCCCCGCCGGTGACAGCCGCCCTGAGCCGCAGGCGGAGGGGAGAGGGAACAGGGCTGAGGTACGCGTTTTTTTGAACCGTCGCGCGTAAATCCGGCGATGTACTTTCACTCCCCACTTCGCACCGTGGGGGGTGCTCGGAGACCTTCTCGCTTCCATTCGCACGGCGCGTGACGCTGCCCCGCTCTTCGCGGCGCTCGGCTATGCCTGCGATCCCCAACCCCTCGAAGACGCCAGCTGGCTGGTCGGCCGCTGGCGAACATTCGAGGTCCTGGCCTGCGAGGCGCCGGATCCCCGGGCTGGAGCGCGCTCGCTCGCCGCCAAACTCGAATCCTCCTCCCGCCGCGCTCTGGTCGCCGCCATCGGCGCCGGCGAGCTGGCGCTCGCCGCCCCCCGGCTCGGCACCGGCGGCAGCACCCGCGTCCAGTCGGTCTCTTTGGATAAGCCGCAGGCCGGTGCGCTGCGCTTGCTGGAGTCGTTGCGGCCGGACGGCTGCCCCAATGCATTGGCGCACGCCATTCGCGTCGCCGAGCTCCTCAGCACCGAGACCGTCGGCGAACGGTTCTTTGTGGCCTTCCGCCAGATACTCGGGCGCATGGCCGCGGTCCTCCCGCGGCGCGGTACACCGGTGGAACGCCGCACCGCGGCGTTACTCCCGCTCACCCGCATCCTTTTCCTCTATTTCGTGCAGGCCAAGGGTTGGCTCGACGGTCGGCCGGACTATCTCCGCCGCCTGCTCGATGCCTCTCTCGCCCGACGGAAGCATTTTCATCGCAGCGCGCTCCACCCGCTGTTCTTCGGAAGCCTGAACCGCCCGTCCGCCCGGCGCACCGGAGTCGCGCGCCTCGGAGCCATTCCCTACTTGAACGGCGGCCTGTTCGAGCCCCATCCGGTCGAGCGGCGTTTTGGCCCCATTCTCTTCCCCAACAACCTCTGGCGCGACGCGTTCGACCTGTTGTTCGAGCGATTCCGGTTCTGTGTCCGCGAAGCCGACGAGGTCGACGCCATCGCGCCCGACATGCTGGGTCGCGTTTTCGAGCGCGTGATGGACGATCGCGATCGCAAGGACACCGGCACCTTCTACACCCCTGAATCCGTGGTTCGCCAGATCGTGGATGCCGCGATCGAAAGCTCCCTCACCACCAGGTTGGGCTCCGTCGATGTGCGCCGCCTGCTCCAGGGATCCGCGCAGGACCTCGCCAACCGGGACCTGGCGCGCACCGCCCTGCAACGTCTGAAGTTGCTGGATCCGGCCGCAGGATCCGGCGCGTTCCTGCTCGGCGCTCTCGACCGCCTTACCGAGATACGGGTGGCATTGGATCCGGAGCTCGGGCGGGATCGCTCCCGGGTCCGTCGCGACATTCTGGCCGCCAACCTTTTCGGCGTCGACCTGAGCCCGATCGCGGTACGTTTGGCCGAGCTCCGGCTCTGGCTCGCCGTCATCGCCGACGATCCCACCGCCGAGATCGCCCACGTGACACCGCTGCCCAACCTCGACGGTGTCGTCCGCCAAGGGGATTCGCTGCTGGATCCGGTTGGTGCGGCGCGCGCCTGGTACGCCGGCGCCCGGCTTCCGGCGGCCGCGACCGCGCGCGCCGTGTCACTCGCCAGGCGGGCGCTCTTCGGCGCATCGGGCGAAGGTCTGCACCACGCCACCGCCCGCCTGCGCGGGAAGGAGTGCGACCTTGCCGGGGTGCTGGTCACCCGCGCCGCGGAGACCGCCGATCGCGCACTTCGGGAGCTCGCCTCGCTCGCCCGCAACCCGGACCTCTTCGGGCGTTCCAGCGGCCTCAGCAAATCGCAACGGGAGCGCTGCCGTCTGCTCCTCCGCCATCGCGCCGCTCTCCAGAGTGTCCAGGTCGCCATCGCCGACGGACAGGTTCCGTTCTTCGCGTTCGAGGTCCATGCGCCCGAGGTGATGGCCGCCGGTGGCTTCGACATCGTGGTCGGGAACCCGCCCTGGGTGCGCGCCGAGCGGGTACCGGCAGGACTGCGGGACACCTTGCGCCAGCGATTCGGCTGGTGGCGGAGCTCGGGAGGGCGCGGATTCGCCCACCTCCCCGATCTCTCGGTGGCGTTTCTCGAGCGTGCCCTCGAGCTCGCGGCCCCTGGCGGCGTCGTCGCCATGCTGGTTCCCGCCAAGCTCGCGTCGGCCGATTACGGCGAGACCGCGCGGCGACACCTCGTGGCCGAAACCCGTCTCGCGTATCTGCATCGCATACCGGAGCGCGAAGCGGATTCCTTCGGCGCCACGACCTATCCGCTCGCGGTGGTATTGAGCAAGAGTCGGCCGAGCTCCAGCCAGCACGTGAAGCTCGGTTTTCGGAGCGGGGAAGCGCTGACCCAGTCGCGCCTTGCCGTGCCTGGGCCGTGGATCCTCGTTCCCGATCGCCAGCGTGACGCGCTGGAGCAGCTTCTTGCCGCCGGGCGCCCGCTCCGGGAGATCGCGCCGCCCGCCCTGGGCGTGAAAACCGGGGCCGACGATCTCTTCGTCGGCGCGCTGATCGGGCGGCATGGGCCCATCGCGCGGCTCAGACTTGCCGCTCAGGAAGTGAGCATCGAGTGGGAAATGCTGCGGCCTGCTATTCGCGGCCGGGACGTGCGGCGCTTCGGGGTCCGTCTCGACAAGGCGCTCATCTGGACCCACGACGCCGGAGGAGCTCCGCTCGAATCCTTGCCGCCGCTCGCGGCAGCGTACTTTCGGTCCCATTTGCCGCGGCTGCAGGCCCGTGCCGACTACCAGGACGGGCCTCCCTGGACCCTTTTTCGAACACCCGCCCGGCCCTCGGGCTGCCGGATGGTGTGGTCCGACATCGCGCGCCGGCCCGTCGCCGCGCTGCTCGAAGCCTGCGGCGTTCCGCGCGCCGTCCCCTTGAACACCTGCTACACGCTGGGGACCGGCGATCGGGACACCGCGCTCGCGATCGCGGCGGTTTTCAACTCGGTCTGGTGTGCCGCGCTCGCGCGCGTGACCGCCGACGAAGCCCGCGGCGGCTATCGCCGGATCAACGTGCGGGTCGCCGCTGCCTTCCCGGTCCCACCGTTTGGACCCGGCACCCTTCGCCTCGCGTCTCTCTCCGCATCCGCCCATGAACGAACTGATGTCTCCGCCGACGACCTCGACGAAGCGGTCGCCGACGCTTTCGATCTCCCGGCAGCCGTCCGCCAAACGCTCCGTTCGCTGGCCGCGCATCGCCGCTGACGCGTTGCAGGTCGTCAGGGAGCCGCTCCGCTGGTCCCTGTCGGCCGGCGAGCGCACCGAACCCGGCCGCGTGGCCGACGTCTTGCGGCTGGCGTTTCGCGGCCCCGGCAAGGACGATTGGCTTCCGCCGTCGTGGCTGCTCCCGCACCAGGTGGATGCGGCCCGCCGGATAGCCGGGCGGCTCGAAGTGTTCCACGGTGCGCTGCTGGCCGACGCCGTGGGTCTGGGGAAGACCTATGTCGCGCTCGCGGTCGCGACCCGTTATCAACGTAGCGCTGTCCTGGCGCCGCCTTCTCTGCTCACCCAATGGCGCCGGGTGGTGGACGCGCTGCGCGTGCCGGTGGCCATCCATTCAGATCACTGGCTGAGTCGCGGCCGCGGGGCTCCCGCCGCTGATCTCCTCATCGTCGATGAGGCGCATCGTTTTCGGAAGTCCGACACCCGCCGCTATCACGCGCTCGCGATGCGTCCCGGCAACCCCACTCTCCTCTTGCTTACCGCCACGCCGGTGGTAAACGCGGCGAGCGATCTGGTGTCCCTCCTCGAGTTGTTCCTCGCCGACAACGCCCTCGCCCCACTCGGACTTCCTTCGCTCCGCGCGGCGGCCGCCCGCGGAGACTACTGGAGAATCGCGCACGCCGCCTCCGCGGTCGCCGTGGGACGTTCACCCCGCGTCCTCGCGCCCTCGGTATCCATTCCCACGGCCAGTGATTCACCCGTCCTGCCGTTGCCGGCGCTCGAGCTACCGCTGATGGCTCGGGTATTGCAGTTGATGGGCGAACTTCGCTTTCCCGCTGTCGCCGACCGTACCGCCGCCGCCCTGCTGGCACTCCATCTCCGCCACCGGCTCTCGTCCTCCGTCGCCGCATGCCTGGAGACGCTGCGGAGGCATGTAGTCTATCTCGACCGCGCAGCTTCGGCCGCCGTGAATGGTGAACGACTCTCCCGGCGGGCGGCCCGGATGCTTTTCGGCATGGACGACGAGCTCCAGTTGACGCTCGATCTCTCCACCGGGCCGGTCGCCTCGCCGATCGACGCCAAGGAGCTGATGGAAGAAAAAGCGCGCCTGGAAGGGATCATCCGCTTCTTCGCTACCGCTGCTGGAGGCGATCCGAAGGCCTCCCGGCTGGGGCAGATTCTCGCGGCGCGCGAGCCCCGCAAGACCATCGTCTTCACGACTGCGGTCGCGACGGCACACGACCTCGCGCGACGGCTGGGTTGGCGGCGCGTCGCCGTGGTGTCGGGACGCGGTGCCTGGATTGCTTCCGGCGCGCTACCCCTGGAAGACGCGCTTCGCCTGTTTGCGCCCGCCGCGCGAGGAGGCACCCCTCCCGGCGCCGCCGAACAGGTGAACGTCTTGCTTGCCACCGACCTCGCCAGCGAGGGACTCGATTTGCAGGATGCCGACGCAGTCGTCCATTACGACCTTCCGTGGAATCCCCTGCGATTGGAGCAGCGGGTAGGCCGGGTGGCCCGCCTGGGCTCGACCCACCATCGGGTCGAGGTCTGGTGGTTCGTGCCGCCCCGCGAGCTGGAGTCAGACCTGGCGCTCTCTCGCCGGATTTCCCACAAGGCACGCGAGCAATTGAAACTCGGCGTCACCGTCTCGAGCCGCGTGGGACGGGCCCGGATACTCGGAACGGCGCTCGCATGGCGCGAAGAGTTTGCGGCGCGCGCCGCCCGGGAGCCGCCCCCGGCTCCGGTCCACGCGGTGGTTGCCGGGCCCCGCGCAGCCCTTTTGGCGCTCGAGTGGTGCGCGAAAAGTTGGACGATTCCTGAAGTCGTCGTAATCGAGAACGGCCTCGAGGTGTTGGATGAAGACCGGCGCAACCATCTCATCAGGGAGTTGATCGCGGCGAAGCCGATAGATGCCAATCCTGCCCGAAAGGACCTCGACTGCATCTGTGCCCTGGCACGCCGTCGCCTCGGTCTGATCGACCGTCTCGCGGCCGATGAGCAGAGTCGGAGGCTCTCCCGCCTCGTCCTTGGGCGCGCTGCGGTCGCCGCCCGTCGCCGCGACGCGGAATTGCTGTCCCGGTTGGATCAGATACTCGATCGGATCGGCGCCGGAACCAACGAAGGAGGAAAACGCCGGCTGGCGGGCGCGCTCCGGGAGCACGGCTGCGGGTCAGCCGAGTTGGCCCGCTGGCTGGAGGATTATCCCAGGCTCTTCCCGGGTCCCTGGGTCGTCCGTCTTGAGGCGGTACTCTTCGGTTCCGCCTCGTAAAGGGCGGCCCCCCTTTCTTCCCTCGCAAAGGGGTGGCAAGTTCCCGTCTCCATACGGCCTATTTCCGAGGCTTTAAATGTCGCTGCAGCGTCGGTTCCTCCAACTGGTCGGATTCGGTCCTCTGGCCCACCGCCCACCGCTCACCGCGCGGTTCTGGCTGTATTGTGCGGCAGCGTACCTCATCCCCGTGATGACCCAGGTGGTGCTTCCGGAGAGTGAGCCTTCGGGCTATGACGAGCTTGTCTGGTTGATCACCCTGGCCCCAGCTTTTCTGCTCTCGCTGCATTACGGACTCAAGGGGGCAGTCGCGGGCCTCCTCATGGGCACGGCGTTGTTCATAACCGTTCAGATCGTGGTGGCCCTGAACTACTCTGCCAGCGATTGGCGGGTGACGGTGCCCATCTACGTCGCCTACGGGGTGCTGGCGATCAGCGTTGGCTGGTTGTCAGAGCAGTTGCACGGGTATTACCAGCGGATGCTGCGCGATGCCAGACTGGCAGCGATCGGAGAATTTGCCGTTACCATCCGGCACGAAGTCAACAACGCCCTTACATCGATCGTGGCGGAGAGCCAGCTGCTGAGCGAGACCGAGTCTGGGCTGTCACCGGAAGGCAAGGCCGCCGCTCGTTCCATCCATCAAGCGGCGCTACGGATCGCGGGCGACGTTCGGAAACTCACCTCCCTCGCGAATGCCCCGGTGACCGAATACGCGCACGGCATTCAGATGATTGATTTGAAGGCAGCGGTCGCCCGGGAGCAGTAGTCAGCCCAGGAAGGCGTGCAGCAGCAGGTAGGAGATTCCCGCTATGCCGGCGGCGGCGGGAATCGTCAGCACCCAGGCCCACACGATCCGTCCCGCGATCCCCCAACGCACGGCCGAGACCCGCTGCGCGCTTCCCACGCCCACAATGGAACCGGTGATCGTGTGAGTGGTCGAGACGGGAATTCCCTGCCACGACGCCAGGAAAATGGCCGCCGCGCCGGCGGTCTCCGCACAAAAGCCGTGCACCGGTTGCAGCTTGGTCAGGCGCGATCCCATGGTCTTCACGATGCGCCAGCCGCCGAAAAACGTGCCGAGCGCGATGGCCGCGTGGGCCCAGAGAATGACCCAGAGTGGGATGACTTTCGGATCGGTGAGATGCAGCGCCCGGATCGGGAAGTTCGCGAACAGCTGCTGCGCGGATACCAGCAACCCCACGACGATCCCCATCGTCTTCTGCGCATCGTTGGTACCGTGGCTCAGGCTGTAGGCGGCAGCGGATACCAGCTGCATCCGGCGGAACCAGACATCCACCGCCCGCGGCGTCGCTCGCCGGAAGGTCCACGCCACGCCCACCATCATGCCAAAACCCAGCGCCATCCCGATCAGGGGCGACAGAAAGATGAAGAGAATCGGCTTGACCCAGCCAGCGAGCAGCAGGGCGCTCACTCCCGCTTTCGCCACCGCCGCCCCACCGTAAGCCCCGATGATGGCGTGAGAAGAGCTGGAGGGGAGACCGTAGTACCAGGTGGCGAGGTTCCAGAGTATCGCGCCGATCAGGCCGGCAAGGATGACGTGCGGGTCGACAATGGAAATGTCGATCATCCCGCTCCCGATCGTTTTCGCCACCGCCGTTCCGAAACCGAAGGCCGCGACAAAGTTGAAGAACGCGGCCCACGCCACCGCGAACTTGGGCGACAGGACCCGGGTGGAAACGACCGTCGCAATACTGTTGGCGCTGTCGTGAAAGCCGTTAATGAAATCAAAGACAAAGGCGACGCCGACAATAGCGAGGACTAACCAGACGCCGCCGGGCATCAGGCGTGCTTGAGGGCGATGGACTCGAGATCGTTCGCGACGTCTTCAGCGTAGTCGACCGTCGTCTCGAGCGTGTCGTAGATCTCCTTCCATT
>JACQVB010000027.1 GCA_016209985.1 Gemmatimonadota bacterium | reverse complement strand
GGACGGGCAGGACGGGCAGGGCGGGCGAGGCGGGCCAGGCGGGCAGGGAGTGACGGTGCTGCTCACGGGCTTGCCCGGCTCGGGAAAGTCCACCGTCGCCCGGGCTCTAGTCGCACGGCTCAAGGAGTCAGGTGTTCGCGGTGTCTCTCTGATTGACGGGGACTTGATCAGGCGGACCATATCTGCCGACCTCGGCTTCTCGAAAGAGGACCGCGAGGAGCACATTCGCCGGGTGACTCGGATGGCCGCGGAAATCACCAGGCGCGGAGGGGTTGCGGTGTGCGCGCTGATTGCACCTTTCGAGGCAATCAGGGCGGAATTTCGCAGGGCGATCGAGGTGGTCGGGCGGTTCGTACTGGTCTACGTCGCTACGCCTGTGGACGTGTGCGAGGCGAGGGATCGAAAAGGGTCGTATGCGAGGGCGAGGGCGGGCGCGATTCCTCAATTCACGGGTGTGTCGGACCCGTATGAGGTGCCGCGGGACGCGGAGGTGACGATCGGTGGGGAAGGTGGCCCCGCGGCGGCCGCGGCGGGCATCCTGCGGGACCACTTCCTCAGCCTCGCCCGATCCGTTCCGCATCCCGGCCGTGAGCGGTAGGTTTCGCACACCATGAGCGAGCCGCAGGATCGGTCGGCGGAGGTGTACGCGGAGGCTATCCGAGCAATGCCCCTGGAGCGCAAGCTCCGGGTCAGCGAGGACCTGCGGCGGCTGGCCTGGGAGCTCAAGACGAGCGTCATCCGGCGCACGCACCCTGAGTGGTCTGAGACCCAAGTCCAGGCTCAGGTGCGCGAGATTCTCCTGCGTGCCGGGTCCTGAGCTGATCCGGCGGTTCGTGCTGCCGTTGGAGCCGCTGGGCCTCAGGTACATGGTCACGGGGTCGGTTGCCGCGATGAGCTACGGTGAGCCGCGGCTCACCAACGACGTGGATATCGTGCTGGATCTGCCGGCGCAGCGGATCGCGGACTTCGTCACCACGTTCCAGGCCCCCGACCTCTACGTTCCCCCGGTGGAGACCATCCGGAACGCGGTGAACGCCCCCCGTGGAAGCTTCAACCTGATCCTGGTGACCGAGGCGCTGAAGGCGGACTTCTTCGTCGGCCTGGATGGGCTATCGCGCTGGGGGCTGCAGCGGCGTCACGCGGAAGCCATCGGAGAGGAGAGCATCTGGATCGCGCCGGCCGAGTACGTGATCGTCCGCAAGCTGGAGTACTTCCGATTGGGTGGGTCGGCCAAGCACCTGAGCGACATCCGATCCATGCTGCGGTTTGCCGCGGACCGGATCCAGCTTGGCGTGGTGGACCGCCTCGCCGCCGAGCACGGCCTGGAGGAGATCTGGGTGCGAGTTCGGGGAGACGTTCCGGGCTTCTGACTCTGCGAATGAAACCTTTCGACGAGAGCGGAGAAGCCGGGCGTGCAAGTCTTTGCACGATGGGCTGGTGGGGCAACTGACCGAAACTTCAGCGGCTGGTGAGGGCGGCCACCACCGCGAGCAACACCGTAGCCGTCTTCGGCCAGGGCGGGATAGGCGTCCTCTTCCTTGAGTGGGATCACGTCGGATTCACTGCCTTCTCCTTGAGCTTCAAATCAGCGACCACGTTCTCGACGTCGTCAAAAACCTGGTACCACTCCTTCAGCGGCTTGATGTCCACGGCGCGGACGTGTTTACGCTGCTGCTGGAGCGCTGCCACCAGGTGGCCGCCGATGAAGCCGTGAGGCTAGCGGCGCGACACTCACCGACGAAGGAAAACCCCGACGGCGATCCCGACCACGCCAAGGAGCGTAGGAATCAAGAGTCCCGCCATCCAGCGGAGCAGTCTCCCCTCGGCTTCGGCGAGCCGCTTGTCCACGCTCTCGGAAAGCGCTTCGACTTTGGCGTCCAGCTTGGCGTCCAGGCTGCCCAGCTTCGCGCCGAACTCCACCATGCGCCGCTCCCACTTCGCATCGGATTCGGCCATCCGATGCTCCCACTTCGCGTCGGATTCCGCGAAGCGTTGCTCCAGCTTTGCATCGAACCTAGCAAAGTTGAGCTCGTTGACTTCCTTGAGGTCATTCCGATAGGTGGCGTCTACGGCGTTGAACCAGTTCACGAGCTCGTTGGCGATTTCGTCCCCAAGGGTTTCGTAGAACCCTTCGCGCCCACTTCGCTTCGCTCAGTGCGGCGCCTCAGGGCAGGCTTTTCGCGAGAGTTTGGCAGTGACCGGCATATGGCTTCCCGTTCGAGGCGGTCACCAGTATTCAATTTAAGGTCAGCAGGTGGGTAGGCAAACGGTCGCAAGGAGGTGCAAAAAACGCCAGCTGAGGAGGGAGGCCCGGCTGGCGTTGCTGGCCACCTGCCGCAACTCGGCCAGGAAGCTGAGGCAGGGACCTCAAGGGGAGATCAACGAAGCCGCAGATCGGCAGGAACGTGGCCCTCAGCCGGGTGCAGAAAAAGAAGATCGCCATGCTTGCCATCGAGGGGTCGTCCATTACGGACACGGACGAGGCGATCAAGCTCGCCGCCATCCAGGTCCCCGCCCGGGAAGAGAGCCCGCTCGAGGAGGTCCTGTCACGCGAGCCGGACGGCCAGGGGGTCAGGGGTTCCTGAGACTGAGGTCTCCAGGGAGCGGGTATCCACGTCGCGAATCCGGCAGGTGCGGGCATGGCTCAAAGTGCGGAATACGTTCGACCCCAGCAGGCCGTCTCCCGGCGCTTAGCGGGCGGCCAGAGCAGCTACGACCGCGGAGATCAGCCCAGAATGTCTTCTACATTGAGGGTGATCTCGGGGAGGAGCAGGGCCTCGACCGTCTCGCCACGCCGCGCCGTCCGTAAGGAGCGATAGCCGGTGCGAGCCGGATCCCGGTACATATCGACCCGGTCGCCGGTGAGGTCAACCAGCCAGACATCGGCGATTCCCGCGCGAGCGTACCGCGGAATCTTGATCTCCCGGTCGTAGTCCAGCGAGGAGTCGGCCACCTCGATCAGGAGGAGCACATCGTCCGGCCCGGGCAGCCGGTCGCTGTAGGCCGTGGGGTTGGGCTTGAGCACCAGAATGTCGGGTTGCGGCTCGTACTCATCGTTCACCAGAAGCGGATTCTGCACGCTGACCACGCCGCGATCACCGACCAATTTCACCAGCACGTTGGTCAAGTAGTTCACCCGGCCGGCATGGCGACGGCCAATAGGGCTCATCACGACGACCTGCCCGTCCACCAGCTCCACCCGGTCGTCCTCGTGCAGGATGCCGAGCTGACCGAGGCGGTGGTAGTCGTCCGCCGTGAAAGGTCCCTTGAGCAGTTCCAGCGCCATCTGCACAATATCGGCTCGGCGAAAAGGCCGAGTCAATGTGGCGGAAGGTGCTTTCGGCAGCGTTACCGTTTTCGCGCGGGGAGGATCAGAAAACTGCGGTCACCGCCGGTTCACGGCTCAGCGGCCGGCGAGGGCTGCGACGACCGCCAGCAGCACGGCATGCGTTTAGAGCCGGGCATCTCGAGTGGGTTACAAGAGGGTGGCCGAGGAAGAATCCCCGGCGCGCTACGTCTGGGTTCGACGGGCTACTTCACGGCCGCCGATAGGGAGGCAGCGTCAGCCTCGAAGGAACACTCCGACGGCGAGACCGATGACCCCGAGCATCGTCGGGACCAGGAGCCCAACCATCCACCGCATCAGATGCCTCTCGAGTTGCGCCAGGTGTTGTTCGAGTTTCGTCTCGAACTGGGCCAGTCGCTGTTCGAGCTTCGCGTCGAAGCGCGCGAAGTTGAGCTGGTTGAGCTCTTTCAGGTCGCTTCGATACGCATCGTCTACGGCGTTGAACCAGTTCACCAGTTCGTTGGCGATCTCGTCTCCGAAGGTCTCGTAGAACTTGCGCGACAGCTTGGCAGTGACCGGCATGACCTCTCCCCTGAGATGCGGCCACCAATCTCAATTTACGGAACTTGAGGTGGGTAGGCAAAAAGCTGCGCGGCATGACCCGAATTCTGCGGTAATCGTGGCGCGCCCTTCACCGCGGCGGTTGCGCCGCTCAGGCATTGCCGATGTCGCCGAACCTCAGCGGCTGGCCAGGGCCGCCACGACGGCCAGCAGAACGGCGACCTGGATGCCGACCGTCCAGCGGAAATGGGTAGAGATCTTCTGGTCGAGGGCTGCAAAGCGACCATCAACGTGCTCGCGGAAGCGATCTACTTTGGC
>JACQVB010000210.1 GCA_016209985.1 Gemmatimonadota bacterium | reverse complement strand
TAAGCGATGATGGCGAGCGCAGGAGAAACCCCGCGGTAGATGCCTGACCGAGGAGCTGGTCGAGACGCTCCCGTTCCGCCTCCGGACCGCTCACGTCGAGGGTTGTGAAGTCTGATGAGTCGATCGTGACTCGCAGCAGAGTTGGTTGCCTGGCTGCCCTCGCCAGGCGCAGCGCCGGTGGCGTCACGGATGGCGCCCAGCTGGCCCCCACCCACGCGTACAAGTTGGTGGCGTCACCGAGGAGATAACGGTTGAACTCGTGCATCGCCGTGAGTCCGCCCGAGAAAGTCATCCGGCCGTGGAACCGGACGATTTCCGCGCCGAGCGCCTGGATGACATCGTAGCCCTCTGGATCGTAAGCGACCACGCGACGTACCCGATTGGCGACCTGAAGCTGTTCCTGGCGGGCATCCTGCATCAGAAAGCGGCCCCACGTGAGCCGCAGGCGTCCGTTCGGGACATAGTGATCGAGCGTTGCGGTCGTGGCGACGCCGCCCCGTATGCCGAAGGCCGAGCCCAGGAGCTGTCCCCGGTAGGAGTGGCCTTGTGGAAGATTCGGCCCGTGTTCGTAGAAGACGCCGCCGCTCGGGCGTCCAATGGTCCACTGGGATTGTCGCGCGTCCATGTGCTCGATCCCGGCACTCCAGAGTTCACTCTGAGCGCCCCCCCATGTTTTGCGGATTCCCAGCGTGTAGCCCCCGGTGTTCTCCGGCTCCCCGATGTAGTCGCGCAGATCCCAGTTGTCATCGTCCTTGGCGTACTCGGCGTAGAACTCGACCCCAACGCTGGGTACCGCCCATCGCATCCAGAGCGAAGCGATCTGGTTCGGCGGATCCGACCCCGGGTCCGTCGGGTCGATGATCCGGGCGGACCGGGCGAAGGCGCTCAAGGGCCTCGCGATGTTTGCCCAGGTTATTCCGTTCGGGGGCCAGGCTTCGTGGAAAAACCGGCTGCCGCCGATCTCCAGACCGTTTACTCCCCGGGGCTGAAAAGTGCCCACGATTCCCGATCCAAAGCGGCGATTGTCCGGAGTGTTTCTGGTAAAGGACGATTGCCTCAGGTCCCCCCACAACATCCGGCCATGAATCTTGCCGATCCAGATATCGATCGGCTCCGAGCTGCCCAGAAAAACATGAGGAAACCCTCCCGCATTGTTGCCGAGGATGAGAGGCTGCGACACGGCAGGCCCCCACCATTCATTCGCTGTGGAAAGCCCCACAGTCACGACCGGGAGGTCTATCCGTACCGTGCTTTGCCCGGGGTCCACGCGCGAGTAGGCACCGTTGCCGAAGCGTTGCGGGACATCCACTCGCAGGGGATCGAAGCCGTGCGCGAATCGGAGACTGTCGCTGCGTCCATTGTTCTGGAGGGTGAACCCCGCGTTCTGCGTGGCGAAGGCGGTCGGGTATAGCGTGAGCGATAACGGACCCCAGGTGCCGAGAACCCCGCCGCGCAAGACAGTGGTGAGCCCCCGCCCCTGCCACACCGCTCCGTCGTTATAGCCCCAGGGGAAGCTCGAGTTGACGGACGTGCGGTTCTCGATTGGCAGGACTGCGAGCCTGGGTCTCGCGCCTCCGGCCGCCATGCCGAAGGCCCGGCCGGGCCAGGGGTGGCCCGAGTCGGCGACCGAGAACCTCCGCAGCTCGCGATAGGAAAACGGCCGGATGGTCCAGGGGTGAAGCGAGACCAGGCCGGCGAGCTGGAGCTGACGGAGATACGCCTCCTCGTCGCTCTGCACGAAGGCGGCGCTCTGGGCGCTGGCCACGCCGGGGAGCGAGAGGGCGGCGATCAGGAACAACGTAGAAACGCGCTTCATGTCAGAAGTTGGTCGCCCCCTGGTGAGCCGATAACTTAACACCCATGACGGACCCCAACCCGCGGCCACTCATCAGCATCGTCACGGTATCTCTCAATGCCCGCGCGTTGATCGAGCAGACCATGCGGTCCGTCCTGATCCAGAAGGCCGCGGATGTGGAGTATGTCGTCATCGACGGCGGCTCGACCGATGGCACCGTCGACGTCATTCGCCATCATGCTGAGGACCTGGATTTCTGGGTGAGTGAGCCCGACCGGGGCATCAGCGATGCTTTCAACAAGGGAATCCAGGCGACCCAGGGCGAGGTCGTCGGGATTCTGAACGCGGGAGACTGGTACGAGCCGGGAGCGCTGGAGGCGGTGCGGCGCGTGCGCCATCCCGAGGAACGGTTCACGATCTACCACGGCGATATGGCTTACCACCACGAAGATGGTCGCCACGCGTGGAACGCGCGCGCGTCGCCCGAACACATCTGGAAATACATGTCGATGTTTCACCCCACGATGTTCGTTGAGCGGGAGGTGTACCGGCGCCTCGGAATGTTCTTGCCCGAGTTCCGGTACGCCATGGACAGCGAGTTCGTACATCGCTGCGTGCGTGCCGGGGTCCGATTCGCCTATTTGCCGCGGATTCAGGCCCACATGCGGTTGGGTGGAAAGAGCGGGCGGAACTTTCGGAAGTCGTTGCTTGATTTCCGCGATTCGGCAATCCGGCATGGCGCTCCCCGGATTCCGAGCTACTATCGGTGCTTCTCCGCCACCGTGCAGCACGCGCTTCTCCGGTATTGGTGGGGCCGGAAACTCAAGCAGCTCCGCGACGGTCTGGGGCTCGGGCCCCCGCGAGGGTGATCCCCCCGGGGCCGGTGGGACGCAACACCCTCTGGAACCTCGGGGGGCAGGGGGTTTCCCTGGTTGCCGGCGTGGTGGCGATGCCCGTGATCGTCCGCCACCTTGGCGAGCAGCGGTTCGGAGTCCTGGCCCTGGTGTGGGCCGTGCTCGGGTACTTCGCGCTGTTCGATTTCGGCCTCGGGCGGGCGACGACCAAGTTCGTCGCCGAGCAGCTCGAGCGGGCTCCGGACGCCGCTGGCCCCCTCATCACTCGTGCAGTACTGGCGCAGCTCGCGATGGGCCTCGCGGGCGGCGTGGCGCTCGCGGCCACGACACCTATGGTGGTTCACCGCATCCTCTCGGTGCCGGCAGTGCTGGAAGACGAGACCCGGGCCGCGTGCTACGTTCTCGCGGGCATTCTCCCCTTCGTTTTGTTGTTCAGCGGCCTGCGAGCGGCGCTCGAAGCCACCCAGAGATTCGATCTGGTCAACGTGATTCGCACGCCGGCAACCGCGGCGTCGTTCATCGTGCCGGCCGCCCTCGCGCCGTTCGGTGTGGGCCTCGTTGGCATCATTGCGACGCTCGGAATCACCCGAGTCGCGGCGTCGGGCGCGACCGTGATCGCTCTGCGGCGGACCATACCGGGCTTCCGGTGGACGCTCCGAGGTACGGCCGTGCCGCTGCGGGACCTTCTGAACTATGGAGGTTGGGTTGCGGTCTCGAATGCGGTGAATCCGGTGCTGCTCTATTTTGACCGGTTCCTGCTGGGGGGGCTGGCGGGCGTCGCGGCGGTGGGATACTACGCGCCTCCCTACGAGGCCGTGACCCGTCTGCTCGTTATCCCCGGCGCCCTCACCACCGCGTTGTTCCCCGCGTTCTCCATCCTGTTGGAGCAGGGAAAGGTCGAAGAGACCGGAAGACTCGTCCGTAAGTCAGTGGCGGTCTTGGCTCTCGTATTCGCTCTCTTCGCGGTGGTGATCGGCGTTTTCGCGGCCCCCCTGCTCGATCTGTGGCTGGGCGCCGCATTCGCCCGCGAAGGAGCGATGGCCATGCGCTTGCTGGCGGTCGCGGTTTTCGTGAATGCCCTCGCCCACGTGCCGAATATCTGGCTATACGCCGCGGGGCGTCCGGATCTCCCTGCCAAGTTTCAGGGGTTGGAGTTGCCCCTCTATGTTCTTACCAGCTTGCTGCTGGTCAGACGGTGGGGAGTTACCGGTGCGGCCGCCGCGTGGTCCCTGCGGGTGGGTTTCGATGCGGTGCTGACGTTCGCGGCGGCATATGTAGTGAGAAGACGGCGGTCGGTCAGGGCCGGGTGGTGACCGAGAGGACCTCCCGGGCCGGCTCACCAGAACCGCTCGTGCCGAGACGGCCGGAATTTCCATAACCCGCTGCCCGCTCATAGACCTCGCGGGTTCGCTCGGCCGTGAGGGCCCAGGAGAACTCACCCGCCCGCCGCAGACCCGCATCGATCAGCCGCCGCGCCAGGCCGGGATTGGCGAGCACTTCGCCGATCGCGGCGGCAATCGCGGAGGTGTCGTCCGGAGACACGAAGCGCGCAGCCGCGCCACACACTTCCGGCATGCTGCTCACGTTGCTCGCGATCACGGGTGTGCGGCTGGCCATCGCCTCCAGCGGGGGCAGCCCGAATCCCTCGACATGCGAGATGTAGACCAGCAAGGCGGCGGACCGATAGGCCGCCCGGAGTGTCTCCTCGTCCACGAAGCCCAGGTAGCGGACCGGGACCCCCCGCGCCTGCTCGGCTGACAGATATCGCTCGATGGGCCGAGGGTTGGTGCCCGGCATGCCGATGATCCGGAGCTCGTGCGGGAGGTGGTAGCGCTCGCGCGCCAGCAGGAACGCTTGCACGACGGCGTTCAGGTTCTTGTGAGGACTCAACGAAGCAACCGCCAGGATGTACGGCGTGGGACCGGCTCCTGCTATGGGTGCGGGAGGGCTCGCCGGCTCGTGGTCGAAGAACAGTCGCTGCACGCCGTGGGGGATGACCACCGTGTTCTCTCGCGCTACTCCGTAGTGGGTGCGCACCGCTCGCGCGGTCGTCTTGGAGACGCAGATGACGGTGTGTGCCGAACGGCCGGAATGGCGTTTCAGAAGAAACAGGTAACGGCTCTTGAGCCAGCTCACCGACTCTGGATGGTGGGCAGGATAGTAGACGTCGCTGATCAGGTCGTGAATGGTCACCACGAAGGGGCGGCCCAGCCTGGCCGATGCCGTATCCATGGGAAAGTGGACCAGATCGAGCTGGTGCAGCCGGGCGAGTAGCGGGAGAAGCCCGTGCTGCCACGAGAGCCGGAAGGGCCACGCCGAGCGGTGCGGAGGAAGCGGGACGACCTTCTGAATGAACCGCCCGCCGGACGGAAATTCCGACGCATTGAGGCGATTGACGAATAGGTAGTAGCGATGGTCGTCGTCCAGCTCGGCGAGCCCGGACAGCAGTCCGGTCACATACCGGTGGACGCCGGCGCCCCGCCCCACCCCGGGGACGAGCGAGAAGAGATCGATTCCAATCCTGAGGCTCGTGTTGCGGGGTCGAGGCGTATTGTCCTCCCGAACTCGGGGATCCCATGGGTGGGTTCGCCGTCCGAACCCCTGGCAACCTGAGGGGTCGATGAGCAATCGTGCTGTGCCACGGAGCACCGGCAGGTCGGCTCGCGAGGGCGAAACCTGCTTTCGAAAGTACTGGGGGTCGTGCGCGACCGAAAGTGCGCGAGTAGTGAGCCCAGGCACGGCGCCGCGAGATGCCTCGGGTACATCTTCGGGCCTTAACGAAACGGCTCGGTGGCCGTCACATCCACTGGCTGGCCAACTCGTTGTCCTGAATGTATATTGCCCGCCCGTCATCCCCGTATTGCGGCGGCCCGTGCGGGCCGTTTCAGTTTGGTGACTGATGCACCCGAGGTCGGCCCCCAACCGTTGCGAGGCGAGCATGTTGGTGCGTGAACAGGCCCATGGAGACCGGTTGCAGCACGAATCAATGCCTGCCCACCAGAACGGGCGGCGGCTGCAAATCGACGTCTACTCCGATGGTGCCGATCTTCAAGAAATGCTGGCCGCCAGGGCGACGGGGCTGATCCGGGGGTTCACCACCAACCCGACGCTCATGCGAAAGGCCGGGGTGACGGACTACGAGGCTTTCGCGCGCCGGGTACTCGCGGAAATCAACGATCTGCCGATCTCCTTCGAGGTGTTTGCGGACGACTTCGCCGCGATGGAGCAGCAGGCCCTGCGGATCGCCAGCTGGGGTGACAATGTCTTCGTCAAGATTCCCATTACCAACACGGCGGCGGCGTCCTCGAT
>JACQVB010000206.1 GCA_016209985.1 Gemmatimonadota bacterium | reverse complement strand
GGACTTCGTCGACCGCGCCGCGGACGATCCGCAGGTTCTGGCGATCAAGCTCACGCTGTACCGGGCGAGCGGCGCCTCACCCATCGTCACGGCGTTGACCCGGGCCGCGCAGAACGGGAAGCAGGTGACCGCGCTGGTGGAGCTTCGGGCGCGATTCGACGAGCAGAACAACATCGTGTGGGCCCGTTCCCTGGAGCAGGCGGGCGTCAACGTGGTGTACGGCGTCGTGGGTCTCAAGACCCACTGCAAGGTTGCGCTGGTGGTGCGGCGGGAAGCGGAAGGCATTCGTCGCTACGTACACGTCGCGACCGGCAACTACAACCCGACCACCGCCCGGATCTATACCGATCTAGGACTGTTCACGGCGAAGCCGGAGTTCGGCGAAGACGCCAGCGAGCTGTTCAACCTGCTCACCGGCTACTCGCAGCGGCAGCAATGGAAGAAGCTGATCGTCGCCCCGGTGGGGCTGCGGGAGCGGATGATTCAGCTGATCGAACGCGAGCGGGGTCATGCCGAGGCAGGGAAGAGCGCGCGCATCGTGGTCAAGATGAACGCGCTGGTCGAGCCGTCGGTGATCGATGCGCTGTATCGCGCCGCCCAGGCGGGGGTCACCATCGATCTCATCATCCGCGGAATCTGTTGTCTCCGGCCCGGGCTCGCGGGTGTGTCGGAGCGGATCCGGGTGCTGTCCATCGTGGACAAGTTTCTCGAGCACAGCCGGATCTTCTATTTCGAGAATGCGGGCAATCCGGAAGTGTTCATGGGCAGCGCCGACTGGATGCCCCGGAATTTCTTCCGCCGTATCGAGCTGATGTTTCCCATCGAGGATCCGCGGCTGAAGACGCGGATCACCGATGAGATTCTGCGGATTCAGCTGTCCGACAACGTGAAGGCCCGCCAACTGCGCCCGGACGGCACCTATGTCCGGGTCACGCCGGCCGAGGGGGAAACGCCGGTGCGATCCCAGGTGGCATTCCAGAGCCTGGCGCGAGGCTCGGCGCGGGACAGCGGCGACCACCTGTTGCCGTTCGTTCCGTCGGTCGAGACCAAAGAGCCGCCCGGGGCGCCGCCCGCTCCTCCCGATCGCAAGCGGGGGGACGGCGCGGTGCTGCCGCGGCGGCGAAAGGCGCGGGTACGGATTTCGCGTCCGCGAGAGCCGTCCACCGAGCCCGGCGGCACCACCAGCTGACGGCCAACCGTCTAGGCGAGTATTCTCATGGACCTGCTTCTCATCCGCCATGCCATTGCCGAGCCTCGCATCGACGAGGGCGGTGCCCAGCCGGAGGACGCTCTCCGGGAGCTGACCGGAAAAGGCCGCCGGCGCATGCAGCGCGTGGCGCGCGCGCTGCGGCGCATCCGGCCCGACATCGAGGTTCTGGCCACCAGCCCGTTCGTTCGCGCGGCCGAGACCGCGAAGATCCTCGCCGCCGGGTACCAGAATCTGAAACCCATATCGATTCCCGAAATCCAGCCCGGCGCCGGCGTCGATGCGATGCTGGCCTGGCTGCGAGGACTCGATACCAGCGGGACGGTGGTGGTGGTGGGGCACGAGCCGGACTTGAGCAACCTCGCCTCCCGGCTGCTCAGCGAGCGCCACGATGGGGTGCTGTCGCTGGGCAAGGCGGGTGCCTGCCTGCTCGAAGTGCCAGCCGGGGTTCCTCCCGCGGGCGCCACCCTCGTCTGGCTCCTGACGCCGCGTCAACTGCGCTGGCTCGGACGCTGAAATGCCCCGACTGCCTACCGACTTCCTCGAACGGACCCCGGAGGAAGCCGCCCGGTTGCTTGCGCTCGCGTTTCTCAAGGAAGGGGCCGACGCCCGCCTGCGGCTGACCAACCCCGACGACGTGGAAGCGCTGCACGATTTCCGCGTCGCGATACGGCGCCTCCGGAGTTGCCTGCGGGCGTTTCGGCCTTACCTCCGCGGCAGCGTCTCCAAGAAAATGCGGCGCCGCATCCGCTCGCTGACCACCGCCACCAACGCCGCGCGGGACCTGGAAGTGATGGTGACCCAGATGCGGGAAACGTCCACCCGGCTGGATGAAACCGGGCGCGCCGGTGTCGATTGGCTGATGGGGCGGATGCAGGCCGATCGGGCCGATGCGCTGCAACGCATCAATGGAGAAGTCCTGGCGCCATTCGACGCGCTCGAGCCGCGACTCCGCAAGCGGCTGAGCCGCTTCGAAACCACGGTCCACCTGGTTCGGCGCAGCCGCCATCCGTCGTTCGGGCGGATCGTGGGCGATCTTACCCGGCGGCACGCCGGCGAGCTGCGCGAGCACCTCGCCGCGGTGCGCGGGCGGGAAGATGAAGAGCAGGCGCATCGGGCACGAATCTCGGCCAAGCGGCTTCGCTACCTGCTCGAACCGCTCACCCGCCGCCGCAAGCGGGCCAAGGCGCTGGTGGTCGCGCTCAAGTCGCTGCAGGACCTGCTCGGGGAGATTCGCGATACCCAGGTGATGGCGCGGGAGATCACGGCCGCGGTGGAACAGGCCGCGGCGCACGAGGCCCGTCGCGCGCACCAGGCCGCGCTCGGCCCGGAAGCTCCCGCTCCACCTCGGGAGACCGGCAGCCGGGACCTGGTGGGACTGGCGCGACTCGCCGAGCAGCACCTGGTCGAGCTGTTCGCGCAGCTCCAGTCGGAATGGCTGGGCGGGCGGGCCGAGCCGCTGCTGCGGCGACTGGAGCGGCTGGGGGAAAGTCTGGCGAGCCGCCGGCCACGCCACGTGGAAATCGAGCGAAAATTCCTGCTCACCGGAGTCCCCGAGATCGCGCGGGAAGTCGTCCCGCTGGAGATCGATCAGGGATGGATTGCGGGCCAGATGGTGAGCGAGCGGGTGCGCCGCACCCGGGCTCCAGGCTCGGAGAACTACTCCCGAACCATCAAGCTGGGCGAAGGCCTGGTACGGTCGGAGTTCGAGGAACCGATGACGCCCGACGTCTTCGAAACGCTCTGGCCGCTCACCGCCCGCCGGCGAATTTCCAAACGGCGCTACCCGGTGCCCGACGGGGATCGGGTCTGGGAAATCGACGAGTTCACCGACCGCGAGCTGGTGCTCGCGGAAGTGGAGCTGGATGCGGAGCAGGAGGAGGTCACGCCGCCGGAATGGCTCAAGCCCTATGTCGTGAGAGAAGTGACCGGGGAGCCAGAGTACGTGAACGTGAATCTTGCAAGGTGAGTGGTGCGTGGTGCGTGGTCGGACCTAGCTTCGGTCATCCCACGCACCACGCACCACGCACGACGCGCCACTCACTACTCCGGGCCGGGCGTGAAGTGATTCAGCGGCCCATGTCCCTTTCCCAGCCCCGGCGCCGTCGCGATCGCCTGGTGAACGAACTCCAGCGCGGCCACCACGACGTCCTCGACGGTTCGTCCCAGCGCCAGTCCGGCCGTGATGGCTGCCGAGAGCGTGCAGCCCGTTCCGTGCGTCGAGGTCGTTTCGATTCGCGGATGAGGAAAGTGGCGCGAGCGGTCGGCGGTAACCAGCACGTCGGTCACGGGCGTGCCGGTCAGGTGACCGCCCTTGACCAGGGCCGCCCGGGCCCCCAGCCGCAGCAAGGCTCTTCCGGCCTCTTCCATGTCTTCCGGAGTGCGCACCGTCCGGCCGGTGAGGATCGTCGCTTCGTCCACATTGGGCGTGACGATGGTGGCGAGCGGTAGCAGGTGCCGCGTCACGGCCGCCTCGGCGTCACGCTCCAGGAGGCGGGCTCCCGAGGTCGCGATCATGACCGGGTCCAGCACGTAATTGGGGAAAGCGTACCGCTCGATTCCCCGGGCCACGGCGGTCACCAATTCGGCGGTGGCGAGCATTCCCGTCTTGACGGCATCCGGTGGCAGATCGCCGGCGACCGCGGCCATCTGCTTCTCGACCACGTCGCCGGGAATCGGGTGAACCCCCGTGACCGCGAGCGTATTTTGCGCGGTGACGGCGACGATCACGCTGGTACCGAAGACACCGAATTGATGGAAGGTCTTCAGGTCCGCCTGGATCCCGGCTCCGCCTCCGGAATCGGAACCGGCGATGGTGAGGGCGATTTTTGGGACTAGATTCTTGCTCGCCATGCCGGACAATCTCGCTTCTTTGGTGCGCAGTCTCCAACAGCGCAAGGGTCGCAAGACGCGGCACCTGGCCGTGGCGGAAGGCCTCCGCCTGGTGGAGGAAGCGCTGGCGTCCGGCGTCGCGGTTCGCGGGGTCATGACGGCTGAGTCCTTTCGCGACGCGGGTCGCGGGGCGCGCCTGCTGCGGGGCCTTGCCTCGCACGCGGTGCTGATCGAAGAGGTCTCCGACCGCACCTTCGCGACCCTCGCCGACACGGACACGCCGCAAGGCATCCTCGCCGTGGTCGAGCCTCCACACTGGTCGCTCGCCACTATCGAGCCGGCCGCCCGAGCGCCGGTCCTGGTTCTCGACGGGGTGCAGGACCCGGGCAATGTCGGCACCCTGCTGCGAACCGCGTTCGCGCTCGGCGCGGCGGGCGCCATCCTGCTCAAGGGAACCGCCGATCCCGCCAATCCCAAGGTCATGCGGGCCGCGATGGGAGCCACGTTTCGCTTGCCCGCGGTTCAGGCGAACGAAGCGGAGTTCCGGAGCTGGGTGCAGCGTACCAAACCAGCGGTATGGGCGGCGATGATGGAGGGCACGGCGCTGGCGAGACTGGAGCGGCCCGAGCGGTTGGCACTGGTGGTCGGCAATGAAGGCGCGGGGATCCGTCCCGGCGTGGCGGAGCTGGCGAGCGTCCAGGTGGCGATTCCGCTCGCTCGAGGAGCGGAATCGCTCAATGTGAGCGTAGCCGCCGGGATCATCCTGTACGAGATACAACATGGCGTCTGAAACGGCAGTGCTGGCGATCGCCGGATTGGTCGGACTGGTCGTAGGCAGTTTTCTCAACGTCTGCATCGTGCGGCTGCCCAACAACGAATCGCTGGTGCGGCCGAGGTCCAAATGCCCGAAATGCGGCGCGCCGATCGCCTGGTACGACAATGTGCCGCTGCTTTCGTGGCTGCTGCTCCTGGGCAAATGCCGGCATTGCAAGGCGCGAATCTCGGTGCAGTACCCGCTGATCGAAGGGGCGGTCGGGGTACTCTGGGTCGCGGCGTTTGCCTACTACGGTCTCACCTGGGCCGCACTCACGGGCGCCACCTTCAGCACCTTGCTGCTGGGAATCGCCATGACCGATGCGCGGCATTACCTCATCCCGGACGAGTACACGCTGGGGGGCCTGGCAATCGGGCTGTTGCTGAGTCTGCAGCGCGGGTTCTCCGGCCTCCTCGACGCCGGCGTCGGCGCCGCGGTGGGATTCCTGCTGCTTTATGCCGTGGCCTGGGCGGGAGAGAAAGTCTTCGGGCAGGAAGCGATGGGCGGCGGTGACATCAAGATGATGGCCATGGTCGGGTCGTTCGTGGGTTGGAAGGGAGTCCTGCTCACGGTCTTTGGCGGGGCAGCGCTGGGAACGCTCATCTTCATACCTCTTTCATTCGGGAAAAAGCGCTTGGTGCCGTTCGGGGTATTTCTCGCCCTAGCCGCCGGAGCGGTCTTCGTGGTGGGGGGCGCTATCGTGCAGTGGTATATGAACTTCCTGAGGGCTGCCTAGGTGTCAGGTTCCAGGCGCCAGGTGTCAGGGGGGTGCCCGGAAGAAGGCACCCTGACACCTTCATTCTCCAACCTTCCCGGCATCGGAACTATCCAATTGTGTGCATGCGAGATACGCGGTTTGGAGTGGCCACTCTGAACGATGAGATCGAGGCGGTGCGGGCGGACGCGGACATCGTAGATGCAGCGCTCGCGGCAAGCGGCGACGCACACGCTTATGAACGCCTCTACCGGAACCACGTGGCCCGCATCCACAGCCTGGCCCGTCGAATGATCAGCCCGGACATAGCCGACGAGGTGACCCAGGACGTGTTCGTCCGTGCCTGGGAAAAGTTGAGCACCTTCCGGGGTGAGGCGGCTTTCGGGACCTGGCTGCACCGGCTGGCAGTCAACGTGATCCTGGGGCGCCGGGCCTCGCTCGGGATGCAGCGCGACCGGTATGAGGACCGCGAGAGTGCGTTCGACGCGCTCGCGAGCCGGCCGGGAACGCCCGAGCTGGGCATCGACTTCGAGACGGCGATTGCGCGACTGCCAAAGGGAGCGCGACAGGTGTTCGTAATGCACGATGTGGAGGGCTTCAAGCACGAGGAGATCGCGCAGAGCCTCGGTATCACAGCCGGAACATCCAAGGCCCAGCTGCACCGGGCGAGGATGATGTTGAGGCGGCACCTGACGAGATAGGGACGGCATGGCGGCATGGCGACGAGACGAGGTGACTGATGAGTAAGGATGCATGGAGCGATCGCTTGTCCGAGTACCTGGATGGCGATCTGAACCGAGCGGAAACCGAGGCCTTCGAGGCGCATCTGGCGACGTGTGCGGAGTGCTCCGCCACGCTGGACGAGCTGCGCGGCGTGGTGGCTCGGGCGCGCTCGCTGGATGACCGGCCACCGGCGCACGATCTCTGGTCCGGCATCGCGGAACGGATCGGGGCCGCAGGGACGGCCGGCGTTCGGCCGATCACATCGGCGCCGGCGGGGAAGCGCGGCTTGCTGGCGCGGCGGCTCACGCTCTCCGTGCCGCAGCTCGCGGCCGCGGCGGTGGTGCTGGTCGTCCTGTCCGCTACCCTGGTGGGTTCTTTGGTGCGGCGGGCACCGGTCACCAGGGCAGCCGGAGTCCCAACGACTCCGGTCATGACGGTTGCCGCAGCGAGTGACTTCGGCGGAGCCAGGTACGACTCGGCGGTTGTCGAGCTGGAGCGGGCGCTCGCGGCCAATCGGGGCCAACTGGATACTCTGACCGTGCGCGTCATCCGCCAGAATCTGGCCATCATCGATCAGGCCATCGACCAGGCCCGGCGGGCCCTGGCCGCCGATCCGGGAAGTGCGTATCTGAACGATCACCTGGCCGGCACGCTGAGACGGAAAATCGAGCTGCTGCGACAGGTTACGTTGCTGACGGTTCAGAGCTGAAGGGACCGATAGAATGTTGCTTGGAGTGATGTCGCTCATCGCCCTGGCCCTCCCCGGGGTGCAACAGTCCGACACGGTGATCCCGGTTCGGGCGGGTACCCGCTTGGAGGTCGAAAACTTCGGCGGGTCCACTACGGTCCGCACCTGGGACAAGAACGCGATTCGGATCGTCGCGGACGGGGACGAGCGCAGCCGCCTGGAGATTCGAAACCTCGGCACGGTTCTCACCGTCAAGAGCCAATCGCGCTACGGTCCCCCGCGCAGCGTGGACTATCAGGTCACGGTGCCGGTGCGTACCGACCTCACCATCGGCGGCGTCTACCACGACGTCACCGTGGAGGGGGTGCAGTCAGGGATCAGTGTCCAGACCGTCAACGGCGAAATCGACGTCCAGGGCGGTGACGGATTCATCTCCCTCAAATCGGTGGAGGGAGAAGTGCGCCTGGCAAATGCCAGGGGCCGGATCACGGTAAGCTCGGTGAACGAAGGCGTGCGGGTGAGCAATTCCAGCGGGGATATCTCGGCCGAATCCGTCAACGGGGGAGTAGACCTGACCGGAATTACCTCCGCCAGCGTCTCGGCCACCACCGTGAATGGGGACGTCGTCTACGACGGCACCATTCAGGATGGCGGCCAGTACAGCCTGAACACTCACAACGGCGACGTCGCCATCACGGTGCCGGAAGGCGCCAGCGCGACGGTGGACGTCAGCACGTTCAACGGCGAATTCGAAACGGCGTTTCCGGTTCAGCTCTCCCGCACCAGTCGCAACCGGTTCACCTTCGTGCTGGGCTCGGGGAGTGCTCGGCTATCGCTGGAATCGTTCCAGGGCACCATACGGCTGAGGCGCCCGGGTGACGTAACCGACGGCAAGGACAAGCGCAAATACCGGGGGCGGAGATGAGGCCGGAAATCCGATGAAGCGTGGTCCGCGCGAGCAGGAGCGCCCTGTTCCGGAAATGCCCGATGAGGGCTTCGAGCCGCGGTCGGTCGTTCGCTCCGAGCGGCGGGCAGTTCCGGAGCCCATCCCGTCCACCTGGCTCGGCCGGCACTGGGTGAGCGTCGTTGGCGTCTCGATCGGATTGCTTGTCTCGCTGTGGCGGTTCGGTGGTGCCCACGTGAACCGGAGTCCCTCGCGCGTCGCGTTCCCGATGGCCGAATTCCATTGGCACGGTCCGGTGACTGTCGGCCACCGGGTGGAAGTCAGAGGTGTGAGCGGGGCGATTCGTGCGGTCGCCGCTGCCGGGAATGAAGTGGAAGTGACCGCGCTCAAGCGCGCACGCGGGATGAACCCGGCCGAGATACCGGTTGCCGTGATTCAGCGGGATGGCGACGTCACGTTCTGTGCGGCGGCTCCGGGAGCGCCGGGGGAATGCGCCGAGGGCGGCAATGCCGGCCGCGCCGGCGGCGTCAGCATCGAGTACACCGTCCAGGTGCCCACGGGCGTCCTGTTCACGGCGCGCACCGTCAATGGCGGGATCACGGTCGATGGGCTGACCGCTGCCGCCGAGCTGGAAACGGTGAACGGCCCCATCGAGGTCTCCACTACCGGGACCGCGAGAGCCACGACCGTGAACGGCTCCATCCGCGCGGCGGTCGGAAGCACGGGCGAAGATCTCACGTTCGAAACCGTCAATGGCAGTATCTCGGTGGCCGTGCCGGAGAACGCCTCGGTGGACGTCCGGGCGGAAACCATGAGTGGCGGGATCAGCACCGAGTTCCCCCTCAACATCGAGACGGCGCGGCCCGGCCCGCAGAAGACCGCTACCGGACGCATCGGCTCGGGCGGTCACCAGCTCAAGATGGAGACCGTCAACGGCAGTATCGCTCTGCGCAAGGCGACCCAAGGCGGTCCCCTACCTCCACCACCGCCGCCGCGCGCAACTCGACCGCTACCTGGAAGTGAGCGTCAATGATGAGAAACGCGCTGTTTGGACTCGTGTTGTTGGCGGGCTCTGCCGTGACACCGGCACCGGTTCTTTCCCCTGCGGGACAGGCGCCGGTCCCGCTTCCCCGGATCATCGCGCTCCGTCCCCAAGGCGCTCAGCAGGGTGTGGATTTTCAATGGAAGGGGCGACTCGCACCGGGGAAGACGATCGAAGTTCGCGGCGTCAACGGCGACGTGCGGGCGGTGCTCGCCACCGGTCCAGAGGTGGAAGTGACCGCCGTCAAACGGGCGCGCCGCAGCGACCCGGACGAGGTCGACATCAGGGTCATCGAGCATCCCGATGGCGTGACCATCTGCGCGATTTATCCTACTTCCCGCCGAGCGCGGCGGGAGAACTATTGCGGCCCCGGTGAAAGCCACAACAACACCGAGAACAACGACGTCAAGGTCGAGTTCACGGTGCGGGTTCCGGCCGGCGTTCGCCTCGCTGGTGCCACGGTCAATGGCGACGTGATGGTGGAGTCGCTGAGAAGCGATGTGCTCGCCACCACGGTGAATGGGAGCGTCGAGGTGAGCACGACCGGTTATGCCGAAGCCGAGACGGTAAACGGCTCGATTCGGGCAGCCATGCAGAGCACCAAGCTGCCCAATCGCCTCGACTTCCGGACGGTGAACGGCGGCATCACCCTGGACCTTCCCGAGGGCTTTTCCGCCGAGGTCGAGGCGCAGACCGTCAACGGCGACGTATCGACCGATTTCCCGCTCACCGTGCAAGGCCGCTTCGGTCCGCGCCGGGTCACCGGGAGAATCGGTGCCGGCGGCCCCCGGCTCTCGCTGCAGACGGTGAATGGAAGTATCCGGCTCCGGAGGGCAATGTAGAGACGGAAGGGATGTAAACGATGTAAGGGTTGTAAGGGACATAAGGGTTGCGGGTACCCTTATATCCCTTGCGACCCTTAGAACCCTTACAGCCTTCCAGTTCCAGTCACTTTCCCTTCGCTCCGGTGTATCGTTCTCCTCGATGCTTTTTCCGGCACTCTTCGCGCTTGCAATTGCCGCCTGCGCTCCCGACCTGCAGCAGGGGCAGAGCGGCTCCCAGGTCGATGCGATCGCCCGCCAGGTGATTCCCCGGGTCGAGCGCGCCGTGGGACTCAAGTTCCGCCGGCCGCCGGCCATCGCGATACGGAGCAACAAGCAGGTTCACGCCTATCTCACGGCCAAGCTGGATCAGGATCAGCCTCCCGAAATGCTGGAACAGATCACGGTCGCCTACCGGCTCTTCGGCCTGATCCCGGACACGCTCGACGTTCGCTCGTTGCTGGTGGCTCTCTACTCCGAGCAGGTGGTGGGGTACTTCGACCCGGATTCGGCCACGCTCTACGTCGTGGAGCGGGCCGATCCCGCGCAGCTTCGCCTGGTACTGGCCCACGAGCTGGTCCACGCCCTCCAGGACCAGTACGTGCCGCTCGACTCGCTGCTATCGCTGCGGAAGCAGAACGATCGGCGAAACGCCGTCCAGGCGGTGATGGAAGGCCAGGCGACCCTGGCGTCGATCGCGGCGATCATGCCGGAGCAGGATGTCTCCCAGATGCCGGATTTCTGGAACCAGTATCGCGAGAATGTCCGGGAGCAACAGGAGCGCATGCCGGTGTTCAGCGCGGCGCCGATGATCGTTCGCGAAGGGCTCATCTTCCCGTATCTGGCCGGCGCGGATTTCGCCCGGTGGTTTTCGGTCCAGTTCCGCGACACCGTCCCCTTCGGTCGCCGGCTGCCGGTTTCGACGGAGCAGATCCTGCACACCGATCGCTACCTGGCGGGAGATCGGCCCGTCGATCTGCGGTTCTCCGGCGGCCAGAAGCCGATGTACGACGACAATCTGGGAGAGTTCGAGACCCGGGTGCTGCTCACCGCCCTCTCGGGGAGTGAGGCCGTGGGTGCAGCGGGCGCCCTGGCGTGGGGCGGCGATCACTACGGCGTCTTCCCAGTGGACGGCAGCAGCGAACGGGCCTTGGTCTGGTGGACCGTATGGGACACCGACAAGGCGGCGCGCCGGTTTGCCACGCTGCTGACTCGCGAATGGACCAAGCACCCGAGGAAGGGCCGGAAGTTCACGATCGAGCAGCGTGAGGTCGGGTCCCATCCGGGAGTTCGCCTGGTGGATGCGCCGCCCGGATGGAAGGGCTGGGAGGCGCTGCCGACCGTTACCACCGATGAAACTCTGCCGGCCGGTTTTACCCCCACGCGCAGCGTCCCGCGCCCGGTGCCGAAGGACGGAAAGAGGCGGTAAGGGAGGGTAAGGGTATGCGCCGAGCACGCTTACCGTCCCTTGCCGACCTTTACCGCCCCTTACCGTCTCTTCTATATTGTAAGGCTCTATGTTCGCTGCGTTATCCGAGAAGTTGACGTTGGTGCTCAAGAACCTCGCCTCGCGCGGGGTTTTGACGGAAGAAGCAGTAACCGAGGGATTGCGTGAGATCCGCCGGGTGTTGCTCGAGGCGGATGTCAGTTACGAGCTGACCCGCACGTTTACCGAGCGGGTTCGGGAGAAGGCCGTGGGTGTCGCCGCCATCAAGGCGGTGAACCCGGGCCAGCAGCTCGTCAAGATCGTCAATGACGAGCTGGTGCATCTGCTGGGTGGGGCGCAGGCCCCTCTCGCGTTCGCATCGGTTCCTCCCACCGTCATTCTGCTCGTCGGGCTGCAGGGCTCGGGCAAGACGACTACGGCGGCCAAGCTGGCGGCGCGGCTGAAGCGGGAGCAGAAGGCGCCGTATCTGGTCGCCGCCGATGTGTATCGCCCCGCGGCGGAAGAACAGCTGCGGCAGCTCGGTGGGCGAGTGGGAGTCGAGGTCTTTGGTAGTGGGTCTTTGGTTTTGGGGGAATCACCCAAGACCCAACACCTAACACCCAAGACCGATGTCGTCACGATTGTGAAAGCGGGCATCGCCGCCGCCAGCCACGCGCGCGCCCGCACCGTCATCGTCGACACCGCCGGCCGGTTGCAGATCGACGAAGAGATGATGAGCGAGCTCAAGCGGCTAAAGGAAGCCGTTGGGCCGCATGAGATTCTCCTGGTCGCCGACGCCATGACCGGCCAGGATGCCGTCAGGATCGGGCAGGGGTTCCATCAGGCGCTGGGGATCACCGGGGTGATTCTCACTAAGCTGGACGGCGATGCGCGGGGCGGGGCGGCGCTCTCGATTCACGGAGTGACCGGCGCGCCGATCAAGTACGTGGGCGTCGGAGAAAAGGTCGAGGCCCTCGACGTCTTCGATCCCGCCCGCATGGCCGGCCGGATCCTGCAGCAGGGCGACGTCGTGGCGCTGGTCGAGCGGGCGCAGCAGACGATCGACGAGCAGGCGGCCGGGAAGCTGGCCAAGAAGGTCGTCTCCAAGCGCGGGATGGATCTGGAAGACTTCCTCAGCGCCATGCGTCAGGTCCAGAACATGGGCCCGCTGTCGTCGCTGGTGGGCATGCTGCCCGGGGTCAACGCCAAGATGCTCAAGGGCGCGAACGTCGACGACAAGCGGATCAAGCACGTCGAGGCCATCGTGCTCTCGATGACGCCGGAAGAACGGCGGCGGCCGGAGATCCTCAATGGATCCCGTCGCGCACGGGTGGCACGGGGCTCGGGGCGGACGGTGCAGGAAGTCAACACCCTGATCAAGCAGTTCGATCAGATGAAGAAGATGATGAAAGGTTTCGGCGGCATGATGAAGGGATTCGGTCGAAAGGGACTGGGATAGACATGGCAACACGGATTCGGTTGCGTCGGGTTGGTCGGAAGGGCCAGGTGTCGTATCGCATCGTCGTCGCGGAGCATACCACGCCTCGCGACGGACGGTTCATCGCCACCCTGGGTCACTACAACCCGCGGCCCAAGGAAGCAGTGCTCGCGGTGGACGCGGAGAAAGCGCGCTACTGGCTGGAGAAGGGCGCGACGCCCACCGACACGGTCCGGTCGCTCCTGAAGAAAGCCGGTGTTTATGGTGGTGCGGCCCGCGCCAAAGCTCCGGCAGCATAGGTGCCAAGGTGTCAGGGGTCAGGTGCCAGGGCGCGGCAACCCTAAAACCTGACACCCATGAGCGGAGTCGAGTATCTCGGCGTAGCCAGATTTCACAAGCCGCACGGCTTGAACGGGGAAGCGCTGGTCTTCGCGCTGACCTCCGAGCCGGATGCGGTGTTCACGGAAGGCCGGGAGCTGACGCCGCTGGACGACGCGGGAAACCCGGCGGAGACGGTGGTCATCATCGAGCGGGCGCGGCGTTACCACCGCGAATGGCTGATCAAGTTTCGTGGCGTAGACGACCGTAGCACGCTGGACCAGTGGAGCCGGCAGGCGTTGCTGGGGGTGCCCAGGGCAGACCTGACGCCGCCCAGGGAAAACCAGCTGTACAAGCACGAGATCCCGGGAACGTCGGTGGTGGTAGGCGGAAAAGTGGTCGGCGTGGCCCTGGAAGTGGTGAGCGGGCCAGCGGGAGATCTCCTCTCGCTCGATGTCGGCGGGAAAGAACTGCTGGTCCCGTTTCGGAAGCCGATCGTGAAGCGGATCGATCGAGAGGCGAGGCAGATCGAGTTGGATCCGCCGCCGGGACTGCTGGACTTGTGATTCGGCGGGTGGGCGGGTCGGCGGGTCGATGCTGCAGTCGCGGGAGGATTTGCGACCCGCCGGCCCGGCGACCCGCCGGAGATGGGAAGTGATGCTTCGACTGAATGTCGTCACGCTTTTCCCGGAGCTGTTCGAAGTCGCGTTCGATATGAGCATCCTCGGGCGTGCGAAGGCGAAGGGGCTGGTCGAGTACCGGGTGGTGAATCTGCGGGACTATACCCACGACCGGCACCACACGGTGGACGACTCGCCCTATGGCGGCGGCGCGGGAATGGTGCTGAAGCCGGAGCCGTTCTTCGAGGCGCTGGACGACCTCGCCGCCCGGCCGCCGATCGTCCTGTTGTCCGCCCGCGGGAGGCCGCTGGATCATGCGGGAGCGGTGCGGCTGAGCCTGGCCGGGGAGTTGACGCTGCTCTGCGGGCACTACAAGGATGTGGACGGGCGGGTGGCGGAAGCGCCGGGCGTGGAAGAAGTGGCCATCGGGGATTTCGTGTTGTCGGGTGGGGAGCTCGCGGCGTTGTGCGTGGCGGACGCGGTGATCCGGCTGCTCCCCGGTGCTCTGGGCGATCACGAATCGGCATCCAGCGATTCGTTTTACGAGGGCTGGTTGAGTCCACCGAGCTACACGCGACCGCCCGAGTATCGCGGCCTGAAGGTTCCGGAAGTATTGTTGGGTGGTGATCACGCACGCATTGCCGCATGGCGTGAGGCTGAAGCCGCGCGGTTGACGAAGTTGCGGCGCCCGGATCTCTGGGCAAAATATGAAGCGGAACTCCGGTCGCATGAAGCCGGACCACAAGGGGCAGAACATGAATCGACTGACCGCGGCGCAGCGCGAAGGACTGCGCGAGAATCTTCCTGACTTCAGGCCGGGCGATACCCTGAAGGTCATGGTAAAGGTGAAGGAAGGCGACAAGGAGCGGTTGCAGGCGTTCGAAGGGACCTGCATCGGGCGTCGCGGCGCCGGGATCAGCGAGAACTTCACCGTGCGCAAGGTGTCGGCGGGAGTGGGCGTGGAGCGGATCTTCCCGGTCCACTCACCCAGTATTGCCGAGATCGAGGTGGTGCGGCGCGGCCGGGTCCGGCGGGCCAAGCTGTATTACCTGCGCAAGCTCTCCAGCAAGGCCGGACGCATCAAGGAGCTGTCCGAGTCCTGAGGTGATTCGGCCCACGCTGAAGCGCGAACGGGCGCTCTGGGCGGAAGGCCGGCACGTCGTTGCCGGACTGGACGAAGTGGGACGGGGCCCCATCGCGGGCCCCGTCGTCGCTGCGGCGGTGGTCTTCCCGCCGGGATACCGGCCGATCCGTGGCCTGCGTGACTCCAAGCTGCTCACCGCCATCCAGCGGGCGAAACTCGTCGTCGAAATCCGCAGCAAGGCGCTTGCCTTTGCCGTGGGAGCGGCATCGGTCCGGGAGATCGAGCGCATCAACATCCGCTGCGCCAGCGCGCTCGCCATGCGCCGCGCCCTCGAACGCCTCCCGATTCGCCCTGACTACCTCTTGATCGACGGCCTGGCCCTGCCGGAGCTCGGCGCCGAGCACGAGCCGCTGGTCCATGGCGACGCCCTCTGCCACTCCATTGCCGCCGCCTCGGTTCTGGCGAAGGAAACGCGCGACCGGCTCATGCGCATGCTCTCGGCCAGATACCCGTCGTTCGGGTGGGAAGAGAACAAGGGGTACGCCACGGCGGATCACCTGGCTGCGCTCGACCGGCTCGGCCCAACCCGCCATCATCGTTACGGCTTCATTCCCGTCGCCCAGCTGAAACTGTTCTAGCCGTCAGCCATCAGCCATCAGTTTCAACCCAACGCTAAAAGAACTCCTCGGTGACCAAGGAGTTTCAATGCCGTGCGACACATTCTGATGGCTGATGGCTGATGGCTGATGGCTGATGGCTGAAGGCTGAAGGCCAATGGCTAATGCGGCAGCCGCGGACCCTGATGCGTGCGGCTTCCCGGCCCGGCCACGTACCAGGGCCACGGCTCTCGAAACAGATGAATCAGCGTCATGAGGGTATTTCCTCCCGGCGAAGCGGCGGGTGCGCGTCTTTCTGGAGCGTCTCGTACATCGCGGCAGCCACGACCAGGCCGGATAGCGCGGTGAGCAGCGCGACCACGGCGATCGTGGTGCCGCTGCCGAACCGGTCGGCCAGGATGCCCGCCAGCAGTCCTCCCACGGCGTAACCGCTGTCGCGCCAGAGCCGATAAACCCCGATCGAAGTCGCCCGCCACTCGGGCTGCGCGACATCGGAAACGGCGGCGAGCAGCGTGGGGTAGACCAACGCGGTACCCAGGCCCAGCAAAACCGAGCCCAGGAGCCAGGGGCGGAGGCCGCTCGCGGTCGCAAAGAGCATGATCCCCAGCGCCTGCACCCACATCCCGGCAGCGATCATCCACTTCCGGCCCCAGCGATCGCTCAACGCCCCGGTCGCGAGCTGGGCGATTCCCCAGACCGCCGGATAGGTTGCCGCGACCACTCCGATCTGGCCGACCGGCAGCCCGGCACGGGCCAGGACGATCGGGACCAACCCCCAGACCACGGCATCATTGAGGTTGTTCACCATGCCGGCCTGGCTGGACGCAAACAGCGTGGGGTTCTTCCAGGTAGTGAGCGCGAAGACCTGCGCGAGGCTCTTCGCCCGATCGCCTCCTGCCGCCGCCCGCTGCGCTCCCTCGATTCGGGAATGGGGCGTCGTTTCCCGCACCAGCAGCAGCGAAGCGAGCAGACCGGCGACCGCGAGCGCGATGCCCGGATAGAACGGTACCGGACGCAGGCCGAACCGGGCGGCAAGGTACCCGGTGGCGAGTGAGGCAAGGGAGACCGCGAGGTAGCCGGCGAATTCGTTCAGACCCATCGCCAAGCCCCGTTGACGTGGGCCCACCAGATCGATCTTCATGATGACGGTGGTGGACCAGCAGAGTCCCTGGTTGATTCCCAGCAGGACGTTGGCCGCCACGATCCACCGCCAGTCCGGCGCCCAGATAATCAGCGGCGCAACCGGGAGACCCGCCACCCAGCCGGCCACCAGGATCCGGCGGCGTCCAACCCGATCCGACAGTTGGCCTGCCGCGAGATTGGCGCCGGCTTTGACGATGCCGAAGCTCACCAGGAAGCTCAGCGCCACCGAACTGGAGAGGAGGCCGAACTCCTGAGAGGCGAGCAAGGGAACGACGGTCCGCTCCAGTCCCACCATGGCGCCGACGAACGCGTTGATGAGAACCAGCAGGGAGAACTGCGGCAGATTCTCCCGGAGGCCCAGACGGACGCTCGAGGCCGCCGTCACGTCACGGCGCAGCGATTGGCGCCTGCCTCCAGATCCGTTGGGTCGGCCACGCTGGTCCCGTCCTCGTTCAACTGCACGATCTTCAAATGATTGGCGGGTGGCGGTGGAATGCGGGCGAGGATGGCATTCACAAACCTGGACTCCGTGAGCCGCAGCAGATCGACGGCGGCCCACGCGTCGCCCAGGCTGCGCGCGAGAGCGCGGCCGTCGAACGGGATCGGCTCGCTGGTGTGGCAGGGAAGCACGATGGTTTCAACCCGCAGCGACCGCAACCGCTGCAGCGACGCATAGAGCAGCCGGGCGCGGTTGCTGGTCTCGGCGTCCGCTTTCGCGGCGAGGTCGGGCCGGCCGACGGTGGTGAGAAAGAGCGTGTCGCCGGTGAACACGGCGTGCTGATCCAGCACGAAGCAGGAACTCTCGAAGGTGTGTCCCGGAGTGTACCACACGTCGATGACAGATTGGCCGACCGCAACGGTGTCACCGTCCTTCAGTGGGTTGAAGGGGTAGCGAACGCGCCGCTGATCCGGGAGATAGAGCTTCGCCCCGGTCCGCGCGGCCAGCTCCCGCGCCCGGGAGAGATGATCGGCATGGACGTGGGTGTCGAGCACCGCAACGATGCTCCAGCCCCGCTCGCCCGCGAGCCCGCGGTAGACTTCCGGGTCCACCGACGGGTCGATCACCGCGGCTGCCCCCGCCGAGCCCACCAGATACGACAGGCAGCCCTTGCCGGTACGCCGCACCTGAATGACTTCGGCGGAGGTTCCGGGCACGGGGACCGGCGCGGTGTTCCACGCGAGGCTCCAGGTGCGCATCCCTCCCTGGAGCGAACGCGCCTCGAAGCCGCGCGCCCGCAGGCGCTGCACGGCGAGCATGCTGGTCCGGCCTTGCCCGCATACGGTCACGATCGGGCCGGGTGAGGGTAGGACGAAATCGGAGAGCGCCCGAGGATCGTTGGCCCACAGCGCATCATGCACGTCCACGTGGAGGCTTCCGGGAATGAACCATTCCGCGCGGTCCTGCGCCGTGCGGACGTCCACCACGGTGACCAGCTCGCCGCGTTCCAGCATCGCCCGGAGCTGATCGGCCGAGATCTCCGCCTCCTGCCGGCTGCTGGCAGGAGCGGCGCTCATGAGGGCTTCTCTGCAGTGAACAGCACGGCCTTCACGCCATACTCTTCCGCCGCGTCACGGGTGGAATCCTTTCGGAACGCGAATCCCGGCACGATGGTCGAACGGATGCGCCGGAAGCCGGTCTTCTCGAATAACCCGAACATCTCTCCCTCCGGGAGAGCTCCGCCAATTCAGCTGGCCCAGAGCTTGGGATCGTTGACGATGCTC
>JACQVB010000204.1 GCA_016209985.1 Gemmatimonadota bacterium | reverse complement strand
GTACAGCACCAGCGCCAGCGAGTAGATGTCGCTGCGGCCGTCCAGCTTGTCACCGGAGAGCTGCTCGGGGCTCATGTATTCCGGGGTGCCGACGACGAGGCCGGTCTTGGTGACCTTCTGCCCCTCTTCGCCGGACATGGCTTTGGCGATGCCGAAGTCCACCACCTTGACCACGTCGGAGCCGTCGCGGCCCCGGGTGATCATGATGTTGTCCGGCTTCAAGTCGCGGTGGACAATCCCCAAGTCATGGGCGGCCTGGAGTGCGTTTCCCGTCTGTTCGAGAATCCTGGCGGCCCGCTGCGGCGCCAGGGCGCCTTCCTCTTCGATGATGCTGGTAAGCGAGCCGCCCTCGATGAACTCCATGGCGAGGTAAATCAGCCCGTCGGTGGTCTCGCCGAAGTCGTAGATGGCGCAGACGTTGGGGTGGTTGATGCGGGCGGCGTTGGTGGCTTCACGGTTGAAACGGGCAATGGCGTCGGCATCGTGCGCCATGGACTGGGTCATCACCTTGATGGCGCTCTTGCGGCCCATCTTGACATGCTGGCCCAGATAGACGGCGCCCATGCCGCCTTCACCCAGCTTCTTCTCGATATGGTAGTTGCCGCCGATGATGCCGCCCACCAGATCCGCGCCACCGGAGGCGGATCGCAGGGCCGAGCCATCATTGGGGCAGAATTTCTGGGTGTCGGGCCATTGGCTGCTGCAAGTAGGGCAGACTTTCATTGGGTCACCACGCGGAAGAGCTTGTCACCGACCAGCATTTTGGAGCCATTCTTGAGCTCGACCTCACCGCGCACGGCCACCGCCACGCCGTTGCGGCTGTCGGCATCGACCGCCACGAAATCGGCGTCTTCGGAGCGGATCTGTGCGTGGACCGAGCTCATCGAGGGATCAAAAGGAAACAGCCAATCGCCTTTCTCCCGCCCGATCGTCAAATGCCGGCCGGGGGAGAGGTGACACACGTCGCGTTCGCTGCCGTCGGCCCGCAGCTGGGTCAGCCGCGCGATATCGGCGCTGGGAACGAGACTCCCCATTCTGCGGGTGGCGTCGTGTTCCGGCGGATGCGGCCCGGGGTAACCGAGGCGGCGGAAGCGGAGGACCTGCGATCCGATCAAGAGCAGGTCGCCATCGACCAGCCGGTGAGGGTCGGTAATGAAGAACCAGGTGTTGTTCCGGCTTCCCAGATCGCGCAGCAGGAGTTGGCCGTCACGATAGGTGAGCTTGGCGTGCAGCGGGGACAGGAACTGGTCGTCCGGAAACGCCACATCGGCCCCGCCGCGCCCGATAGTCGTTTCGTCAGCAGACACCGGATGGCGGCTCAGCTCGCGACCGTTTTCATCGATGAGATGAAGCGTGATGCCGCCCGGCCCCCGGGATCCGGCCGAGGCCAGGATCGGCGCGCCGGCCTTGCCGGCCTGGAGAGTCGTCCCGCAGACACCGCAGAACTTGGCACCGGGCTGCGCGGCGGCCCCGCAAACCGAACAGGCCGGTCCGGGCGGAGCGGCCAGCCGGGTCCCGCACGACGGACAGAACAGGAGCCCGGGAGGCACCGGCGAATGACAGCTGGGGCAGGCGGCGGCCGCGACCGCGCTCGCTACGCCGGCCATAGGCACCGGCGCACCGAGCGTTTTTCCGCAATCGTTGCAGTACCGAGCATGAGGTTCATTGTCACGGCCACAATATGCGCAGACGGTCACGCGTCTGGTCGACTCCGAAAATGAAAGGGTTGGGAGAAGCCCCAATCTACCCCTCGAAAAAAAGGGGGTCAACTTGGCGCAAATTGACGTGTATTCTGGCTTTAGTTTAGGTTCCGCGGGTGCGCCGCCCTGCGTTCTCAGTGAGCGTCCTCGCCGTTCTCGTGACGGCGCTTCCGGGGTGCGCGGGACGGGGCCGAACATCCTCCGTGGCCCCTCCCCGCGCGGGTGGAGGCCCGGTTACACCGCTGCCACCCATCGCGCCGCCCGCCTCCGCCACGGGGCCACTGCAGATCCGTGTGGTTTACCCCAAGGAAGATCACCGGACGGTCGTCCTGGATAGCCTCCTGATCTACGCCTCGCCGCTGGAGCCGATCCAGAGCCGGGATTCCGCGTTCATTTTCGGGTCGGTTGGCCGTGGGGATGCAGGGCTCACGGTCAACGGCGTGAACGTGCCGGTCTATCCCACTGGTTCCTGGCTCGCCTGGCTACCCCTGCCCGACGATACCATTGCGCGGTTCGACCTCGTGGCGACCACGAGCATGGACACGGCCCGCGCTTTCTTCTTCGCCCGCTTGCCACGGCGTTTTCATCCGCCGCCGGCCGGCGGCTGGGTGGATACCGCGTCGTTCACGCCGGCTGGAGCGCGTTGGATACGCCAGGATGAGGAGATCCGGCTCTCGGTCCGGGCCTCGGCCGGAAGCCAGCTCCGCCTTCGGCTGCTGGATGGCCGGGTCATTCCGCTCCGGGGCGATCAGGCGCCGGTCGAAGTCTCCCGGGGAGAGCTGGCTTTCGGCTCGGCCGCTCCGGCCAGGCTGGAGCCGGCCGCGCCCGACCGTTACGGCACTCGATGGAGCGGCGCCCTCGGTCCCGATCCGGGGCCGGTGCTGGCACCGCTTTCCGCCCCCATCCCGACCGATTCCCAATGGGCGACTCTCGAGGCGACCAACGGGATGGACACCCTGCGCTATCGCTGGCCGCTGCGACTCGGCATCATCGATCCGGCCCGTCCGCCGGTCGGGATCGTGGTCCACGACACCCTGGGCGCAGGGAAGGCGGACAGCGTCGTAGCCGGCCGGCCCGCGCCTCAGGGCGTCTATCACTGGTTCCTGCCGAACGGCACGATCACGCCAGTGAGCGGGCGCTGGAACGATCGGATCCGGCTGCAGCTTTCCCGCGCCAGCGTCGCGTGGGTCGATGCACCGCACGTACAGCCCGCCCCCGCCGAGACGGCTCCTCCGGCGGCGATCGCCAACTCCCCGCGCCTGATTCCGCTGGAGCGATCGGTCGTCCTTCGCGTTCCGGTCACGGCGCACATCCCGTTCCGGGTGGATCAGACGGATGACGCAGTGATCCTGCGGCTCTACAGCGCGGCTGCGGACATGGAATGGGTGCGCTACACGGGCACGGATCCATTCGTGAAGTTGATCGAGTTTTCCCAGCCGAGCGAGGATGAGACCGTCCTCACCGTGACGCTGACCCGGCAAGCGTGGGGTTACCGGACACGCTGGGAAGGCAACACCCTGCTGCTGGAGATCCGCCGCCCACCGGCCATTGACCCGAGCAGTCCACTCAAGGGCCGGAAGATCGCGCTGGACCCGGGCCATCCACCGGCCGGCGCCACCGGCCCGAGCGGCATCTACGAAGGCCAGATCGTGCTCTCGATCGCGCGTACGGCCAAGGCGATGCTCGACAGCCTCGGCGCCCAGGCGGTGCTGGTGCGCAGCTCGGATGCGCCGATGGACCTTCAGCCCCGGCTCAAGATTGCCGAAGACGCCGATGCCGACGTCTTGATCTCCATTCACGCCAACGCGCTGCCCGACGGTGTGAATCCATTCGTGAACAGCGGTACCAGCGTTTACTACTTCCACCCGCCGAGTGCGCCATTGGCCCGGGAGCTCGATCGCTCCCTGGTGCGTCAATTCGGCTTCCGTGATCTCGGTATGGGCCGGGGCGATCTCGCGCTGGTACGGGCCACCTGGATGCCGTCGGCGCTGACCGAAGGTCTGTTCATCATGGTGCCGGACCAGGAGTACTGGCTCACGAGCCCGGAGGGGCAGCGGCGGTATGCCCGTGGACTCGTGGAAGGGATTGAGGCGTTCCTGCGTGAGCGGGCACAAAAGCAATGAGTGCGGAGTGCGGAGTGCGGAATGCGGAATGGCCGGGTTGAGAACGCGGTGCGGCCCTTGGCGTTGGTGCGATAGCGTTCACTCCGCACTCTCCCTACTGGCGGTTTCGTTTCTTCTTCTCGCGACGCATCCGCTCGACGCCCAGACCGACCCCCGCGGCCAGTGGCGCACCTGGTCTAGCGAACATTTCAGGATTCACGCGCGCCGGGAACACGCGCCGTTAGTTCCGGTGGCCGCTGGTGAGGCCGAGCGTGCTTACGCGGCTCTCGCGGGCGAGCTGCGCAAGCCGCGCGGCACCATCGACCTGGTGCTCTACGACAACGTCGATTACCCCAACGGCTTTGCCAACGTCATCCCCAGCAACCGTGTAGGAGTCTTCCTCGCTCCTCCGGCCGGCGAAATCGGTCTCGCGCGCTACGATGAGTGGATGCGACTGGTCATCACCCACGAGCTGACCCACGTATTTCATCTCGACCGGGCCGACGGCGTGTGGGGCGTCTTGCAGCACGTCTTCGGTCGCGCGCCGCTGTTGTTTCCCAACACCTATCGCCCGGGCTGGGTGGTCGAGGGACTGGCCACATACTACGAATCGGCTCTCACGGGTGGGGGTCGGGTGCGCGGAGCGTTTCACACCCAGCTGCTCACCGCAGCCGCGCGAGCCGGCAGTTGGCCGGCGCCGGGCGACGTCAATTTCACCAACGCCCGGTGGCCGGCCGCGCTCGCGCCCTACGCCTGGGGCTCGCGGTTCTTCGCCCGGGAGGCGGCTGCTCACGGCGATTCGGCGATTTCGCGCTTCGTGGACCGCACATCCGCGCGCCTGTGGCCGTTCGGCATTTCGCACGCACTGTCGCAGAGCGGCGGAGACCTCTACCGCGACTGGAGGGCGTTCCGTGACGATTGGCCAACGGGCGCGTCCGCCGACAGCAGGAGCACCATCATTGCCCGGGGTCTTCGCGCTGAGCCGCGGCCGCACCTTTCCCCCGACGGCGGCCGGCTCGCCTACGTGGCGAACGATGGACGGACCCACGAGCGGGTCGTCATTCGCGACCTGCGTGCTGGAAAGACGGTGGCGTCGCGGCCGGTGAATGGGGCACCGGAAATCGCCTGGGCAGGTGAGGACCTGCTCCTGGCGCAGCTCGAGTATGCCACTCCGGTCGAAATCCGAAGCTCGCTGCACCGCTGGACGGCCGACGGACGCTTCGGACGCGAATCGGGAACGTCGCGGCTGGTGCGTCCGTTCGGTTTCCCGGATGCCCGGGCGGGAGCGGTGCTCCTGGGTCCTTCGCGCACTTCCATCGTCCGAGTCTCGATCCCATCGGGGCTCGAGGATCTGAAGGTTCCCTCGGCTGACGAATGGTCCCACGTCGCCATCTCGCCCGATGGGCGGTACCTGGCCGGCGCCCGCCACGCATCGGGGCAGTGGGACATTGTGCTCTGGCCCGCGGGGTTGCCTGACGAGGTGCGACTCGTGACCGACGATCCCACGTTGGATGACGAGCCGTGGTGGTCTGCCGACGGCAGCCTGCTGGTGTTCACCTCCGAGCGATCGGGACTGCCTCAGATTTACGGGTACCGCATCGCGAGCGGCGAAACGGTTCGGCTCACCGATGAGCCCACCGGCGCGAGAGAGGGTGGGGTCGCCGCGGACGGAACCGTTTACTTCTCGACGTTGCTCGCCGACGGGTACGCGGTGATGTCAGGCCGCGTGGAATCTCCGGCGCGGGCGGTCACCTCGAATTCAGATCCCTCCCTTCCGGGGTCTCTTCCGGTGCGCGGAGGAGCGGTAACGAACGGCGGGACCGGCGACGAGATCGCAGGGCACGCGTACTCGCCGTTCGGCTCGCTGCTGCCCCGTTACTGGCTCCCCACGGTTCATGCCGAAGGCACGGTCGGCCGGTTTGTCGGTGTGGCGAGCAGCGGTTCGGATGTCGTGGGGCGTACGGCGTACGTCGCGGATCTCGCGCATGCGGTGGACAATGCCCGCTGGGAGGGTTTCTTCGGTCTGGCGTACAGTCGCTGGGCCGCGCTCACGATCGACGCGTCGGCACGGCAATTCTGGGATCGCGGCGGAACCGCCCTGCTGGGTATGGCCAAGACACCGGTGCAGGTATCCGAGCGCGACGGCTCGATTGTGGCTGGGGTCACTCTTCGGCATCGGTGGTGGCGTTCGGAGGTGGGAGCGCGGTTGGGAGGCGAGCTCTCGCAGGACGCCTTTTTCGTTCCCGACTCGTTCAACGTCCGGTTTTCCAATCCGGCTTTGATGGGGCCCGTGGTGAGCGTGTTTGCCGGTCATGGCGATCGGCGTCCGCTGAGCATTTCCACCGAGGACGGGGTACAGATAAGCGCGCTCTACCGTCGCAAATGGGCCCTCGACGGAAGCGGCCGGGCTGACGAGGTACGCGGATCCGTCCGGGGATTCGTCGGTCTCCCGCTTCCCGGATTTTCGCGTTGGGTGCTGGCGGGACGTGTTTCCGGCGCCCGATCCGGAGGACCGTACCGGCGAAGATTCGCCATGGGGGGTGAGTCGGGAAGCGTTCTGACCGTCATTCCCGGGCTGGGATTCGGCGCAGGGTTCCGTGACTTCGGGTTGCGTGGCTATCCGCCGGGGGGCTCGCAGTTCACCCGAGTGGTCGTTGGTTCTGTCGAGTTGAGAGTTCCGCTATTCCTTACAGGAAAGGCGGTTTGGAAGCTTCCATTGGCGGTCGACCGTGTCTCGTTCAGCGTGTTCGGTGAAACCGGGGGTGGCTGGACGACATCGAGCCCGGCCCGGCCCACGCAGTATCGCGATGCGGGAGCCGAGCTGGTGATCGATGTCGGTCTGGATCTCGATGTGCCCCTCCGGGTGCGGCTCGGTGGGGCGCAGGCTCTCGCGACCGGGCTGGGTGCAAACAAAGGCGATTGGCGCTGGTATGTGGCACTCGGATCATCCTTCTAGATCTAAAAGCGGTCACCGGACACCGACTGCGACGTTTGTTGCCCTGACCGCAGCTATTCTCTGCAAACCGCTTCTCGCTCAAGCTCCAGCGCAACGCGAGAGCATCGTGCAGCTCCGCGAAGAACTCGCGTCCGTAACCGATTCCAGCGCGCTCATCGAGCGCGAAGCTGAGACGATCACCCGGGCCAAGATCAGCCGCGAGGACCCGATGCTCCATATCGAGCTGGGATTCGTGGCGCAGCGGCTCGGGGAAATCACCGGCACCAAACAGCACTACGACGATGCCGCTTCGGAATTCGAGTGGGCGACCGAACTCCGGCCGGATTGGCCCTATCCCTGGTATGGTCTGGGCCTCGCCGAGATGGCCATCGGCGAGAGTCAGAACCTGGTGGTTGAGAATCTCAAGCAGATGCTGGGCAAGGATTACCTGTCCAAAGCGGCGGGAGCGTTTGGCCGTGCGGCCAAGTCCGACCCGGCGTTTGCCCAGGCGGTGATCGACCTTGCGCGGACGGCCCTCCGGCAGCGGGTCCGCGCCCGGCTGGAGGTGGCGCGCGACGCTCTGCGCGAAGCGGCCGCGACGGCGGCTGCCGGCAGCGCCGAGTTGCAGTTGGCCCGCGGGCGCATCGAGCGGGAGGCGGCCGACGGCGATTCCGCGCTAGTGGCGTTCCAGCGCTACCTGCAGGTCGGTGGCGACTCCGGCGTCGGGATGGTGGAGGTCGCGCGAACGTACTTCTATCTCGACCGCCCCACGGATGGTCTCGCGGCGTATGAAGCGGCCGCGAAGCTCCGCCTCTCGCCGGAGGCGACCGCCCTGGAACGCTCGGACCTGGCGTGGATCGCCCTGCCGTCCGAGCTCGCGAGCTTCGATTCGCTGCCGCCCGGGGGACATACCGCCTGGCTGGCGGCGTTCTGGGCCCGCCGGGATGCAGCAGATGGCCGCCGCCGCGGCGAACGGTTGGCCGAGCATTACCGCCGCTATTTCTACGCGCTCCACAACTATCGGCTGGTCAGCGTCCATCGCCGCTACGACATCACCGAGCGCTTCCACAGCGACCAGCAGGAAGTCGATGATCGGGGCGTCATCTATCTACGCCACGGCGAGCCCAACCGCCGGGCGACCTTCATCCAGCCCTCGATCGAGCCCAACGAGTCCTGGCTGTACGTGGAGCCGGACGGGGACCGGATCTTTCATTTCGTCGCACGCAACGACGTGCAGGATTACAAGCTGGTGGAAAGCCTGGCCGACGCCCTTGGCCTCCGAACCGCCCTCGCGCTCGAAGGCGGAGCGGGCACCGGCCCTGCCGCGGCGCTGTTCGAGTCTCGTTCCGGACTCGATCCGAGGTACCAGCGCCTCGCGTCGCTCTCGCCCTCGGTGCGCGCAACGGCGCTCGCCGAAGAACGCGCGCGCGGGCGAAAAGCCATCCGGGCCGGCACCACGAGGGACAGTTACGGCCTGCGTTTCGCGCATCCGCTGAAACCGGTGGTGCGCGAGATGGCCGTCGCGGGCGGAGGGGACAGCGGGGAGAACCGATTGCTGGTGTCATTCGCCATTTCGGGCGCGCATCTGCTCCCGTTCACCCGGGGTGCGACCATCGTGTATCCGGTCGCTTTGCGGGTGGTCGCGGAGCGTTCGGATGGGCTGATCCGGACCCTGGATACCTTGCGGACCTTTGCCGCCGGCCGGAGGCTGGATGCCCGGGACCAGCTGACCGGCCTGCTGCAGATCGCGGTCCCGCCGGGCACCTATCGGTTGCGGGTCGTCTTCTCGCAACCGGGGACTGACGCGGGCGCGGTGACGCAGGACGACAGTGTCGACGTTCCCTCGCTGGATGCGAACCACCCGGGACTCTCCGACATCGTGCTGGGCCGCCGGGGAGAGGGACCGCTCTGGCTGACCGGCGGCGACAGCGTCCCGGTCAGCGCGCTCGCCTCATTTCCCGAAGGATCGGATCTCTCGCTCTACTTCGAGGTCCACGGGGTGCCGCGCGGCGAGCGCTATCACACGCGGATCGAAGTCGTCCGAGAGGGCGGAGGGGGCCTGCTGGGGCTGTTTCGCGGCAACCGCACGTCGGTGAGTCTCGAGTACGACGGCGCATCGGTGGGCGAGCCGACCCGAGTCCTCCAGACCCTGAACGTCGGCACGCTTTCGCCCGGGCGTTATCGGCTGGTGGTACGCGCCGAGCTACGCCCTGGTGACGCCCGTCACACGAGGGAAATCTCCTTCACGGTGGTGCCTCGAAAACCGACTTGACACTTCCCCGGTGTGACGCATACTTCCCAACAGTCCTCTCGGGGTTTTTCATGTTCTGCTCACGGTGTGGCACCGAAGTCAAACAGGGGGGCAAATTCTGCCCATCCTGTGGGCTCGATCTTGCCAGCATGACCGTGGGTGGCAGCGAGCCGGTCACCGCCAGCCCCCCCGCCGAAGAAACCGAATTCGACGTCGTCCGGGAAGCGCTGAAGGATGAGTACGAGCTGATCAAGGAGCTGGGTCGCGGCGGCATGGCCACCGTGTACCGCGCCCGGGAGAAGGGTCTCGACCGCGAAGTCGCGGTGAAAGTCCTGCCGTTCTCGCTCGCCTTCGACAAGGACTTCGTCGAACGCTTCCAGCGCGAGGCCCGTACCGCCGCCAAGCTCGAGCACCCGCACATCATCCCGATCTACCGCGTCGGCC
>JACQVB010000208.1 GCA_016209985.1 Gemmatimonadota bacterium | reverse complement strand
GGATTCATCACCTTCGTCCTGCTCATGTTGGCGCTGGACCTGGGCGTCTTCCACCGCAAAGCCCATGTCGTCACTAGCAAGGAGGCCGTCGCCTGGTCCGCCGTGTGGCTCACCTTGGGGTCCGCCTTCGCCGTGTTCGTCTACTTCGCCTACGACGGCCAGTGGTTCGGCCTCGGTGTCGCGCCGGACCCCGTCGACGGATTACCCAACGACGGCTCGACGGCAACAGAGAGGTACCTGACGGGCTACGTCGTCGAGAAGTCGCTCAGCGTGGACAACATCTTCGTCATCGCCATGATCTTCACGTCCTTCGCGGTGCCGGCGCTCTACCAGCACCGCGTGCTGTTCTGGGGTATCCTGGGCGCTCTGGTCTTGCGCGGTGTGATGATCGCCCTCGGCGCGAAGCTGATCGCTGACTTCCACTGGGTTCTATACCTCTTCGCCGTCTTCCTGATCGTGACGGCGATCAAAATGCTGTTCCTCAAGACAGAACACACCGACCCGAACAAGAACGTCGTGGTCCGGTTGACACGCCGCTTGTTCCCGGTGACTGCCAGATTTCATGGCGAGCATTTCATCGTTCGCGCCGGGGCACCGGCGTCGCACGAGAGCGAGGTCCCCGGTGCGCCCGCGATGCCAGACGAGATCGTGGAGAAGTCTCGGCCGGGAACGCTGCTTCTCACTCCCCTCGCGCTGGCGCTCGTCATGGTCGAGACTACGGATTTGATCTTCGCGGTCGACTCGATCCCCGCGATCTTTGCGATCACGGGCGACCCCTTCCTGGTCTTCACCAGCAACGTGTTCGCGATGCTTGGTCTCCGGTCGCTTTACTTCGCACTGGCCGGGATGGTGAAGAAGTTCCGTTATCTTAAGGTCTCGCTCGCGCTGATCCTGATGGTCGTGGGTATGAAAATGCTCCTTGCCGAATGGCTCAAGCTCGCCCTCGGGAAGCACTTCAACTTGTACCTGCTGATCGTCGTCCTCTTGATTCTGGCAGCCGGCGTGGCAGGATCCATCATGGCGGACCGCCGTCGAATGAGCCGCCTAACCCCACATTAAACCGGATCGAGCCAAGGGGCACAGTTAGCTCACGGGCGGCACTGCTGCCCGTCCCGCCGCGCGCTGATGCGGGATCGTCGCCTGCACCAGCCGCTCGCCCGCCGCGGTCACTAGGTGAGCGGGAGCTTCCCGATTCGGAGATAGATGCAGCGGCAGCCGACGATGAGGGCGATGAGAATGCGCCACCAGGAGACCATCCTGACTGCCCTGACCGGCCATGGCCTGCCTCCCTGCTGGAGTCACACTCATGGACGCACGACGGCAAACGCTTGTGGAACGGCAATCGCGCTCACGAGCAAAATGAGACTCACGACCGCGCCGATGACGCCTTCCTGGGCCAGGAACTGGACCTGTCCGTCCCAGAATACGGCGAAGGCAACCATCCCGATCGCCGCGCCGACGATGGCCAGGGGCCGCCACCATCCGGGCACGGCTGGGGCAAAGCCGATGGCGAATGCACAAGCGAGGGTAGCGATGCCCGCGGCGACATGAAGCGCGACCACGAGGACCTTGAGTTGCTCATGGGTGAGCGCCTCTCCCAAAAGCCGGGACGAGCCGCTCCACTCTTTCACCATGCTGGGCAGGGCCGGACCGATGCGGAGATAGATGAAGGCGTGACAGCCGACGATGAAGGCGATGAGAATGCGCAGCCACGAGGCCATTGTTACTCCCGTTACTACTCGTCTCACTATAGAAGGGGGCACTTGAAGCGAGCACGAAGGGGGTGTGAATCTTTCCAGTGAGCAGAAACGAAACGCCCCTCCAGAGAGGGGCGTTTGCGCTCCGCGCACGATATGAACGCGTAGCTACCGCACGCTGATCTTCTGTGGCTTGGGTGCGCCCTCCGGGCCGTTGTCCCAGTCCTGGGCTGAGGAAATGTTCGGCACACCCCACTGATGCCCGTTCCAGCCGTCGAAGCCGTCCATCTTGAAGGCCCAGAACCCGGTGACTTTGTCGCTGATGACGATGAGGCCATCAGCATTCCGCACGTCCACGCCGAAGGCTCCGTTGTTGACGCCGCCTTCGCCGCGGCCGAGCGGTGGGCCGGCCCTGGTGCCGCCGGCTTCGTGGGGGCATTCGCAGGTGTAGTAGTAGCCCACGGTGTAGGGGTTGGTCGGATCCATCCAGTTCAAGATCTGCAGGCCGTCTTCATAGCCCGATACGAACACGTAGGGCCAGCGCACCTCCGTGTTGTGCGCCAGGTCTTTCCAGTCCGAGTTCCAGGCGCCGATGGGCCGTGAGATGGTTTTGACCTGGCCGTCAAGGCCGGGCTTCAAGTCGAACACCTTGAGGGGAGCGTACTGATATTCGGCCTCGACCATGGCGTAGCGGCCGTCCGGGGTCGGGGTGAACGTGTGGCTGGAGCCGTTACCCGCATGGCCGGTGATGGAGGTGATCAGTTGCGGCTGCTCTGGTTGGGTCACGTCGAACACGAAATACCCCGCCTCCCAGGCGGCGCCGTAGAACTTGTCCTGCTTGGTCGCCGGGTCGAACCCCACGTAGAAGTCATGGTAGGTCCAGCGGCTGTTGGTGGGCGCGCCGGGAATAGGCACCCGTCCGATCAGCCCCTGGTCCGAGCCGCCCGCCACGAACTTCTCCATGTCGTACACGTTGGCGTATGGGCTACCCGACACCGTGGTAAACAGCAGGACCCGGCCGCTGGAATGCTTGTAGGTGAAGAGATTGTGGAACCCGTTGGGGCTTTCCGGCACGCGGATGCGGCCGACTTCCCTGACTTTGGCCGAGTCCGGCAGTCCGGTCACATCCACGACCAGGGCGCCCAAGTCCGCGTCGGGTCCGGTCTGGCCGAACTGCAGGGATTGGGCGTAGTAGTAACGGTCGCGCAGCTTGAAGTACTTCCCCTGCATCCCGCCGTAGCCTGAGTGCAGCTCGGGTTGCTCGATGATCCAGGTGTAGATCACCCGGGCCTTCTCGGGATTCTTGACGTCAATGATCACGAATCCCGACAGCTCGCCGCGTCGCGGCAGGTACACGTACGGCCGGGAGAGCTCCTGCTCGATGTCGATGTCGGCGAAGCGCGCGAAGCCGCCCAGCGGCAGATGGGCCAGGAGTTTGACGTTGGCGCTGCCGCCGAGCTTCGCGCCGGGGATCACATCGGTGTACGACTGGGCCTCCGCACGTGCGGCGAAAGCAAGCACGCAGACTGCCACCAGCATCCCTGCGAATCTCCTGGCCATACATCCCCCTGGGTTGGACTGGACCCGACAGACTGTCGTCGGCGCCAAAATGTGGCCGGCCGGCATCACACGCAATGCGTAGCGCGAAGGATCGGGCGATGCTACAAGTGGTTCGTAGCGTGCCAAGCGCTTTAGCGCCGCGCCGAGCCCGCGCTCTCAGCGCGCGATTCGCGACGTACCACGACCAACCTCCGCTTTTGCCCGATTAGGAGGTTTCGAACCAACCCGAATCGCAGGCCAGTGGACCGCTCCCATAGCGGGGTAACGCCGCCGCCGGCTCGAATCGCCGGCTCGAAGCCGGCGCTCGGGTGCGCCTGTGAGCGTGTCTGGTCGGGGAGGTGCGAGTCCTCCTCAGGCATACACACTCCGGCCTGTAATCGACAG
>JACQVB010000207.1 GCA_016209985.1 Gemmatimonadota bacterium | reverse complement strand
GTCTGGATCGTCCCGGACATGCCGAAGACGCGTTCCGGCAAGATCATGCGCCGGGTCATCGCCGCGATCTCCAACTTCACCGACGTCGGGGACACGACCACCCTGGCGAACCCCGAGGTGGTGGACGACATCCGGCGCCAGGTCCAGGCGGAGAAGCTGGCCCGCGGCGAGGTCCCGCGCGAGCTCTCGCCGCAGGAGATGGAGGAGATCAAGGCATTCGGTCGGGCCGAGTAGTAAACTCGGGCCCGCGTCAGGAGGCGGAGAGCGCGCCTCCTTCGGTGCTGGACCCTGTGGTGGTGCGCGCCGCGAAGTTGATCGACCGGCTGTGCTAGGGCGCCCTGACACCCCTGATGGCGCTTAGAAGAATTGGAGTACGCGGGCCATGCGCGGGTTGACTACGTTCGCGAGCTTCGAGCCGAACTGGTAGCTGAAGCCGATGTTGCCGAAGAACAAGAATGCCGTCTCGAACTGCCGCGTGCGGAGCAGGCGGTCTTCCGGCGACAGCCCCGCCCCGCCCAGGAACAGTTGATTCTTGACCCGCGATGCCCCCCCGAACACGTTCAGGCTCACTCCTCTGACCAGCCGGACGCCGACGCCGCCCGAGAGGTCGATCCGGTACTTGCTGCGGTCGTGGAGGAACTGTGAGGCTTTGAGCGAGGTGCGGACCGATCCCCACGGTTCCTGGATCGCGAGCGCGGTCTCCAACGCGTGCGCCGGGCGCACCTCGCCGGTTACGCCGAACACCGTCTCCTCCTCGTAGGCGAAAGCCGCGACCCCCGCCGTATAGAGGAACGTGAGCTGCCGCCGAGTGGACTCCGCGTACGGATAGAGGTCGTACTCGAGCGCCGGCCCTCCCTCCACGGAGAGGTCGGTGTTGTTGATGAACGTGCTGCTGCCGCCCAACATCCGCAGCCCAACGGACCAGTGCGCGCCCATGCTCTTCACTGCGGTCGCTTCGAAGCCGAAGCGCCGCTGACTATTGACGAACGTGGTATCGAGCGCGGGCACATCCGTTTCATCACGGCTGAATTGTCCCGACACGCGAACATCCAGCTTCCAGTCTTCCGCCGTCCGACTCGCCTGAGCGGACCCGGTGCCCGACCAAGCACGTCGCTCGCTTTCCGCGTGGACGTTGCCGCCCGCGGCGACCGTGAAGACCCACAGGTTCCACGGATCCGCTGCCGGCGGGGCCCCTTCGATCGGCGCCTGATACGTGATGGCGAGGCCCTGGGCCACGGCGGTGCCGGCGACGTATCGCACCAGCCCCAGCTTCAGCGTCCGCACCAGCCCGTCCCGGACCTCGGCTTCCGTGTCCGTGCCGCTCGACAGGTAGCGCAAGGTGTCCGCACGTCCAGCAAACTGCCGCAGCCCGACGAATACCAACACGTGCTCCCGCCCGCCACCGCCGGTGTCTCGGTGGGTGCCCAGCACGTGGACCTGGGCGTCGCGGGGGTCGCGGACCCAGTTGACGAAGTCGATCTGGCGGCGGACATGGTCAAACTCGCACTCGAAGGTCCGGCAATCGAGAAACGTGCTGATCTTCTCGGTCACCTGCCGGGCGGCGTCCACCGCCTGTTGCCCCGCCGCCGTGCCGGGACCGGCCGCGCTGGCCATGCCCAGCGCCACCGCGAGCGAGCGGGCAGTCACGGCCGCGTCTGCCGCAGTGCGGCGCTGATCTGGGCCTCGAACTCGGCCAGCGTCGCCGCGCCGACCACCCGGCGTCCGTTGATGAAAAAGGTCGGCGTCGCGGTCAACCCGTAGGCGACCCCGTCGGCAAGGTCCTTGGCCACGATCGAGGCTTTCCGCCCTGAGGCCAGGCACGCGTCGAAGCGGCCGCGATCGAGGCCGGCCTCGGCGGCGTAGGCGCGCAAACTCTCCACATCCAGCGCCGGCGCCCGCTCGAACAGGAGATCGTGGTATCGCCAGAACGCACCTTGCTCGTCCGCGCATTCGGCTGCTTCCGCCGCCTTCTGCGCCTGCGGGTGGAGCGCGGCGATGGGGAAGTTCCGCACCACGTATCGCACCGTGTCCGCGTACCGCGAAAGGAGTTGGCGATATGTTTCCCGAAAATGCCGGGCGCAGAACGGGCACTGGTAATCGGTGAATTCGACCACCGTCACCGGGGCGTCGGCCCGGCCCCGGTACGGCCGGCCTTCCACGGCCACGTCCACGATCGCTGCCGGTTCCGCGCTGCCGGCGACCGCGGCCTCGGGACCGACCAGTACGCCGCGCCGGAGGGCCATGGCCGTCGCATACCCGGCCCCGAATCCGATGACGACACCCAGTCCCAGGTACAGGTAGTGCTTCTTGATCGCGAGGGTAACGGTGTCCCCTCTTTCGCCCGTGTTCATCGGCCGCCTCCCGCAGACAGGTTCGCGAATCGTCGGCTGGCGCGTCCCGCGCGCCGGCACCGTTCGGCGATGCCCGCCTGTAGCACGCTACTTGGGAACATCCAATGCCGGGTTCCGCCGGAAGAAGTCAAACGGAGCGAGCTCGAAGCCGCTCCAGCTCGCAGGCATCACCGGCCAGTCCTCCGCCCGGACCACGTGATGGACTCCGAGCGTGTACCAAAGCACGATGTCCCGATTCGCGATCGGGCGATTGGCCGCGGTCCAGCGCGGCAGGCCGTCGTCCCCCCGACTCTGGTTGGGATACGTGCCCGCCGCATATCGCTCGGCGGCGTCGTACGGCGTGACCCAGAGATGGAAGTTCGTGAAGCCAGCGCGCCGCTGCGGCCAGTCGTCCGGGCTCAACAGGGAGAGGATGTTGGCCTGTGGCTTGAGCTGGTAGCTCACCGGGTAACCCACGGGCCCCAGGACGGTGGGGTTGATGACCCGCCACATCGTGGGCTGCGCGAGGTCGATCCGCAGTCGGGCCGCCTGCTCCCCCTCCGGCGCGCGCGACTCGACCACCCAGACACTCTTCCTCGGGCTTTCCCCGCCGAGGCCCTTGGCGCTCAAGCGCTCAGCGAGGAAGCTGTTCTGCTGGCCGTCCACGTCCAGATCGAGCCGGAAGCAGAAGAAGTGGTCGTGGTTGACGCCCACGGTGTGCGGCGCAACCAGGCGTCCGTACCGCGTGGCGGCCCCGTCCGCATCATCCGCGATGGTGCGGGCCGCGACACCCTTGACCTGGCTCACTCCGGTGACGCCCACGGCGACCGCGATCGAGCCATCCTGCCGGAAGGTCCAGTCGAAGACGTAATCGTAGTTCCCGACGGCGGAGATCGAGCGTAACACCAGCTCGGTGCGCGTGCGTACTTCGTGCTGCCCGTTGACCGCCTCGTAATGACGCCACGCGATGTCCCCCGCGTAACGCT
>JACQVB010000224.1 GCA_016209985.1 Gemmatimonadota bacterium | reverse complement strand
TCGAGGCCGAGCTACTGGACGGTGACGGCAAGCCGATCGAGGTCGGCGGCGGATTCCTTGCCCTCACCAGCCCATGGCCGGGCATGCTCCGCACCATTTACGGTGATGACGAGCGCTATCGGCAGACCTACTGGAGCAAATGGCCCGGCATCTACTTCACCGGCGACGGGGCCAAACGGGACGAGGACGGATACTTCTGGCTCCTGGGCCGGGTGGACGACGTCCTCAACGTGGCGGGGCACCGTATCGGCACCATGGAGGTGGAAAGCGCGCTGGTGGCGCACGCCGCGATCGCGGAAGCCGCCGTGGTCGGAAAGCCGCATGACCTCAAGGGCCAGGCGCTTGCCGCGTTCGTCATTCTCAAGTCCGGCTTCGAGCGTTCGGACGAGCTCAAGGGGCAACTGCGCGAGCATGTCTCCAAGAAGATCGGCCCGATCGCGCGTCCCGACGACATCATCTTCACCGCCGATTTGCCCAAGACCCGCAGCGGAAAGATCATGCGCCGCCTGCTCAAGGACATCGCGGCTGGACGGGCCCTCGGCGACGTCACCACGCTGGCGGATGCGGGAGTGATCGAGGCGTTGAGAGAGAAGTACGAGGAAGGGGAAGAATGACGGTCGGACGGTCAGACGGTCGGACGGCCGGACGCAGCACCGGAAGCGACCGTCTGTCCGTCTGCCCGTCTGTCCGTCCTCAACTCAGCGACCACCGTCACAAAAATCGCCACAATTATCCCCGCCGAGCCGAGACACCACCGGCACCACGCGTGAATGACGAATGCCTCGATGTAGGTGAGGTAGGCCGTGAAGGCAACGCCGATTCCGGAAAGAACCGCGAGCCAGACGGTCGGCTCACGCCGCTCGGCCCACCCCGGTTGCAGGCCCACGATGCTCACGATCAGCAACACGAGGTAGCCTCCCACGCCAATCAGCGCGACCGGAACACCCAGCAGGGCGCCGTAGCGACTGGTCTGCACATACTCGCACGTGCCCGTGCCGCATACGAGCGAGCCGATGAAACCGATTTTCCAGAGCCAGAGGTAGGTGGAGAGGAGCAGGCCGACCAGGGAGAGGGTGGCCGCCACCATCCGGTGCGTCACGGCTTCTTGAGAGCGGTCAGACTATCCACCAGGGCCTTGAGCTGATCGTAGCCCACCGTGCCTTCGATCTTGATTGTGCCAATGACGAACGTCGGGGTCGAGGTGATCCCGCGCACGGTGGCGCGGCGAGCCTCGGCCACGAGCCGCGACAGATACCGATTCGAGCCCATGCACTCGTCGTACTTCGACATGTCGAGCCCGATCTTCTGTGCGTACTCCCGATGCTTCTTCTGCGGGTTCCTGACGAACTCCCAGTCAGGTTGGCCGTAGTAGAGCTGGTCCTGCATCTCCCAGAACCTGCCCTGCTCGCCGGCGCAGGCCGCCGCCTGATGCGCCGGCAGCGAGTTGGCATGGTTCTCCAGCGGCCGGTCCTTGAATCGCCACCGGATCCGGCCGGTCTTGACCAACCGCTCGACTACGTCCGGCAGCGTCACAATGTTGAACATGCGGCAGGCTGGGCATTGGAAGTCGGCATACTCCTCGACCTCGAGCGCGGCGCTGTCGCTGCCGAGAACGTATCCGGGCATGACGGCGGTATCGCCGGCCAGAGCGGGAGCGATGGTGCTGGTAGCGCCGCCCCCGGTTCCTCTCGCGAGAAAGATGGCACCGCCGCCGATCAGGGCGATGGCAACCAGGCCAAGGTAGAACGGCTTCAGTCCCGATTTCGCCACGGCTCTTCTCCGTCCTCGTCGTTCAGTTCGAGCTCGCCGGACCCGAAGTCCAGGCTTTCACTCCGGCGGAGCGCCTCCTCCACGATTCGCCGGCTCTCGGCTGTTTCAGGCGTGTCGTAGGTGGCACGCACCTCATAATGAAACAGCTCGCTTCGCGCATCGCCCATCAGCTTCATCAGTTCCGGTCCGGCAGCGAGCAAATCGGCATCGTTCCTCAGGGTCGCGATCCGGGCTCCCAGGGTCCGGAGCAGCCGGACCAGCTGGCGGGCACGTTCTGCGTCGTAAATCTGTTCATTCATATAACCACCTCGTCAGACATTCGAGCCTAAATAAATGCAGGAAACCGCCTTTGCGGAACGATCCCTGCTCTTTTACATTGCTACCCCACAACCCACAAAATCGAAACCCGAAGGGAGCTTACGGAATGGCCAAAAAGACCCCCGCAAACGGCAAAGCTGCAGGTCCCAGCGTACTCGATCAAGCCCGTGATGAACTATTCAGCCATATCCTGCGCTGCGGGGTTCTGGAAGCCGCCCCCGAGCATCAGAAGGATTGGTTCGACGACACCATGGATTACCTCGCCGAGCGCTATGAAGACCTCACGGACGAAGAATTGGATGGCCTGCGTCGACTCGGTGAGCAGTATTGCCGGCCGGTGATTCAGCGGCCGGTGCCGGCCAGCGCATAGCCTCACCCCTGTCCCCTCTCCTGAAAAGGAGAGGGGAACCGAAGCCTAAGGCTGGTTCTGTGGCGGGGCTCGCCGGGGGCCGCGATTGATTCCTTTTCCCCATCGCACCCGATACCCTGCCGCGACACGCATCCCTCCCCCGATTCCCACCTCGAGAAATAAACCCGATCGTCGCCCGGGACGTTCCTCGAGTCCGAGAAGCACCTCCACGTAGCCCTTGGTCGCCTGGCGAGCGATGATCGCCGCCAGGCCGGCTGCGGCATAAGGCGAAAAACCGCGCTCACGCCCCGGATTCAGGTGAAACGACAGCACGCCCTCCACCCGGCCGGCCACCCGGCCATCGAGGCCTCCGGCGCTCCCCGTCATGGCAACTCTGCTACGTCCGGGCGGCCGCAATCCGATTCCCACCCCACCTCCCGTGAAGCGGTTGGCGAAGACGGTGGCGAGACCGTGAAGCTGGAAATCGAAGGTTTGCTGGGCGGTTAGCGGCGCGGCAACAAGCAGGAGCACCCAGAGACAAACGATGGTCGGATGGTCGGATGGTCGGATGGCCAAAGGACCCTCACCATGCGACCACCTGACCATCCGGCCATCCGGCCATCCGGCCATCATTTCTCAATCACGACGTCGTGCGTCAGCGCGATATCCGGCGCGAGCGAAGCAATGGCGGAGCAATACTTCTCGAGTGAGAGCGAGACGGCCCGCTCCGCGTGGTGCCGCTCGAGCCCCTCACCGGCGACGATATAGCGGTAATGGATGGAGACGTAGCGCCGCGGCATTTCGTCCCGACGAACTCCCGTTGCCTCGATGATGAGGCTGCGAAGCTTGACGCGCATCTTGGCCAGCATTTCGACCACGTCCACGCCGGAACAGGAAGCGCAGGCCAGCAGCAGGACCGACATGGGGCCGGGCGCCGCCTTGCCATCGCCGTCGATGATCAGCTTGGGGGCATCGGGCTGGTCGACCCCGCCGCTGAACCGGAGGCCTTCCCCGCGCCAGTCAAGCCGAACGGTACGCGTATCCGGCATAGGTCACCCTCCCCGTCGGGTCGCCAGGCCGATGAAGAATCGGTGCCGCCGCAGCGCATCCTCACCCCGGTACTCGAGCAGCCAGTTGATGCCGGGCCTAAAATTCAGCTCAAACCCAAGAGAAAACTGCGGCCACACCTTGGGGCAATCGGTGGCCGGACCGCACCCCGGATGGCCAAAAAGTCCCAGTCCGAAACCGATATAAGGCACCGCGCGCTCGGAGTCCTCGGTGAAGCGATACATCACGTCCAGACTGGCGACGTAGGTGTCGATTCCGCCACCGACACCGATTTCTCCAGACGGCCTGACGCGGACTCGGGAGCTGTAGAGGTCGGCCACGTCGAAAGCGATGCTCGAGATCAGCTGGTTGGCACCCTTGAAGTCGACACCGACCCGCGAGCTGAAGCCGGTGAGACCGACTCGAATGCTGGAAGGCTCGCTATCATCGTCCGCCGGCGGCTTGAACTCCTGGGCGGAGAGCGAGGGCGCGAGGAAGACCAGGGCGAGGAGGAAAGACTTGAACTTCATGGAGGCCTCGGTCAAGGGTATCGGGTGTCAGGTGTCAGGGGCCAGCGGCCAGACGTCCGGTGTTCTGGTGCCAAGTCCCCTGGCACCTGAAACCTGGCACCTGGCACCTAGCACCTGACACCTGGTCCCTCATTTCTTCCGCCAGACCACGCGAGAGTAGTCCGCAAGGGCATAGAAGGAAATTGCCGCCGTCGCCCAGGCCAGCGGCCGCACGTATTCCGATTCGAGGACAAACGCCGAGAGCGTGAGAAGCTGGCAAAAGGTCACCGCTTTTCCGCCGGCACGGGCGGGGAGTGGCATCGGTCTCTTGAGGACCGCGACGGCCAGGAAGCCGAGCACCGCCAGGATGTCGCGGACCAGTACGCCCAGAATCTCCAGCGGCCGCAGCACGCCGCTCTGCAGGACCACCAGAAACCCGGCGGCCATGAAAATCTTGTCGCACACCGGGTCGAGGATGACTCCCAGACGGGAACCGCCGAGCCGGCGGGCCCAGATTCCGTCGACCACGTCGCTGACACCGGCTACCACAATGATGCCCAAACGGGCGATCTGATCATCCATGACGAGAAAGGCGGCAGCCAGCGGAAGTCGTAGGGCAGTGAGGAGATCGGGGGGCCTGAAAAACGCCCTTGCTTGCCCGCTCTCCAGAGCGCCGATACCTTGGAAGCGGAGCTTACGCTCCGACTCATTCATAGTTGGCGGCTCAAGCCGCAGAAGCCCCGAAAAGGCAGGAACCAAAATGGACGTCAGCCTGATCAAGAAGGCAGCCATCTTCGCGACCCTGGAATACGAGGAGGTGGCGCGGGTCGCTGAGATCTGCAAGGAGCAGACCTTCAAGTTCGGCCAGACGATCTTCAAGGAAGGCGAGCCGGGCAACCGGCTCTACATCATCTCCACCGGGGACGTGCGGATTTCGCGGGTGGTTCCGGGATCGGGGGAAGAAGCGCTGACGGTGCTCAAGCCGGGCGCCTGTTTTGGAGAAATGGCGGTTTTCGACCGCTCCGAGCGTTCCACCGACGCCATCGCCAATACCGATTGCACCCTGCTCACCATCTCGCGGTCCGACTTCGAGATTCTGCTCGACTTCAACCGCGATATCGCCTACAAAGTCCTCTGGGCGGTGGTTCGGCTCTTGTGCGAGCGGCTGCGGATAACGAACGACAATCTGCGCTCGTTCCTCGCGATGTCGATGTTCTAGGGACTCGCTATCACGCACGACGAATAGTAAGCCATCAGCTACCAGCCGTCAGGCCATCAGCCGTCAGGCATCAGCCGTCAGCCGTCAGCCGTCAGCCGTCAGCCATCAGCCATCAGCCGTCAGCCGTCAGCCGTCAGCCATCAGTCGTTGTCCGTTTCGCTCCCCGCACGACAAACTCGGCCCGCAAGTCAGTATCGAAAATCTGCCGGGCCTCTCGCACCACGTCGTCAACCGTCACGGCCCGGAGGCGCTGCGGAAGGTCGGACAGCTCGTCCAGCAGCCCGTCCACCCAGGCGGAGAGGATTTCGCCGGTGATCGCGGCTGCGGTTTGGCGCCGGAGCGCTACCGCGCCGGCCGCGTAGGTACGGGCGCGCTCGACCTCCTCTTCACTTACCTTCCCGCGGGCAACATCATCCAGCACCTGCAGCATCGCATCGCGCGCTTCGGATTCCCGATCGGGTGAGGTTGCGATGTAGGCAAACACGACCCCGGCGCGCTGCTGGAGCCAGGGAGACGCCATCACGGTGTATGCCAGCGCGCGCTCTTCCCGCAGCACTTGAAAGAGGCGCCCGGCAAGGCCGCTCAGGAAGTCGGCGAGCACCTCGATAGCGAAACGCCGCCCGGTGGCCGCCGGCGCGGCGGAAAACGCCATCGCCAGCGCCGACTGCGCCTTGTCCCGGGTATCCACCTCTCTGCCGGCCCGAAAGGCGACCCGAAGCGAGGGCGTGCCCGACTCGCGACCGGGCCAATCATTCAGATAGGAGAGCTCTTCCAGCAGTTGCTCGGGCTCGAGATCGCCGACCGCCACCGCCACCGCTCGCCTGCCGTGGAGGCGGTCTCTCCACGACCGCAGGCGCGCGTCGTCGAGCGCGCGAATGTTGTCCGGCTCACCGAGCGGGGGGAGTCCGTAGGGGTCGCCGGGATAGGCCACGCCGAGCACGCGCTGAAGCGGATACCGGAACATGTCATCCCGGACGCGCGCGGCATCGGCGGCCTGCAATCCGCGCTCGATGGCGACTTCCTGCGGGTCGAGGGTCGCCTCCAGCGCCACCGCGCGCAGCAGCCGCGCGGCTTTGGAGAGATTCGCGGTGGGCACCGTGATGCTCCAGCCGAGCGCCTCCAACCCGGCCGTGGCGCCGATCGATCCTCCGAGCGATTCCGCGGCGAGTGCCAGCTCTTCGGCGTTCATGCCCCTCACTCCACGGAGGGCCGAGCGCGCCAGCAGCCAGGAAACGCCCGCGGTGGAGGCGTCTTCCTCCTCGCGCATGCCCGGGATCAAGAGGCCGAGGGAGACGAGACCGGCACCTCGCTTGGGTTGCACCAGGAAATCGATGCCATCGAGCGCCAGGTGCACCACCTCGCCGCGGCGTTTGCGGTCGCCGCCGCTCCGGACCTTTCCATCGGCCCAGGCGGGCCCCGCCGGAGATCCTACCGGAAGGTCTGCGGTTCCCTGATCGGGGGGCCACCCGCCGGGCTGCCCGAAGCGCGTGGACTTTCCCTTGGGCAAGTACATGACGGCGGATACCCCATCGGGCCGCAGGTACGTCCGGGCAACGCGGCGCACGTCATCCGCGGAAACCTGCATCGCCCGCTGGAAGATCTCGTCGGCCAGCCGATAGCCGCCGAGGGCTTCGAACTCGCACAACGCGCTGGCGCGACCGTCCATCGTTTCGAACGCGCGCGACCAGCGTACCGCTATCAGCGAACGGACCCGGAACAGCTCCGGCTCGTCAGGGCCTACGGTGGCGAGGTGTTCGGTGAGTTGCAGGGTTCGCTCGACGGCCTGGTCGAGTAGCGCCTCGTCACTCTGGAGCGCCAGGTCGAACACGCCGACCTCGGTGGGCGTGTAGTGGGAAGCCGATGCCGCGGCGGCGAGCCCCGGCGTGCGGACAAACCGCGACAGCCAGGAGGCGCGGCCGGATCCGAGCACGGTCGCGGCAATGTCCAGCGCCGGCGTGTCTGGATGGAGCTCGGCAACGGTGCGCCAGCCCACCACCGCCAGGGGACGCTGGATGTCACCATGGAGCACTTCAATCGCCGGCCGGCGACCGTCGGGCTCGGGGGGCGACCCCGGAATCGCCTGGCTCGGGAGGGTCCAGGCGCCATAGACCCGGGTGGCCAGCTCAAGCGCTCCTTCTGGATCGAGGTCTCCCACCAAACCGACGATGACGCGCTCGGGTGTGTAGCGCGAACCGTAGTACGCGCGAAGGTCGGCGGCGGAGAGCCGTCGCAGGCCCTCCTCCGTCCCGATCCGCCAGCGGCGCATGGGATGCACCTGGAAGAGCAGCTGGTACAATGTCTCGCCGGCGACCGCCGGCGGATTGTCGAGCTTGCGCTTGGCCTCCTGGATGACGACTTCCAGCTCCTTGGAGAGCTCCCCCTGGTCCAGGGCCGAGCTCATGAGCGCATCGCTCTGGATATCGACCGCGCGCGCGAGCGCGCCGGGACCCGAGGGGAGGACGGTGTAGTAGACCGTCTTGTCGTAAATGGTGGACGCGTTGAGATAACCGCCCAGGAGCTGGGTTTCCCGGGCGAGATCGCCAGGGCCGCGCCGGGCGGTTCCCTTGAAGAACATGTGCTCCAGCACATGCGCGATTCCCACCCATTCGTCCGGCTCGTCGAAGTAGCCCGCCCGCACGTGAGTCACCACCGCCAAGACCGGCGCGGAGGCCTCGCGTTGGATCAGGAGGGTGAGGCCGTTGGGGAGGACGGTGCGGGTAACGTTGCCGGTGAACATGGACGGTTAGACGGTCGGACGGTCAGACGGTCGGATACGAAAGTCTGCGAACACGGCGAGGGAGCGCATTTCAAAATCAAAACTAACGCAAGACAACGAAAAGGCGGCCGGAGTTCTGGCCGCCTCGTTGACCGTCCGACCGTCCGACCGTCTATCGGTCCAGGTTCAGCAGTCCCGCCGCCGCGCTGCCCCGGACGAACGCTTCGGCGTCACTGGCGGGGATCACAATTCCCGTGACCGCCTGGTTCCGGCGCGAAACCTCTTCCATGTAGTCGGACAGGGATTCCCCGGTGCACTCGCGGTCGTCGCGGCGCATCTGGAGCACGATTTCCTCCCAGGTGCCGCTGTAGCACAGACCGTCGGGGGTGGTGACGCGATGGACGTCGTTGGTCGAAGGCCGGCGCATGCCTCTAACTTCGGACATCAGGGCGCCGAACAGCTCGAGCTGGCGCGGATCGCGAATGGATCCGTCGGGCTGGAGGGACTCGAGCTCCGCGAGAAGCTGGTCTTCGGGCTCCTGCGCTTCCACGAATTCCCGCAGCCGGTTCACCCAGGGTATCAGCTCGGGGTCGTCGGTGGGGAGGCGGTAGACTGATTTCTTGAGCTCGATCAAGCGCCAGACGGCGAGCTCGTCCACGTGATCGCCCGGGTCGGTCCGCTCGAAGTGGTAGAGCGCCGCATCGTACTCGCCCCGGTCATACAGCAGATTCGCGAGATAAATGCGGGCCTCGGCGTGGCCCGGTTCCAGCTCCAGCGCGCGCCGGAGACTCCTCAGCGAGCCATCCTCGTCACCCAGCCGGTGAAGCGCGTATCCGAGGCAGGCGGCGGCCTCCGCCGACTCCTGGTGCGCCTGCACTGCCGTGTCGAAGAAATTCCGCGCGGGCTCGATCAGTCCTTCCCGGAACAGCGCGCGACCCATCTGCAGGATCAGGTCATGGTCCTCGCGGAACCCGAGATTGAGCACGTGATCGAAGCATTTGAGGCCCCGTTCCTGCTGGCCGAACTTGAGCAGCGTCTCGCCCAAACCGGCGAGTGCGTCTTCGTGATCCGGGTCGAGGGCGAGCGCTTCCTCGAAGCTGCCGCGCGCCCAGGCGAATTCCTCGCGCGCCAGGCGCGCGTAGGCCAGTCCGACGTACAGATCTACCGCGAAGGGATACACCTCGAGGCCGTCACGAAGCACTTCCATCGCTTCGTCGTAACGACCGTCGTTGTACAGCTGGTGGGCTCGCTCGCCGTAATCATCGGAGCTGAGGAAGGGGTCCGACATTCGCCGGGCCTCCGTGGGAAGGTTGGAACAGAATAAAAACAAACGGGGTGGAGCACAAGCGGCGAAGAGCGGTGTCAGGTGTCAGGTGTCAGGGGTTCAGGTGCTGAGTCAGGCGTCGAATGACCGGGCACCAGACACCGGACACCGCTGCTACCAGGCCGCCCGTCTATGGTGCTGTTGCGGTTTGTTCCGCGCGAATTCGCCACCGGCCGTCTTTGGGGTCCCGCACCCAGACCTGCATCACGCGGCCCGCCATCGATGTGCGCTGGCCGCCGGAGAGCCGGTGTATCGACGCCCGGAAGGTGACGAGCGCGGCGTGACGGTCGAGGATATCCACCGCGGGGTTCTCGACCACGTAGTTGAGCTGGGCGGGCCCGGAGGCCCAAGCTTCCCACTTGGCGGAGGCCTGGGGCCAGCCGAGGGTGCGGTCGCCGTCAGGCCAGACGACCAGGAGATCTCGCGCGTGGACGTAAAGAGTCGAGAGCGTGTCGAGGGAGCGGTTGTTCACCGCGCGAACCCATTGCGTCAAGGCCGAGTGAACGGCGGCCTCGGCCTTAGCCCGCTCGGCGATTCCGACCTTGTCGGAAGGCCGGCAGGCGGATGCCGTGGCCGCGATGACAAGGGCCAACGGTAGTCTCTTGATCAGGAGCGGCATGATAGGGGGGTTCCTGGCAGCGTAACAAACGCTCCTTGGCAATGGAAGGGCGGCAGATTCTTCGCCGCTTCGCGGCTCAGAATGACGGCCTCGCCGTCTTTTGGTAATGAAGAGTAATGGTTGGACTTGGCGTCCTACAGGGACGTTGTACAGCGGCTTGCGCACCAGGCGAAGACGGCGTAGCGTTGTCCCCCGTCTGGCCAACGAATCCGGCTGAGCCCCAACCCCAAACTCCGGTTCACGCAATCCCTGGGACGGAACATGACGCAACCTCGTATGTCGGCGGGCCGCTCGTCGCTCGCCATCGCACTCAACCAGTATTACACGGGTCCCCGACCCGGCATCGCGTTGACGATCTCGGCCGTGGCCCTGATCGCCGCGGTCGCGATCGGTGTGGCGCACGTGGTGATGCTGGGCCAGTCGGGAATGGCGATCGCCGACGGGCAGCGCACCATGCGGACGCTGCACAAGTACAACGCGGCGCTCGAAGTCTGGCGCCAGATGGCGGTCATTCCGGAGAAGGACGTCCAGTTCCCGGCGCAGAAGCGGCTGCGCGACAGCATCGCGACCGCACTACGGAACGACATCCAGACGCTGCAGTCGCAAACCACCGATGCGACCAACGCGCGTTTGCTCGGTAGTGTGCTGACCGATCTGCAGTCGGGCGGGGCTGAGAAGACGCCGGCGCTGGACCTGGGAGCCAACGGCCGCGCGGCGATGATCGTGCTGGCGGCGCGGGAGGATTCGGCCCTGTTCCGGGCGGCGCAGAAGTACCAGCGCTCGCAGTTCTTCGCGGCGCTGCTGATCGGTCTGACGGTCATCGCTTCGGCTTCGCTGATCTTCCCGATGGCGTGGGCATACGTAAGGTTCAAGCGGGGTATCCCCCCTGGGGTCTGATAGAAGCGTGAAGAGTTGAGAGTGAAGAGGGAAGAGTAAGACCACTGCACTGAGGTCCGGGACACGAAGACATGGACGACGTGCTTTACTCTTCCCTCTGCACTCTTAACTCTTCACGTTGTTACTGACGTGGAGCGTTCCCTGCCTCGCTTCACCTCGTATCAGCGCCGCCTCTTCATTCTTCTCTCCGTCGCGAATTTCTTCGAAGGCTACGATTTCCTCGCGTTAGGGCAGATCCTTCCCAACCTGCGGGCCGAGATGGGGCTCAGTCAGGCTGCGGGTGGCTTGCTGGTTACGGTCATCGGGCTAGGTACGATTGCCGCTTACGGTGTCGTGCGGCTGGCAGACCAGCGCGGCCGGCGGCCGATCATGATGATCACCATCCTGGGGTATGCGCTGTTCAGCGGCCTGACCGGCCTGGCGCGCGGGCCGTGGGACTTTGCGGCCTACCAGCTGGTCGCGCGGGTGTTTCTGATTGCCGAGTGGGCCCTGGCAATGGTCTACGCGGCGGAGGAGTTCCCCGCGGAGCGCCGGGGATTTGCTATCGGGGTGCTCCAGGCGTGGAGTGCGATGGGGTCGATCGTGTGCGCCGGCGTGGTTCCGTTGCTTCTCCAGACGCCGTACGGGTGGAGGAGCGTGTACTTCGTCGGGATTATCCCGTTGTTGCTGCTGGCGTATGCGCGGCGGGGGTTGAGGGAGACGGAGAGGTTCGAGGCGGTTCGGGCGGGTCGGCGGGTCGGCGGGTCGGAAGGATCGGCGGGTCGGCGGGTCGGCGGGTCGGAAGGATCGGCGGGTCGGCGGGTCGGCGGATCGCTAGATGGTCCACATGTTGGGCTCATGCGTATTTGGCACACGCCCTATAGGAAGCGAGTGGTCCAGCTCGCCCTCATCTGGGGGCTCACGTACATGTGCACCCAGTGCGCGGTGTTTTTCTGGAAGGAGTTTGCGGTAGCGGAGCGGGGAATGACGGATGGGCAGGTGGGGCTGGCGATCGCGGTGGCGTCGCTGGTGAGCCTGCCGCTGGTGTTCATGGTGGGCAAGCTGCTCGACGGGTGGGGCCGGCGGCCGGGGGCGGTGCTGATCTACGTCTTGCTCGCTACCTCGGTGGTTGCGGCGTACCAGCTCAACGGGTACTGGGCGCTGACGGTCGCGCTCACCGTCGCCATCTTCTCGGCGGCCGCGGTGCTGGTGGTGCTCAACAGTTTCACCACCGAACTCTTTCCCACCGCCATGCGAGGCGACGCGTTCGCCTGGTCCAACAACCTGCTAGGTAGAATCGGCTACGTGATCGCGCCGGCGATTGTGGGATGGGCGGCGGGGAGGATCGGGTGGGGGGATGCGGTGTCGTTGACGGCGGTAACCGTCGTGGCGGCGCTATTCCTTATAGTGTGGTGGTTGCCGGAGACGGCGAGGAAGGAGTTGGAGGAGACGGGGAGGCCCTGATGTCACGATGTTTCGGTCGAATAAAGGAATTGCACTCGCTGTTCCTGCACGATGTTAAGACGCCTTTGCAGCTCTCCCACGTTCAAATTGTTGGTGCCTATTCGATTGAGCGCGAATTGGCCGATGGGTGTCACCTTCAAGACGTGAATCGTCGGATCCGATCAGAGAGCCCGGAGCTCAGCCACCAGTCGTTGTGATCTTGCGGTCGTCGGTACCCGTCTTCAACTTAGACCCGATTAGGTAGGGCATACGTATTCCGCAGTGCTAGGAGCACCACATGCAGAGGTCGCGGGCGTTCCAGACCCGGTTTCTCCGGGGGTGAGCGTGCTACGCAGCAAGATCTCTCCTAAGGTGGCCCCGCTAGCCGTTCTGTTAGTGTCGGGGGCCTGGCCCGCGCTTATTCACGACTGGATCCGGCTCGGCCACCGCGTGCATTCAGTCGCTGAGTGCACCAATGCAACTATGCAGGGCTTGAATCCCGCCAGCGGACCGGCACGGTCGTTGGTGTTGATAAGCGATCCTCTTCCGCCTGGCCAGACCGGACAGCTTCAGTGGGACAATGCGCCTTTGCGGAGTGGAACGACAGTCGGGATGTTCACGGTCCCTTACGACGCGACACTGGGCGCTCACGTCGTTAAACGTATCTGTGCAGGAGGTTCCACTAGTACACAAACGTTCACCGTGACAGATCCAGCTCTTTTTCTGAGTGGCCCGCGCGTGGATAAGGTTACCTTGGTTCCCGGAAGCACTCAGATCGATCGTAACCGGATCAATACTACTCTCTACGTCCAGGCCGCCAACGCCGACGTGGGTGCCGATGTCCTCATAAACGGCAACGCCACAGCCACCGGAACGAATGCCCATCTATCGTTACTGAACGACTTGGGGCCGCTTTCAGCCAAGGTGCTCTCATACCCGATTTACTACTATGTGACTTTTGCTGTGACAACCGGCTGGCTCGATAAGAGGAGACCTGTCACAGTCAGCGTCCGCAATAGCGACAACAAGACAAGTGTTAATCAGCTGCAGTTCTCCTTTCCTCAAAGCACCTCGACAATCGATACTGATGGCGACGGCCTTTTCGATAGCGAGGAACCAACGGTACCTGTTCCTTCAGGCATTGTCCTCAACACCGTCCGGCCCGATGTCCTTCTACAGGTCGACGGCATGAAGGATCTGGCACAGTTTCCAGATGCTGAGGTTTTCAAGACCGCCCACGACGCTTTCGCGCAGGCTCCAGTCATCAACTGGGACGGCAGCACCGGGATCAATCTGGTCATCGATGTCTACAGGGATAAGATCCCCTGGACGCAGACCGTGTATCTGGCACAGGATCAGACCAACGCGCTTGCGTCCTGCACGGCCACCGCGGACCCCGTGTACATGTATTACAAAGACATCAAGAGGGTGTGCTTTAACAACGCCGCCGTCGCCCGGGGGAAGTACTATCACTACTGCATCTGGGTGAACGACCTCGCGGGAACGCCCATTGGAATTAGCGACGTGGACTTCGCCACCAGGAGCGTGGGTGATGACTGCGTGATAGCAACCGAGACTCTAGGTAGCAGCTGGCAAGACGTTCGCCCCCGGGCGGAGACGCTGATGCATGAGCTTGGACACCAGCTCGGTCAGCGCCACGGTGGTGTTGACGACTTCGTATTCAACCCATCCTACAACAGTGTAATGAGCAATAGTTGGACCGGTCGGACTGCATTCCTCCTCGGGAAAAGTCGGCTCGAGACACCGATCTGTCAGACCGCTTATTACGGTATCTCCGGCGTCATCGAGCAGCCGGACGGGTCGATTCCTTCGGGCCAATACGTCTTCGCCGGCTATTCGAGGGGGATGGGCAGGTCGATTGACCCGCGCCACCTCGATGAAACAACCGGTATATGCGGCATCCCGATTGATTGGGACTGCTTTGGAAACGCGGCCAACTGCGATGGCAACGCCAACAAGCCTGATTTCCCGAAGGACCTCAAGGGAGACGGAAGCTTTCGGAAGCTGGATGACTATTCCAACTGGGGACATCTCTTGTTTACGGGACCGCGGGACAACGGTACGGTCGTCGTCGTAGATCTTGCCGGGCAGCCGGAACCGTGATGAATCGGCTGATGCGGTTGGCACCCGCGGTTACAGCCCTTGTCGTCATGTTTCCTGTTGCCTTGGGGGCGCAGGATACGACCGGAGTGGGAGCGCTGTTACAGGCCGTCCCGGACACTGCACTAAGAAGTGCTTGGCGTGCGGCAGCAGAGGATGGCCGACTGAACACGTCCGATGTCCGGTTCTTTTTCCCGGCAAGACCGGTTCTCGGTCCCCTCAAAGGGGTGCTGGTTACCCAGCACGCGCTCCAGCCCCAGAGTGTCTCAATTGCTCCTCGATCGATCGCGGACGTCCGCTGGTCGTTGTCGCGACCCATCACCGAATACGACGGGGCCTTTAACGTCAACGCCGCAAGCGCGGGCTCGATTGTTGGCGGAATCAAGAACGATTCGATCAGACTGGGAATTGTGTATCGCCTGCCTGGCACCCCCCAGCCGCCTGGGATCCAACCGAACCTCGCTCTTCGAGTCCAGTTTTATGACCGCACCTCGAACCTGACCAGGCATACCCGGCTGTGGCTAACCAATGGCGGAGAGACCCTCCTCTTCCAATTGCGTGATGGCAACCGGAGACCGTATCAGTTCGACCCCGGCCCTCGGGATCCACCCCTGCGTATTCGGCAACAACCGGGATTAGGAAACGGCCGTCCTCCGACTCTCGACCTGACCTACCGAAACCAGCATCTTGCGCCAGCCGAGGTGGGGACCCCAATAGACGTGCCTGGCGCCGGGGTCCGAATCTTCATTCTCTCGAACGTGTACACGCCTCCAGGCGACCGGCCGCCTGCTGAGGGCGACGCGTTCGCAGTCCACCTTCTCCTCTGGAGAACCAGGCAGTGAGTCCTGGCGGTAGAGGAGCACGCTTCCCTCGGGACCGCCTTAGACGCTTCTCTATCGGTTTTGGACGCGGGCAGTCACCTACAACAATGGAGGCGGGAACATGAGGAGCCGCAAGAGACACCGGAGCGATGGATCGGATGATACCCAAGGGACTACCGATGCCGGTGCCTACCTCAAGGGCGAGGTCGTCGAAAAACATGTCGGCGATGGTGACGAGAGCAAGTTGCTGAGCAGACGTGAGGCTCTAAAACACGGTGTTGTCGGTATTGCGGGTATCGCCGCTGGCTCGAAATTGAAGGCTCCCGAATTACAGGGTACCGGCAGTCCTTACAATTGGTACACGAGAGCTAAAGGGAAGTCCGCAGGTCAGTTGGTGAGGCACCTCCCGAACTCCCCTCCAGCAGCGTGCACGCCATCCTGCACTTTTACTCCACTCGACCCGTGCACAGCGTTGTGCCAGACGCCGGGCGCAGGGTGCACGGCCGCGTGTGTCATGGGCGTTGTCGCGGATACCACGGCAAATCCCTGCACGCCCGGTTGCGTAACAGATAGTACCAACTCGGTCTGCACCGACGGCTACTGCTGAGAAACCCAGAGACCCCTATCTGCAGACGTGATCCGGGAAGCAATGACTCCCCGCGTTCCCGGATCACGACACAGGCGTGAATCCTCAACAAGCCACTGACTATCTATTGGCGGCAGGTCTGCTGACGGCGGCGGACCTCGTTATTGGTGGAATTCGAACGGTGGACGACTCTCGTCGCAACCGAAACCTTCGAATACAATGCGGTGCCGGCGGGGGCTTCTTCGTCAAGAGAGCAGATCCTTCCGACCCATCGACGATGGCTAGTGTTACCCGAGAGGCCTGCCTCTACCGTCACCTCGGTGCGAAGGGACACGCTTCAATCAAGAGGCTTCTTCCCCGGTTCTATCTCCATGACAAAACGCACAACCTCCTGGTCTTGGAGTTACTTTCGAGCGCTGAGCCGCTTGGTCGCCGTTTGGACGCGGCTCCATTCAGGCCTCAACCGGCCTTGGCTCGCGCCATCGGCCGGACTCTTGGAAAGCTTCAGTCAGTTAACCCGGAACTGCAGGCAAAAAGCAACCACGGCGTTCCCGCACACTTCCCATGGCCGCTCCAGCTTTCATCACCAAATCCCGAGCTGCTGAGAATCATGACGCCCGGGCAAGTCGAGGTGATCCGCGCGATCCAGGCGGACGCCGGCATTCGGGCGTTTCTGGAAGAATTGCGGCGTTCATACGGAGGCCTGTGCCTGGTTCATGGCGATGTCCGCTGGGATAACCTGCTGCGCGAGAAACGTGGACGGCGGGAGGTAATTCGCCTGATCGACTGGGAACTGTCAGGCCGAGGGGATCCTGCGTGGGACCCTGGTTCGGCGATTGCCTGCTTATTAGTCAGATGTGTTTGTCTCATGGAACCTGGCCGCTCGATAAGTCCATCCTCCGTCCGAAAAGCATTTACCAAGCTTATTCCCGACGTACAACGAGAGATCAGGGCGTTCTGGCAGGGCTTCTGCGAGAAAGGGAATGCCAGTTGCGATGAATCTCAGTTTGACCTCCGAGTAGGGGCATATTGTGGTGCCAGGCTGCTACAAGCTGCCTACGAGTGGTCGCTGGAGGAGACCATATCGCCCGTCGCTTCCTGTTTTCTTCAGCTTGGGATGAATATTTTGAAAACCCCTGGCCGGGCAGTGTCGGAGGTTCTGGGACTCGGCGGACGTGCGGTCATTGCATGACGTTCGCTGATGAAATCGGGGCAGCCGTCGACTCTCTGGAAATCCGGTCTCACCGGTCGTTTCGTTATCAGGGGTTGTCATACCGGTTCCCCGCCGAGAACAGACCTGGTGCGAGGCTTAACAGCGCGGCGCAGAAATTCTTGAGCGTGATGCTTTACCGCTCGCTTCATTGTCGTATGACTGGGGATCTTCGAGCCGCGCAAAGTGCCGCGCAATCGCGGGACCTCGTCCAAAAACTGTCCTTGGCCAACTGTGGTACCGGACCATGGCAGCGCGGCTGGGTCTTGATCCAAACGCTTGGCCCTCGCGAAGTCGAGGTGGAGAAATACGGGATTCGGTGGCGAATCCCCACTCATAGGTTTCGGCCCGACGCCCAAGAGGGCGGTGTCACAAAGGGTACCGTGGCGTTCGGCAAGGAGTACCGCGGTCTCTTTCCTGGGTACTACATGGCACTCGGCGATTTCGATGACGATGACCCCGCTCGACCGCTCGTCCGTATTTACTGGAATATCTCGGAAGACGGCGGAGAACCCCTGGTATCGTGTGTTACCCGATCTTTCAATGAATCCAGGATTCCCTTTCGCCTAAAGGTTCTCAAAGTGCCACACGCTTACGGGCGAACGGATGCCGCCGTGCTTTATTGCCCGCGTGACGTCTTCGCTGCGTCCGCAGGTTTGCTTGCACAAGCCTGGGAAGCAGTGAGGTCATACATGGCAGCGCCGGTGTCAGCCTTTGCCAAGCGATTAGCACCCGGGTTGGGTCTGGCGGAAGACCCAGGCAACGGCGGGAGCTTCGGCCACCATGTTTCAGGGATGCTCGCTGAAGCGCTGTGCCGATCGACACGCGGGAAGAAAGCCGTCGTTGAAATAGCCCTCAGATACCTGCAGGAAATGGGACTGAATCCAGCATATCCCTATTTACGGCCGGAGTCGTCGGACCGATACGACGCGATCGCTCTCTGAGCTGATTGCTGATTCCCATGGATCCGCTTTCCGTTGCGTCCGAAATCGCCGATCATCTGTGCCGCGAGTGCCACACGCACCGCGATCAGTGCACCTGGCTGGGTACGATCCAGCAAGGAGCTCCAGGAACCGGTGCCCTAAGGTTCAGCTACGAGACGGTGGGGCCCACACTGTACGCCGGGACGGCGGGCATTGCGCTCTTCCTCGCCGAGGTTTCCGTCAGAACGCGTGATCGTCGACAAGCACGCATCGCGGGCGCAGCAATACGCCATGCGATGTCGCACGCCGATGAAGTCCCCCACGATACGCGGTACGGTTTTTACTCTGGCAAGATCGGAATTGCTCATACGGCTGCCCGGCTCGCATGTCTCTTAGGCCGGGCCGATTTACTCTCCGAAGCGAGGCGATTACTCAATCAGGTCAAGCGCTCGCGCCGCTCAGGCGCGATGCTCGATGTAATTGCCGGTGCCGCCGGTGCCATCGCGCCATTACTCCAGCTGGCCCGAGTCCTGGATGATCAGGAGCTTGGGAGGCTCGCCCATCACCTCGGCCTAGCCATAATGCGGCGTGCGCAGAAGCGAAGCTACGGCTGGTCTTGGGGTTCCGATGCGACTGGATTTGCCACCGGCAAGAATCTGACTGGTTTTGCCCATGGGGCCGCCGGCTTCGGCTGGTCCCTTTTCGAGCTGTACCACCAAACAAGAGATCGGCGCTTTCTGGGAGCGGCGCGGAACGCGTTCCGTTACGAGAATCATTGGTTCCGAAAGGACGAAGACAACTGGCCGGATTTTCGGGACTTGGGCGTTCAATCCTCGACCCAAGTTCCATGCAGAATGGCTTGGTGCCATGGTGCACCAGGTATTGGACTCAGTCGACTGGCGGCATTGAGCATACGCCCCAGCCAGCGGTACCGAACCGACGTCGAGGCCTCTCTGCGATCGACCATTCGTGCGATCGAGATGACAGATCCCAAATCTGAGAATGATTCCTCACCATGCCACGGCTCGGCCGGGTTAGCGGAGTTCGCTATTATGGCGAGCGAAGGCTTCTCAGATCACCGCGCTCTCGACCTCACACTTGAGCTGGCAGCTTCGAGGGCAGAACGATACGCCGGGGCAACGGCAAAATGGCCATGCGGCGTTGTCCGAGGCACCAATCCGTCGCTGATGCTTGGCCATGCTGGCATCGGATATTTCTACTTGCGGTTGTACGACAGATTAGTGCCTTCGATTCTTCTTCCAGCGTCCGCGATGAGTCGCGTTACGGCCGCAGCCGTGCCAGCGCCCTCTGAGACTCGTCAACCCACTTCTGAAGGTTAGCATCGGCATTCTTCCAAACAGCTGCGACGAACGCATAGTCCCGAATCGCGGCGAACCTGTCGCCGAGATGCTCGGCGACGCGGGCGCGCTGCAGATGCCACATCACGATCATCGGGTTATTCTCGGCCGCAGGAGGGAATAGGTCTGCTGACACGATGCGCCTTGCCTCTTCATACCGGCCCGTACTCAATAAGAGATTCGCAGCGAAATAACGATCCAAGAAACATCTACCTGGACATGCTGAGTCGGGGAAACTAAGGATATCAGGTACAGCAGCCGCCGTGTCTCCCCGCACCACATGTAAGTAGCCTCGGGATACCCTCGCCATGCGTTTGAGATAGAGACGCTCCGATGGATCCCGTGCGACCTTTGCGGCGGAATCAGTCCGCCTTCGAGCTTCGATGAGCGACACGGTGTCGCGTTGCTCGGCCCACCAGGTCATCGCACCGGAAAGATGAGTCGCCGGCCACAAGGTACTTCGAAGCAAGGGTTCATAGACCGAGCGGGCCGTGGCCGGCGGTATACTTCCCAGGTAGACGAGCGCATTGAACAGATTCGAAGGACTTCTGCTCCCGAGCTGTCGAGCTGCCTCCCGACCGTATCCCCGCCAGGCAAGTGCCAGCGCCATGTAAAAGTCGGCCAAGCTCGAATCACGGACCGACATCGAGCTTTGCCTCGCAAGAAGCGCGCGAGCCAAGGAAATATCCAGCTCCCTCACGCCGGTAGACCACCGGAAAATGTCGAGGGCGGAAAACAGCACCGCATTGGAGATTCCCTGCACGAGTGCCGAGACATCAGTTGTTTCCTCCCGCTCGAGCTGCAGGAACAGTTTGATCACTTCCGCCTTGGGCCCAACGGGGTCGCGAGCTAAGTACGCCCTGCCGTAGCGCACAGCAAGCGACTCATCTCCTAGTCGGATCGACGGAAGGATCGCATACAAGTAGGCTGGTGTGAGCGACGAGTCCAGCTCAATGGCTCGATCAACCGCAGCCAAGGTCTGGACCGAAGGGAACCCCATCAGGTATCCGTTTTCGTGCCGGGCGAAAGCCAGTTGGAGCCAGAACTCGGGATCATCGGGATAGCCGTGAATCGCATTCTCGATTGTTTCGAATAGTCGCGTGGTGCGTTTCCAGAACGTGCTGTCAGTGATGGAACTAGCGAAGTGTTGCAAGGCGCTCAGCGCCTCGATTGTCACCAACAAACTTTCTCGCGCCGACAACCCACGGTTCAGTGCACCAGCCTTCGCCGCATATGACCACGCTATGGAGTCGCCTCCTCCTTGCGAGATTCTAGTCCAATAAAGGCGATGAAAAGGCAGCGCGAAGTTGCTATCAGCTTGTAACGCCCTCTGATAGGAGAGCGTGGCGGAATCGTAATAGGTTCGCCGGAAAAACTGCTCACCTTGGAGGAAGGACTTAATCGCAGGAACTGAAGTCGATCCAAATGATGCCAAGCGCGTGACCGCGAGTGTGCGGTTGGCCCCGATCTCCCGAAGCAGCGGCGCGGTAAGTGCTGCCTGCAGGCGATCGATCCGGCTTAACGGCTGCCGGATTTCAATGTCCGGCAAGATTCGCTTGTCTCGACGATCAAGGAGGCGCAACGCGATCCAGACCGAGTCTTGACCGGACGGACCCATCTGCCCGAAAACAACCAAGCCTGCGCCCGTCTTACGGCCAAGTTTTTCAGCTGACTCCGGATCGGCTCTGCCAGTCCAACTACGAAGCACCGTACTCGGCGACACGGTTCGCAGTGGTCCAGCTCCATCGAGTGTTCGCGAGAGTAAATCCACCAGGCCTTCGCGCCAGAGTCCGAGACTCGGATCAAGGACTTCAAACGGCGCGACCGCGACCAAGTTTTGGTCAACAGGGTCCTCTCTGAACCTCGGTGCCACGGTCCAGAACATCACGACTAGTGGACTGTTTCTGAAGTAGCAATAGTATAGGTCATGTGGTATCTTGGCGCATGTTTACCCCGACCTTCGCGCTCCGCCTCACGCCCGCCGAACGCCACGAGCTGGAAGCCCTGACGCGCGCGACCCGGATCCCGGCCGGGCTGGCCCGCCGCGCCCGGCTCGTCCTCGCCCTGGCCGACGGGATGCCGTATGCGGCCCTCACGGCGCAGCTCGGGTTCGCCCCGAGCAGCATTAGCCGCTGGAAGCGACGGTTCCAGCGCGCCCGGGTGATGGGCCTGCGGGATGCGCCCCGGTCGGGGCGGCCCGATCGGCTGAGTCCGGCGATGGAAGCCAAGATCATCGCGGCGACCCAGCACCCGCCGCCGAGCCCGTTCACCCACTGGTCGGTGCGTCGGCTGGCCCAGCGGATGCGGGTGAGCCCCGCCACGGTGCACCGGGTGTGGCAACGGGCGGGGCTCCAACCGCATCGGCTCGAGCGGTACACGGTCAGCACCGATCCGGAATTTGAACGCAAGGCGGCCGATATCATTGGGCTCTATCTGCAGCCCCCGGCGCACGCCGCGGTGTTCTGCGTGGATGAGAAGACGGCGATTCAAGCGCTGGATCGGCGCGATCCCGTGTTGCCGCTCTCGCCGGGCCGGGCCGAGCGGCATGGCTTCGAGTACTACCGGCACGGGGCCCTCTCGTTGTACGCCGCGCTCGAGGTCGGCACCGGTCATGTGGAGGCCCGTACTGCCGCGCGGCACACCAGCAGCGAGTTCCTCGCCTTCCTGGATCATCTGGTGGCGACCCAACCCAGGCGACGGGTCCTCCATCTCATCGCGGACAACTTCTCGGCCCACAAGACCAAGGCCGTCCAGGCGTGGCTCGCCGCTCATCCCCGGGTCACCCTGCACTACACGCCGACCTACAGCTCCTGGCTCAATCAGGTCGAACTGTGGTTTGCCAAGATGGAACGCGACTGCATCGCCCGCGGGATCTTTACCTCCACCGCCGATCTGCGGCGCAAGCTCATGCAGTACATTCGCGCCCATAACAAAACCTGTCGGCCCTTCCGCTGGGCCTATACCAACCCGAAGCACCGCATCCGTGCTATCGGAAAAAGAGAAACAGTCCACTAGTTCAGATCCAGGAATCGATTCGTGGCATTGAGAACGGCCAAGGCCGCGGCGCGGGCCGGATCATCCTCGATGACGCAAAACCCTAGAAGGGTGCGCTGCTCCCCATGGTGGCGGGCGGCGACCTCCACAAAGACCGTCCGTCTCCCGAATGCATCCGCGATGGTGGTCTGATTGACCGCCAGAGTGGAGGCCCCTCCGGCCACTGCCTTGCCCACCGCGTCGGCGGTGGCCTGCGCCGCACAGCGAACGAAGGCATCCGGTCCCGAACCCTCGGCTGCCCCCTGATAGGATCCGGTGCCGCCGCGTTCCAGCGCCACTCTGGCGCGGCACCGATCCTCGGCCAGGTATTCCATATCGATACTGATGAATTTCATCGCTCGCTGCCTCCGTCGGGGCGCGCCGGCCCGCCGGCCCGTCTTCGCCGTTCGATCAACCGTCCGCGCCTGGACCGCCGCAGCGCCGGAACGTGTGGAGATGGCTCCCTCCTGCCACAAATGCACCGTCCGCGCGCACTCGTCACGCAACGCGTCAGAGACGGTCCCTTGCGGTGTGGCGAGGAGCGGATCGAGCAACGCCAGGAGGGCCTGTGCGAGTTGCCGCTGCTCGCCCGTCGAGGCTGATCCCCAATACTGGCAAACCACCGAGAGCGTGCGCTCAATGGAAGTCCCCGACGTTTGCAGAAAGGCATCGGGAAGCTGACGCGCGGTAGCTGAGTCCATGGCTTGGATCCTGAAGGAGTGAGTGTCACGGCAACGCGCCCGACGGCCGAACACACTGGCCGCGAGCTTCGCCAATCAGCCTGTTAACGTTTTGCTTCTCAGGAAGCGCAGGAAACGTTCCCGCCGCACGGGTGCTCTAACGTATTTCTCGGAAAGGATTTGGCGGTACCCGCTCGCGGCACTGATGTCCGGCAAAGGGGCATTTGGGATTAGGGAGGGTCAATATGATCCAGGTCGTGGCTGGCCCCGGCGGCGGGCTTCATGATTGTAGCGCCCGCCTTGCTAGCCGCGTCCATCGTCGCGTCGACCGCTTCGAGCTTGGAGTGCGGAACTTGGAGCGCGGAGTTGTGGATCGAGACACTCCGCGCTCTCAACTGCTTGAACGTGGAGTGCGGAATTTGGAGTGCGGAGCACTCCCCGCTCTGGGCTCCCAACTCCGCGCTCGGAATAGGTCCGTAGCCCAATTGGCAGAGCACCGGTCTCCAAAACCGGGGGTTGCAGGTTCGATTCCTGCCGGGCCTGGATCTCTTCCGTCCCCGCGACATTCCTTTGTGGGGCTAGGAGTATGAGCGCATTTGGGTGCGTGTCTACTGTAACTTTGTTGAGGAGATTAGATGGTTTCTGATTGGCAGGTCTCAGTTATATTGGGTCGCTTGACCAAGGGAGTAATCAAGCAATGGCGACGATCCGACACCTGGATAAGGCGCCGCTCAACGAAGCAATCGTAGACTTGCGGGCCATTCCTAGGCCAGCGTTTCGACCTGACGCCTTCAACGGCTTGCGAGAAAGGTTGCGTGATGCTTATCCGACGGTTGAGGAACGTCGTTTCTTCGAAGCACGATTCGAGTTCAAGGCAGGTAAAGATGTCGTGCCAGAATCGAAGGAGATGGGAATTCAAGGCTATTTCTTCAAGAGCGTTGACGGGCTCAGCATAGCGCAGTTCCGAATTGATGGTTTCACCTTCAACCGATTGCCTCCTTATACGAGTTGGAAGGACATCAAGCCCGAAGCGTTACGTCTTTGGAAGCTGTATTGCGAAGTGACGAACCCAGAGAAACTAGAACGAGTCGCGCTGCGTTATATAAATCGGATGCGAGTACCCCCAAAGGGCGATCTGTCGGCGTTCTTGAATGTCGGTGTACCTCGATTTCCGGGATCGCCCGAGTACGTCGGTGAGTTCTTAGTGCGGGTAAGTTCGCATGATCCAGCAACCGGAAACCAAGCTAACGTGGTCTTGGCTCTTCAAAGACCGTCAGGTGCTCCTGAGGCGGATCTTATTCTCGATATTGATGTATACCGCATGTCAGGATTGACTGTAAACGACGTAGACTTAGTACCGATGCTAGATCAGTTACATTCACTGAAGAACGAGATATTTTTTGGCAGTATAACTGAGGAAACCGCGAGGCTCTACGAATGACTGCCGTTCTCTCGATAGATGCGCCAGAGCATGCCCGCACGTGGGCAGATCGTGCCATCGGGACAGAAGCAAGAACGCTTCGCGAACTCTTCGATCACGCGCTAGATCGCCGTTCGAGCGTGGCGCTCGGTCAGGGGTTGTGGGATCTGGATCATGCCTGCTTTGAAGCAATAGAGTCAAACTGGGATGGGTACGGAGCACTGCCGGTGCAGCCGAACGCGTATCCCTATGCGGAAATGCTCCTAAGAAGCTTGCCTTTCACTACACCCAAGCCTGATATCGGTATCGACCCAGATGGAGAGATCTCTTTCACTTGGTACCGTGGTCCGAGGAACGTATTCTCTATCAGCATTGGAGGCGCCGGGCGGCTTAGCTACGCTGGCTTTTTCGGAGCAAGCTCGGTACACGGAACGGAGTATCTTGTTGACAAGATTCCTGAGATGGTTGAAGACAACTTGGCTAGGCTTTTCCCTGGAGGGACGCAAGCCGGTCGGTGATTCAGAAACTCTTAGCAGGTTTCTGACAGTCAAGAACTGGGTTGACTGGAATAATAACCGGGTCCGAGAACAGGCTTTCCTCCCCAGAAGAAACTTCCCCGTTTCCGTATACCGGCGTCTGGCGCAACCCGAGAGTCGGCTTTGGAGCATTGGTTACGTTATCGCGAGTGGGACTAAAGCGGGCATACTCTACGGTCGGGCAGACATTTCGGCTTCACATGTTCATACGGAGTCCCTTGAGTTTAAACAGGGTTGGCTACCGTCGTTTCATGTCGATATAGCTGGATGGCCTTTGGACAAAGGCGCTTGGAAGGTCAAGGCGCTCGCTCTTGCCCAGAAAGCGACACCGATTCCGACGCCAACGAAGTTGCCATTCTGAGTCTGGCACTGTGCAAAGTACTGCAGGAATCCTTGCCGCCGTCGCTCGCGCCTATCTCTAGAAACAACCGGCGACAAAATCGATTTCACCAACCACTAACCTTCCACCCGCAGCGCCACGACCGGATCGACCCGCGTACTCCATCTTGCCGGAATGGCGCTGGCGACCGCTGATCATCTGCCGCAATTCCGTGGCAGTCGCCCCCAGAGCCATCCGTATTCCAAGCCCGTGAGTTCGCTGCCGCACCATCGTCGCGATCACTCCAAAGAGGCCCACCGCAGCCAGAGCCAGAGCGGCAACCGCGAAGATCGCGAGTAGCAGGGCATTCAGCCGGGGCTGGCCTAGCGGGCCGTCCAGAAAATTGATCCGCCCGCACAGACAGCTCGGATATCAGCAGGTGCGATGGGTCGAAGGAAAGGTCGGCGTGCTGGAGCTTCTCCAGGGCTCCGGACCACGACGCCCGCGCCGGACAGCACCACCACCGCGAGCGCGATCTGGCCGGCCACCAACGTCTCGGCCGCCAGGCGGGATCGCCGGCCGGAACTCTGGCGAGGGTCCGATCGCAGTAGCCGCTCCAAACTGACGCGCGACGTGACGAACGCGGGTGCGACGCCGAAGAGCAGCGTGGCAACGGCGGTGACGCCGATGGCGCCAAACAGGGCGCCCGCGTTTACGCCGATTTCATCCAATCTGGGAAGGCCGGCCGGCGCGAACCTGACGAAGGCCCGGATGGCGACCATGCCTACCAGCGTGCCGAGCACTCCGCCCAGCAGGGCGAGGAGCGCATTTTCCGTGAGCAGTTGGGTGATCACTCGTGCTCTGCCGGCACCCAGGGCTGACCGGACCGTCATTTCTCGGAGGCGGGCGAGCCCGCGCTGTCGTGGAGTCTCACAACTCGACGCGACGGGTTTCTGAGCAAGGGGGCCCGTCAGCACTTGGACGTCCAACGCTTTCACGATTTCAGTTCGGAGATGAGCCCGGAACAAGGATTGCTTCGGGGTGGAGAGTTTCAGGGGACGATGCTCACCTGAGCTACCGGATGTCGCGCCTTTCCTGGGCCCACCCCCGCCTCGCTATTTTCACGACCGGAATGATCCTGTTCTGGGTCATTCCTCTACGAGATCGTCTCAAGAAGAGGATCGTGGGATTCGTAGTGGGCTGAGAGCCTGCGCTCGGCAGCTCGGGTGCGCTCTGAAGAGCGCTTGGCGAGCGTCCTTTAGGACGCACCCCTCACGCCGAGCCTGGCCTCTCAGGCCGGGACTCATCCGCGGCCGAAATCCTGTAGCTCAGTGGCTCGTTCTTCAACCCACCAGAGGATACTCCGACAGAGTCTGGCGCTGGCGCCAGGAGAAACCGCTCCCCCATCATGACGTAGGGTGACCGTCTCCCTCGCCAGGGCTCCCATGCTCGCTCAACTGGATGTGTTGCGCCAAGACCTGATCTACGCCGTCCGCCAGCTCCGGAGGAGTCCCGGATACACGATCGTTGCGCTGGGCTCGCTCGCGGTCGGCATCGGAGCCAATATCAGCATCTACAGTGCCGCCCACGCGGTTCTCCAGCGGCAGCCAGATGCCTCCCACCCGGAGGAGTTAGTCCGAGTCTACCGGGGGAATCACAGCCCCCTGCCACGCGACTGGTTCCTCGAGCTGTCGCAGGACAGCCGGACGCTCCAGCAGTTGATCGCCGAGGATCCTGTTCGAGTCGGGCTCGACCTCGGGAGCGCCACCGAGCCGGTGACGGCCTCCCTGGTGAGCCCCAATTTCTTCAGCGGTCTGGGGGTGGGGCCGGCCCTCGGCGCCGTTTTCAGCGGAGACGCGCTCGACCGGCCGGGAGCCGTGTCGGTGCTGAGCCACGATTACTGGACCGCGCGGTTGGGGCGCGACCCCGCCATCATCGGTCGCACCATCCGCCTGAACAACGTGCCCTTCACGGTGCTGGGGGTGGCGCGCCAGGGGTTCCGGAGCTCGCAATTCGGATGGGGGCCCGCGGTATTCGTGCCGCTGTCCGAGCATGCAGCCCTGCGAGGCGTGCCGGCGGAATCGCTCGGCCAGTCTTCCTTCTACATCACCGGGCGTTTGGCGGCGGGTCGAACCCCACAGCAGGCCGAGGCCGAAATTCTCGGCCGAGCCCCGTCGCTGCCGGGCGGCACGCTCGAGTTATCCAAACCCGGTGCGTTCACGGTCGAGAGCGCCCGAGGGATCACCGCCGAAATTCGCACTCCCGCGGCCCTGGTCGCCGCCTTCCTGATGGCCGTCGTGGGGACCGTGCTGCTCATCGCCTGCGCCAACCTGGCCAACCTCCTGCTGGCGCGGGCGGCCGGCCGGCGGCGAGAGATCGCCATTCGCATCGCCCTGGGGGTTCGTCGCCCCCGCCTGGTCCGCCAGCTCCTGACGGAGAGCGTGCTGGTCTCGGCTCTCGGCGGGATCGCCGGTCTGGGGATGGCGTATTACGTCACCCGCCGGATCCCCGCGCTCGTGCCGCGCGAGGCCGAATTGGTGTTCGACGTGACACCGGACCTCCACGTCCTGGTGTTTGCCACCCTGCTCGCCGTCGCCACCGGCATCGTCTTCGGTCTCGCGCCGGCGCTGCACAGCACCCGCGCCGACGTGCAAAGCGTGCTCCGGGCCGAGACCGGCGGGTCGGGTCGTCGGCACTCGAAGCTGCGCAGCTCGTTCCTGGTGGCGCAGGTGGGCCTGGCCACGCTGCTCCTGGTCACCGCCGCGCTTTTCCTGCAGAGCCTGGGGAAGGTTCAGCAGATGGACGTCGGGTTCCGAACCGAACGCGTGGTCGATGTCGGCGTTGACCTGTCGCTGCGACAATACGACGAGGAACGTGGCCAGGTGTTCTATCGAGAGCTGCTGGAGCGGGTCCGCTCGCTCGCCCCGGTCGAGAACGCCAGCCTCATTCGGTACGTACCGCTTACCGGCTCGCGCCAGGAAACCGGCGCCTCCCTCGTGTCGGCCGATCCCGACGACCTCTCCGCTATCCGCACCACGAGCTACACCGTGGTTGCGCCCGGCTACTTTGAGATGTTCGGCGTTCCCATGGTCCGGGGACGTGCCTTCGACGCCGGCGATCGCCAGGGTGCGCTGCCCGTGGCGGTGGTCAACGAAAGCTTTGCCCGCATGCTCTGGCCCAGAGCCGACGCCGTGGGCCAGACCGTGCGGTTTGGAGGCAGCGACATCCTCACCGTGGTAGGCGTATCGCGAGATACCAAGTACGTCTCATTGGGGGAGCGAAACACGGCGTTTCTTTATCTGCCCCTGGCCCAAGCCTATCAATCGTCCATGGTGCTTCAGGTCCGCCTCAAGGGCGGAACGCCCGCCGAGCGCGACGCCGTTCGTCGACTGGTCCAATCGCTGGAACCCGGGTTGCCGCCGGTCACGGTCACGTCTTTGAACGAGGACATGAAGATTGCCCTGCTCCCGGCGCGGGCGGGCGCAGGTCTAACCGGGGTATTCGGAGCCCTGGCGCTCTTCCTGGCCACCATCGGTGTGTACGGGGTCACCGCGTATCTGGTGGGCCAGCGAACTCGCGAGATCGGCGTGCGCGCGGCGCTGGGCGCCGGTTCGTATGACGTCCTGCGGCTGGTGATGGGCGAGACGCTGGTGCTGGTGTTCGTCGGGCTGGGCTTAGGTCTCGCCGGGGGAGTTGCCATCGGGGTGGCCATCTCCGGCTGGCTGCACGGCGTCGGTGCTCTCGATCCGATGCCGCTTGCTGGTGCAGCGGTGGTCCTCTTGACGGTCGCCGGCTTCGGAACCTGGATGCCGGCGCGACGGGCGCTGATGGTCGACCCGCTGGTCGCCATGCGGGCGGACTGAGCCGGCGCGGCATCCAGCTCGACGCCCCCGCGCGTTCACCCCTCATGAAGCGCCGCCATCGGGTCTGCGCGGCCTGCCCGCCGCGCGGGCCAGAGGCTCGCGAATATCGTGACGGCGGTGGTCGTGACTATTACCGCGCCGAACGTGACCGGATCGGCTGGGGCCACTCCATAGAGCAGGCCAGTCATCGATCGAGACAGCAACAGCGCCGCGACGACACCTACGAGAAGCCCCACCGCGGTCTGATTAATTCCCGCGCGCAGGCTAAGCTTCACTAGCTCGCGCGGAGGGGCGCCGAGCGCTGCCCGGATGCCGAATTCGCGTGCGCGTGAGGCGACAATCTGCGCTACGATGCCGAAGATGCCGATCGCCGACAGGACGAGCGCCAGGGCACCGAACAGACCCATCATTCGCATCGCGAATCTGGGCTCGGCGATCGACTCGCCGACGATCTGCTCCATGGTGCGGACTTCCGAGACCGGAAGACGCGGATCCATCCTGCGGATGACGTCGCGTACCGGCCGAATCAGCGCGTGGGGGTCCCTCGTCGTCTTGACCGCGAGGCTCATAGTGCGGGCAGTGAGCCCGGGCGAGATGGAGTACTGCGCCATGCTGGCGTAGAACTGCGGCTTCACCTGCACCGTCAGCGCATTGTGTTGGACGTTTTCCACGACACCAACGATGGTGTACGGGGGGTTGGCGGGATTGCCAATCCGGACCTGGATGCCCAGCGGATCGCGCCCCGCGAGATACTTCTCCGCGAAACGCCGGTTGATGACCAGTGAGAGCGGTGCTCGCATGTTGTCGCGCTGCTCGAGGAAGCGGCCGTGGACCAACCTTAGGCCCATGGCCTCGAAATAGCCGGGTGTCACCACTTGCCAGTCTCCCGGTGTCCCCTGGTTTGGCGGTGGCGTGTAACCTTCGACCTGCATGCCCCAATCACCCATCTCCGTCGCCAGCGGGAGAATGCGAGCCGCGCCGACCTTTTCGACGCCCGGAATTGCCGCCACCCGGCGATTGAGCTCATCATAAAATGATGCGACCCGGACCGAGTCGGGATACCAGGTCGAGGGCGTCGAGAGGCGCATAGTCAGCACGCCTTCAGGACGAAAGCCGGGGTCGATGTGAAAGAGATTGGACACCGTGCGCATGAGCAGGCCGGTGCCCACGACGAGCACGACCGCCAGGGCGACTTCGCCGGCAACCAGCGTTTGCCTCCAGCGAATTCCCCCGGGACCACCAGTGGCCGACCGGTTCCCCTCCTTGAGCTCAGTCGCCGGAGCCAGACGTCCAGCCTGCAAGGCGGGCAGGAGCCCGGCGAGCAATGCGCTTGCTGCGGCGACTCCGAGCCCGAACAGGAGAACGTTGGGGTCGAGATACGCGTCGGCGATACGGGGGAGACCCGCGGGCGCGGTCTGGCGGACCAGGCGAAGGGCCAGTGCGGCGAGCCCCACGCCGAGCGTGCCGCCGATAGCTGAGAGCACGAGACTCTCCGTCACAAGCTGCCGGGCAAGGCGGAAGGAGCTGGCGCCGAGTGCGACACGAACCGCCAACTCGCTCCGGCGGGCCTCTCCCCGCACCAGCAACAGCCCGGCCACGTTTGCGCATGCTATCAGGAGCACCAAGCCCACCGCGGCGAACACCACCAGCAGAGCCGGCTTGATACGGCCGTTGACCTGGTCCTGCAATGTGACGACGAACCCGCGGAACTGTTCGGGGACCACGACTCCATCGCGCTTGACTCGCGCGATGAAGTCCGTGAGTTGCGTGTTCACCAGCCTGGCGGTGGCACCGGGTGCGAGCCTGGCGACGCTGTAGAAGCCGTGATTGCCGAAGCCACCCGGTCCGAAACCAGGTCCCGGTGTCGCGCCTTGCGTCGCGGCGTCGGTCGCCAGGGGAGCCCACAGCTCGGTCGGTCCCGCACCGCCGAAATCCAATGGGAGCCTGAAACCGGCGGGCATGACGCCGACCACGGTCGACGCCTGTCCGCCGAGCTGGATCTGCTTCCCGACGATCGATGGATCGCCGCCAAACCGGCGCTGCCAGAGCGCGTGCCCGAGCACCACGACGTTGGCACCGTTGGGACGATCCTCCTCCGCAGTGAACCCGCGGCCGAGAATGGGCGAAACCTCAAGAATGTCGAAGACGTTCTTCTGCACGAAGCCCGCGCGCAGGCGCTCTGGCTCGCCGCTGCCGGTAAGGCTTGCCGACCCGTCGGTGAACAACCCGATGTCGGCGATAGCGGGAATCTCGGCGTCGTAGGCTTCCCATTCGTCGTAGGAGAGCCAGGTTTGGTCGAACCCTTTCCAGGAGCTCCAGACGACTGCGATGCCTTCCGGGTGGCCGTAGGGGAAGGGAGCGAGGAGAACGGCCTTGACCATCCCGAACAGCGCGGTGGTCGCACCAATCCCGAGTGCCAGGGTGAGCGAGGCGACGAAGGTGAAGGCCGGCCGGCGGCGCAGGGCACGCCAGCCAATGGATGCGTCCTGGGCAACGTCATTGAACCAGACGTGTCGGCGCATTGAATCGAACAATCCCATGCTCAGCTCCTGTTGGGAAGATGCCCGCTTCTTTGGATGGGCCGGGGGTCAAATTGGTTGAATTCCTTTCGAGGACTACGCATCCCAGTCGATGCTCCCGATGGGACGAGCTCCCCCAATCAAGCCAGCCGTGGACCCGCTGGTCGCCATGCGGGCGGAGTAGACCTATGTGTCGCGGGCTCATAGCCCGCGCTCGGGTGCGCCTGTGAGCGTGTCTGGTCGGGGAGGTGCGAGTCCTCCTCAGGCATACACACTCCGGCCTGTAATCGACAG
>JACQVB010000202.1 GCA_016209985.1 Gemmatimonadota bacterium | reverse complement strand
CGACACGACTCCCGATTGCGGCAAGTTGAACGTGCCCGGCCCACCCACTACGGCCGCGACCGGCTGCGACGCGAGCGTCGCGACGCGGTAGAGCCGCACGGTGTGCGCCTCAGTCTGCGTGACGGCGAGCCAGGTGCCGTCGCTCGACAGACGGGTTGGGCCCTGCAGCTCGAGCGTTACGGCGGGCGCGCACCCGGACGAGGGCCGACCGCGCCACGCGTACACCTTGCCCGCGAGCTTGTCGGCCACGTAGAAGTAGCGCTCATCGATCGCCACCCCGCGCGCGTCCTGCAGGGTGACGGCGCCCATGGTGCCGCGATACACGACGTCCGGCAACGAGCCGCCCGAGGGGAGTCGGGTCCACACCGCCACGGTCTGGTTTCCGGCCAGCGCGAGCGACGAGTCCGTCGCGGCGATCGCCCACGGCCCGAAGGGGAGCTCGTACACCCAATCGGGGTGTGCGCCGACGGCGTCGGGAAGCGCATCCCACATCATCATCCGGGCCTCGAAATCCGACGCCACGAACAGGCGCCCACCGGCCACCGCGGGCACGGCGTTCGTCACCACGAAATTCGTGCGCAAGGTGTTGGTCTCGAGATCGGGAGCGCCGATGGCGAAGTCCGGGGCGGCGGAGGCCACGGCCGGAATGCCGTGGTACACCGCGATCCGATTGCCGTTGTACTCGAGCACGTAGGTGCGGCCACCGGCGATCACCACGCCGTTGCCGTCGCCGCCCTGGAAGCGGTGTCCGGTGACGATCAGGTCCGGTTTGGTCGCGGCGCTGCGGGGGACCGCGTTCCAGATGTTGAGCGCGCGGGACCCCATCAGGAACAGGCGCCCGTCGCTGGTGAACGTGCCCTGCATCCATCCGGCGTGTGGGTCGCTCGGATCGGAAGTAAAGAAGTCCGGGCCCTGCGACGCGCTCGCCGGTATCTCCAGCCAGAACCAGTTTCCCGAATTGGTGAGGTTGGCGTTATGGTCGCCCATAATAAACGAATGCCCGTCGCTCACGATGGTCCGCGGCGTGCCAATGCCCCACCCGCTGAGGATCAGGTCGGGAGACGCGTTCCCCGACGGGAACGTCTTCCAGAGCAGGAGGCGCCCGCCCTGCGTGGAGGTGGCCGCCAGCCTGGTTCCATCGGTCCAGGCTCCCCACGGCCACTTCAGTTGACCGTGCTGCAGGGCGTAGTCGGCGGGCTGTCCGCTCGCCGTGGGGAAGCGGGTCCACACCAGCAACCGGTCGTTATAGGTGTCGGCGATCACCAGCGGCCCGCCGATGGTGACCGCCACCTGGCCGGGCCAGTTCATCTGGTGCAGGCCCGTGCCCGGCGTGTTGTGCAGGAAATCCGGCTGGCCAAGCACGAAATCGGGAGCCGTGTTCCCGGTCGGCAGCGTTCGCCACACCAGCACCCGATTGTTGTTGCCATCGGACAGCAGAAAGTGGGTGCCGTCGCTCGCGATGGAGCGGGGATGATTGAACAGCAGCGGCCCTCCGGTCCGATCGAATCCGAAGCCGGAGAGCATCAGGTCGGCGCTCTGCCCGGATTGGAACCAGCCCGTCCGGCCGGGGAGGGCCGCCGGGTAACTGGTGGTCACGCGTGAGGAGCGATAGCCGGTGAGGTCGGGGGTTGCGGCGGACAGAGCACAGGGGGCGTCCGCGGCATCGGGCGACGCGGGCGATCCGTCGGGCAGGCAGGACGACGCCACGAGCAGGAGCCATCCCGCAAAGCCGCTCCCGGCGCGGAACGCGTGGGCGGCGGCAAGGGGACTCAGCAGCTTTCGGTGTTTGTTAGGCAGCATTCGCACCCTACGGCTTCACGGCGGTGTTCTGCATCGCGACGAGCTGCCGCTGTCCGCCTTCCTGAATCTAAACCTGCTTCTCTGGCCCGCACTCGAGGGGATCGGTCCGCGTGGTGTCCCCATCACCTTCCCCCGGCGGCACCTTGTTGGGATGCTATCAAGGGAAGCGGACCGATGAGCCCTGCGAAGGTAGCGGCAACCTTAAGGAAGCGGCGAACCGATGCCAGCACAGCGTGCTCCGGAGGTGGGGCAAAGAGCCGTACGTGTGCGGAGCCTTGGCGTCCGGGCTCACGGTCGATACTTGGCACCGGTGTCTCCTTCCGGGACTCGGTGGTGGAGAAAAAAGGCATCGGGGAACGGTGCAGCCAGCACCAGGCGGCGGCGTCGAACGTCCAGCACGTAGTGAATGCCGTAGTGCGGTTGCGACCAGCGGTCGAAGGCCAGCCGGTCCTCGTCCAGCCAGACCAGATCGCTGAGCGGGCGGTACGGCAACGGGATCCCCCGCAGCTCGTAAACCCGGCCACCGCCCACCTCCTGGAAGCATACTCGTCCGCCAGGTTCCTCCTGCGATGGGACCACGAACGCGCGCCAGCGGCCGGCAGGGGATACCACCGAATCCGAACCAGCGACAAGGCCCTGAACCGGGACGACATGCGCGTTTGGTGCCAGGTCTGCCTTCCACTGGGGCTCGTGAACTGGGACGACATGATGATGAGGATCTGGAGCCAGCGGGGCGCCCTGCCCCCGGCAAGTGGTCTGCGCGACCAGCAGGGTGAGTGAGAGTAACCAGGTTCTCATGTTCGCGACGGCGGTTGGCGCCTCTGGATCGCCCGCGACTGCTTGCGACGAGGGCGAGGGATCGAATGACAGTGTGCTGGCTGGTCATACCATAGTATACTATAGGTATGAAAACCGCCATTTCGATCCCTGACGCCGTGTTCAAGTCGGCGGATGCGCTGGCGACGAGGCTGGGCATCTCGCGAAGCGAGCTCTACTCCAGAGCGGTTGCCGACTACGTTGCCAAGCATCGCGCAGCGAAGGTGACCGAGCGCCTGAATACGGTCTATGCCACGCAACCGAGCAAGCTGGACCCGGCGCTGCGCAAAGCGGCGCGGCGGACGATGCAGCGCAGTGAATGGTGATCGAGCGGGGCGAAGTCTGGTGGGCCGATCTAGGCGAGCCGCGTGGGGCGGCGCCGGGATACCGCCGGCCAGTCGTGATCGTCCAGGCTGACGCCTTCAACCGGAGCCGAATCGAAACGACCATCGTCGTTATCCTGACCTCGAACCTGGCACTGCTCGATGCGCCGGGAAACGTGCTGGTACCGGCCAGGGACACCGGCCTCAAACGCGATTCGGTAGCCAACGTTTCCCAGCTGGGCACCCTGGACCGCCAGGTCCTGGCCCAGCGTGTGGGACGGGTCTCCCCAAAGGTGATGGGAGAAATCGAGGACGGTCTGCGATTGGTGCTGGGCGTACGGTGAGCACCGCGGGTAACGCCTCGTTCAGGACTGGCTGGAATCTGCGCGCCAGACTCTTCCGTAGCCGCTGATGATGGCGAACAGGATGGCGAGCAATAATCCCCACGAATAAAAGTTCGCCATGCCCACCGCGAGCGGAGATACGCGCGGCAGGCCGAAGGAGGGTCCGGCGGCGGTCGTGCTCGCGGCCAGTATCGGGGGGATGCAATAGGGCAGCAGAAACGGAAACGTGCAGGCGGTCACGTCCAGCAGATTGGCTCGGCGGTAGGGATGCAGGCCAAACGCTTCACCGGTCTGCCGCGTGAAATCGCCCACGGTCAGGATCGCGACCACGGAGTGAGTGGTCAGCAGCAGCGTCGCGGTGAGGGTCCCGAAGATCCACAGTTCGGCGCCCCGGGCGGTCCGGGCCCCCGCTCGAGCCCGCTGGATCATGCGATCGAGCAAGCCCGTCGCCTCGATTCCCGCCACCAGCCCGACCAGCAGGATGGTGAAGAACGAGATGCCGACCGCCCGCTCCATCCCGTCGATGATGAGGCCCCGCGCGGCGTAACGCGCCGGATCGATGTAGAGCACTTGTGAGGGCGACAACAGACCCAGGGCCAAACCCGCCACCAGCGCCGTAACGATTCCCGCAAGCAACCCCTCGAGTAGATGTCGCCGCGCGAGCAACAATCCCAGCGCGATCACGGGAGCCAGGATCATCGGCAATCCTCTCGGATCGCCAGGCCGCGGAACCAGGGCCGCGGTCTCCTTGAATCCGCCCCCGCCCGCGATGGCGTATATCGCCAGCGCCAGCACCGCCGCGGGAATGGAATACTTGAACCGCGAGCGGACCGTGCCGCCCAGATCGGTGGCTTGGGTCATGGCCGACGCAATGGTGGTGTCCGAAACCGGCGAGATGCTGTCGCCGAAGGTCGCGCCCGCGAGAATGGCTCCGATCAGGAGGACCGGATTGGCGCCGATTGAGCCGCCCGCCGGATAGAGGAGTGGCGAGCACAGCAGTACGGTGCCGAGACTGGTGCCGGTCGAGGTCGAGACCGCACAGCAGATCAGGTAGGCGGCGACGACGAACCCGCTACCGGACACGCCGGTCCGATTCGCCAGCCACACGAGGCTCTGGACGAAGCCACTCGCTCCCATCAGCGCGCCCAAGACTCCCGCGAGCAGCCAGGCCATGATCATGATCATCACCATGGGCCGGCTCATTCCCTGGATCAGGGTGTCGGCGTAGGCGCTTCGGTCGCGGGCCAGGGCGAGGCCCAGGGCGAGCGCAGCGAGCAGGATCGGCCAGAATCCGCGCTCGTCCGGGGCGCCGGACAGCGCCAGCCAGGTCACGCCCGTGAGAAAAAGCGCGAAGGGTGCCAGGGCGCCGGCCCTGCCGCCGTAGAATCGAAGCGTCGATGAGGTCATTTTGTGGGGAGGCCTGGGAAAAGCGGGCTCAAGCTACGTCATCCGGCATTCCGGCGAAAGGAGCGGCGCGTGGCCAAACCATCCGACCAGTTCACGCTGTATGATCTTCGGGTCGAAGTTCTGGCGGGGCAGCGCCCGATGGTCTGCAATCACCAGGCGGGAGATTACTTCGAGCTGTCGGGAGAGAATCTCTCGCTTCCTCCCGGTCAGACGTTCCCGATCTACCCGCTCGCGGCGTTGCTGCCGCTGCTGCCCGCCAAACAGCGGGAAACCGACCCGAACGATTGGATGACCACGGACACCGACATCGCCTGCCCCGATCCCCACTGCGGCGCGGTCTTCCGAATCCAGCGCCTGCGGAAGCGCGCCTTCCGGCACTCGGAGGTGAGCGCACTACGCCTCGCCGAGGGAAAGCCATCCAAGAGCGACGGGCCCTCGAGTTGACCACGCCGGTCGAAACCGTGGAGCTGGCCCCCGGATACGCCATCCCCCGCATCATCGTCGGTGGGTGGCAACTGTCGCCGGGGCATTCCGCGGTCAGCCTGGATCGGGAGCGTGGGTTCGAAATCCTGCGCGCATTCGCCGAGGCCGGCCTCACCTGCTTTGACTGCGCCGACATCTACACCGGCGTCGAAGAGCTGCTGGGCGAGTTCCGGGAGCGGTACCGAAACGAGCGCGACGCCGGGGCAGCAGAGCGAATTCAGGTGCATACCAAGTTCGTGCCGGATCGGAGCGAGCTGCCGCGGATCTCGCGTCGCTACGTCGAGCGCATCATCGATCGGTCCCTGACGCGTCTCCGGGTGGAGCGACTGGACCTGGTGCAGTTTCACTGGTGGGATTACGACGTGCCGGGCTGCCTCGAGACGGCAGGGTGGCTGGGGGAGCTGCAGCAGGCGGGAAAGATCAGGCTGCTCGGCGCCACCAACTTCGGTACCAGCAGGCTCGCGGCGCTCCTCGACGGCGGAGTGCGGTTCGCTTCGCACCAGGTCCAGTACTCGGTCCTGGATCGGCGGCCGGCCGGTCCCATGGCCGAGCTTGGTGCCAATCGCGGTGTCACGCTGCTCTGTTATGGTGGGGTGGCCGGGGGGTTTCTCTCGGAGCGTTACCTCGGCGCTCCGGAGCCCTCAGGCGAGCTCCCGAACCGGTCGCTGGTGAAGTACCGGCTCATCATCGAGGAGTTCGGCGGTTGGCTCGTGTTTCAGGGATTGCTGGCGACCCTCGCCGAGGTCGCGCGGCGGCACGGGGCCACGATCGCCACTGTCGCCACGCGCTGGGTGCTGGACCAACCGCAGGTAGGCGCCGTGATCGTCGGCGCGCGCGACGCCACCCATCTGGAGCAGAATTTGCGGACCTTTGCGCTCCGGTTGGATCCGGAGGACCGTGGGCGGATCGAGGAGAGTCTCGCCCGCCATCCCGGCCCAACGGGCGATGTCTATGAACTGGAGCGCATTCCCGGCGCCAGACACGCGGCGATCATGAGGTATGACCTGAACCGTGAGGCCTAGCGCCGTGCGCAGCGGTTCGGTTCAGTTCCAGCTCAGCGTGTCGTAGCGCTGCCCGCTCTTCATCACGAAATGAATGGTGTTCCAGGCCCAGCGCCGGGTGAGCGGATCCGCGCGGAGGGAAATCAAGTCCGCGAACTTCCCCTTTTCGAGGGTTCCCAGCCGATCGCCGTAACCGATGTTTTTCGCCGCCACGGCGGTTGCCGCGCGAATGGCATCCATCGGGGCGAAGCCTCCTTCGATCAGGAACTCGATCGCGTTGCCGATGGTGCCGTAGTACACGGTATCGAGCCCCAGTGAGACCGGCACACCGGATTGGAACGCAGCCAGCGCCTCGCGTTGCTGCGTCGCGATCGAGGGGAAGAAGTCACGACCGGCGCGAGTGAAATCCTCGCTGACGTAGGGGCGGTCGGTGCTTTCCACTTCGGGATGGGTTTTGCGGAAATCGAAGAATTGTTTACGCCCGTACTCGACCCAGTCGCCCGGGCCTTTGGCGACCGCGTCCAGGTATTGCCAGGTGGTGGCATCGGGCCGGAATCCGACGTAGACCAGAGGAGTGAGACTCACCGTGGTGCCGCGCTGGACCATCAGCCTGATGATATCATCGGTCATGGGGCGCGCGTGTTCGATGTTGTCCACTCCCGCCTCGATGGCCGCCCGAATAGCCGAGCCCCAGCGGCCGGTCGCGTGCGCGGTGACCTTCATTCCAACCCGGTGGGCTTCGTCCACCATGGCCTTCAACTCTTCCGGTGAGAACAACGTCGCGTTCGGCGTGCGGTCGATGAGCAGCAGCTTGAGCCACTCGACTCCCTGACCGAAGTTCTCGCGCACCGCCCTGACGCCGTCCCACGGGCCGTCCACCCAGTTCTGGGGCGAGCCGTGCCCGCTGGTCGAGCTGATGGGCTCGCCGCCCAGGATCATGCGCGGTCCCGGCACCTGCCCGGTTTCGACGGCGCGCTTGAGATAGATGTCGTTCCAGTGCTGCTCGCCCACCATGCGCATGGTGGTAACCCCGCACAGCAGGGCGGCCCGGGCGTCACGGACCATGCGGAGCATCTGGGTGCCGTCGGGCTGCGCCTGTCCCTGGGCCAGCGTCATCACGGCTCCGTTCTGATCCGTGATGCCGAACCGCAGGCTCAGGTGTCCGTGCGTGTCGATCAGTCCCGGCAGCAGGGTTTCGTCTCCCAGGTCGATCACCTCGGCGCCTGCCGGGATGGTGACCGAGGCCGCCGGACCGACGGCATCGATCCGGTCTCCCCGAACCAGCACCACCCCGTTGGCGATCGGAGCGCGGCCGGTTCCATCGATGATCTGGCGCGCCTTGATCGCCACGATGCGTTCCTGGGCGAAGGCGGCGGTCGAAAGGACAGCGAGAAGCAGGATCGATAGACCGTGGATTCGAGAAATCATGCTCGTACCTGTGAGAAGATGAGGGTCATCGCGACGTACGAGACTGCGGACCATCTACTTGGGCTTCCCGCCAAGTCGGGCTCCCACCATGCGGACCGCAGTCTCGATCCGCCGCGCGCGGGTTTCCGGCTTCCGGGCCTCTTCGATCGCTTCGACGTATTCCCGTTGATGGGAGAAGCTCAGATCCCGCCACCGGTCCCAGGCGGGTGGTGCGGCCTTGAGGGCCCGGATCAGGTCGCGCGGCGGGGTCACCTCCCGCTTTTCGGTGTCGAGTTGAATCTCGACATTCAACGTCTCGCCACCCTCCACTCCGGCGGCCTCCCGGTTGCTCTTCCGTAGCGGGATGAAGACGCGACCACCCATGGCGGCAATCGTGCTGCGATACGTGTAGCCGTTGAGCGTGACCCTGACGGGTACCCGAACCTTACCGAATAGCGCTTTCGGGTCGAACGGCACGGGGACGAAGCACATGCTACCGTCTCGGACGATCTTGACCTTAACAACCTTGGAAGGCATGCAAATCTCGAGTCAGGATGGCCTGATTCAGCTCCTCAATCATAGTCTTCACCTCTGGACGGAGCCGGGAAAGCCGTTACGAATCGCGGGCCGCGATGGCGGCGACACGGTTCCACGTGTGAAAACGACGGGATACGCAGTTTCTGCAAGGGCTGCGGGCCTGCATGGGACCAAGGTGTGGTCCGCGGCGGAGGCCGTCAACCGAGGAGCGTGGCTCGATGTTCGAAGCCTGAGGCAGTGCTGAATTATCCGAGCTCGATCAGGGCGATCACATGGCGCCGAGGAGCGTGGCCCAGGCGGCGAACATCCATTTGAGCAGATCAGCTTTGAGCTCCTGAGCCGAGGCCTTCATGTCGCCCCGGAGGGTGGCGAAGCCTTCACGCATTTCTAGCGAAGATCGACTACCCCGACCCATCCCTCGGCGAAAACCAGCAACTCCCGATCGCCCGGAAGCGGGAGCTCCATGCGGTGCCTGGTGAGCATCGCAGGTCCTTCGGCGCTGGGCGCCTCAGGAGGAGTGGCCAGCGACCATGCAGTGCTTGGTGAGCATCGCAGGTCCTTCGGCGCTGGGCGCCTCAGGAGGAGTGGCCAGCGACCATGCAGTGCTTGGTGAGCATCGCAGGTCCTTCGGCGCTGCGCGCCTCAGGATGACGGCTGTTGTTGTTGGGTGGAGGCAGAGGCAAAGGAGATGGGGGTAGGGGGAGAGGCGGGATTTTGATGTTTACCGCATGGAAAGGATGCGGGATGAGAAGGGAGTGCTGTTAGGTTGGCGGATGCGAGCGAAGGCGTTCTGTGTTTACATCATGTCGAATTTCTCGGGAACACTCTACGTGGGAGTAACCAGCGATCTCAGACGCCGGGTATACGAGCACAAGAAGAAGGTCTTTCCCGGATTCACCAGCCAATACAACGTTATGAAGTTGGTAT
>JACQVB010000215.1 GCA_016209985.1 Gemmatimonadota bacterium | reverse complement strand
GTGATCGGAGAATTGCGAACGGAGTTTGCTGGGCCTGTAGCTCAGGTGGTTAGAGCGCACGCCTGATAAGCGTGAGGTCGGTAGTTCAACTCTACCCAGGCCCATTTACAAGTCGGAATGCGGAAGTTGGAATGAGGAATGAAGTTGGCCCGCTATCGCTGCAAGGTGGCGGGCTTTGTTTTTTGCTAGCGGCGAAAGTTGGTGCCAGTTGTTGGTGCCAATTCGTCAGGCGTTCCGCAGGGTGGCGCGGTTTTCCAGAGCCAGGCGCATCGGTTCAGGATCGGGCTGCTGGTAGCACTTAAGGATCGTATTGTGGTCCTTCCAGCCGCCCAACGCGCACAGGTCTTTGAGACTGACACCCTTCAGCTCCGTCGCAAGGGATACTCGACCATTAACGCGCTCTACCACGGCAAGACTGAACGTGTGGAGTTCGCCACGCTCGAGGCGTTGTGCGAGGTGCTGGGCTGCGAGGTCGGGGACTTGATCCAGTACGTCCCGGAGAAGAAGCGAGGGCGGCCTGGATAGAAATGTCTTTACTTGTTAACAAGTATAGACAATATTATCCACATGCCGAAACGAACCCCGCGAGCCACCGCAGAAAGCATCTTTCGCAAGGCCGGAGGGATCCTGCGAACTCGCGACGCCTTGGCCCGCGGCGTCCACCCGCGCACCCTCTACGACCTCCGCGATACAGGCCGGATTGAGGCCCTGGGGCGGGGGACTTACCACCTGGTCGACGTTCCCGTCACGGAGAAACTCGATGCTGCCCTCGTGGCCGCCCGCTCGCCCAAGGCCGTCCTCTGCCTGATCTCGGCACTCGAATGGCACGGCCTCACGACCCAGGTGCCGCGCGCAGTCCAGATCGCATTGCCCCCAGGCGCGCGGGCTCCTCGCGGTCGTTACCCCGCGGTACGCGCATTCCGCTTCTCAGGCAGAGCGTACCGCGAAGGAGTCGAGCGCCACTCCGTGGACGGCCTGACGATCAAGGTGTACGGGGCGGCTAAGACCGTGGCCGACTGCTTCAAGTTCCGCAACCGTATCGGCATCGATGTGGCGCTCGAAGCACTGCGGGACGGCTGGCGCGGTCGCCGGTTTACGATGGACGAGGTGTGGCGATTTGCGCGCATTTGCCGGGTGGAGCGCATCATGCGGCCCTACCTCGAGTCGCTCGGGTGATCCCACGCGCGCCGCGCAACGTTGCGGCCTCGATCCGCCAGCGGCTGCTCAATCACGCGAAGCAGCACGGCGCGATCTTTCAAGACGTGCTCGTGCGCTTCGGCACCGAGCGAATGTTGTATCGGCTCTCGCAGTCGCGCTATCGCGATGGCTTCCTTCTCAAAGGCGCCGTGCTGTTTGCCGCATGGGCGGGTGCACCGCATCGGCCTTCGCGCGACGCGGACGCTCGGTCTAAAGGCGGCTTCCGTCGAGGAGTTGCTCGCGATCTTTCGGGAGGTCATGCTCGCGCCCTATCCCACTGACGGTCTCGTGTTCGATCCTCAATCCCTTCGGGCCGTCGAGGTCACCGAGGACCAGGACTACCCGGGCGTCCAGCTCACGCTGCGCGCCTCACTTGATGGTGCCGCCATCCCGCTGCAAGTTGACGTGGCATTCGGGCAGGCGGTGGCACCCGAGCCGCAGGTGGTCGATTTGCCAACACTGCTACAGTTCCCGGCGCCCCGGCTCAGGGCATATCCGCCGGAAGCGGTGGTGGCCGAGAAGTTCGAAGCCCTGGTGAAACTGGGAATGATCAACAGCCGTTTGAAGGACTTCTACGACCTTTGGTATTTGCTGAGCCGGCTGGGGCTCGAGCCCGACCGACTCGGGTCAGCGCTGGCAGCGACGTTCGCGCGGCGGCGCACGCTGCTACCAGCGGAGATCCCGGCGGCCCTCACGCCGAGCTTCTTCGATGACCTCGCCAGGCGGCGCCAATGGAAGGTGTTCCTTGATCGAGCGGGGATCCCGTCCGCCGAGCAACCCACACTTGAGCAGGCGATGGTTACTATCCGTGACGTGCTGATGCCGGTCGCCCGTCAACTACTGGCGTCCGGTCGCTGACCGATTCGCTCGGTCGCTGCTGAGCGCTGAGCCTCGACCGAAACAAGGAGGAGGAAGACTGATGATCGATCGTTCGCGCAAAGACATAAGATTGCAGCCAGCTCGAAATGTGAGAGGCTTAGACGAAGTGCGGAGGTCCGTCTGAGAGCTGGTCGGTGAGGAACCGGAAGGTAATCCTCCTGGTTGAAGACAACTCGGCACGCGCGGAGCGTCGAGCCATTGCGGGAGTACGCTCGTCCGCCCGTAACTCTCTTGTGACCGTGCGAGTGCACCGTATCAGCGCAACGGCGTGCAAGCTCCTTGCGGAGACGACTTATCACCCTGGAGCGCTCAAGCGTCGAGCCAAGAACCGTGGCAAGGCCAGTATAGCACTGGAGCTGCTTGATACGCTTCGGCGGCGCTGGCATGACTCAGTGGTGGTTGCCGGACCGTCGTATGGTTGCAATGCCCGTTTCCTCGCGGGGCTTGGGAAGCGGAATCTTGACTTTGCCGTTGAGGTGAGGCCGAGCACGCAGTTGAGCCGGGCTGGCAACGGCGTCGCGCATCGTTCCCGGGCGGCCGCTTCAGACTTTCTCGACAAGTCCAAGTGGACGAAGATTGACCTCTTTCAGCCGGGCGCGACCGGTCCGATGCCATACAAGGCCGCGACGCTCGCTGACATTCAGCTTCCGGGCGATCGCAACGGGCGGTTGTTCGCGGCGCAAACCGGAGGGATTCCCGGGATCCATCGAGGCACGATCTTCGGGATCTCCTCTGACCTGAATGCGAAGATTCGGGACCTACTACGTGTGGTAGGGTGGGCTCGCTGGATCCGGCCCAGGACGCGGAAGCAGGAACGGAGGTTGCTTACCGCAGAGGCGGTTCCAGACGATTTCAAGACCAGGACAGAGCGTACGTCGGTGGCGGTGCGCTCGAATATCACCGTTGCCCGCCAACAGGATAACCGTGCTATTTGGCGCGAGGAGCAACCCTCGCGCCCGTCCACAGGGTTCCGCAGAGTGCTCGCGTCGTCTTCTCCCGTATTGAACGTGGTCGAGCTGTTTGCGGGTGCTGGCGGCATGGGTCTTGGCTTTCTGCTCGCCGAGAGAGGAAGGCGGCGCTACCGGATCATTTTCTCCGGTGAGGTGAATCCAATTTACGTAGAGACCCTGAGGATGAACCACGATGTATTCAGCGTTCAGCGACGCAGCGACCGCTCGAATTGCGTGCCCGAACACGTCGAGCCAATCGATCTCAGAACTGACGAGGCCCTTTCGAGAGCCCGGCGCGCAGCCCGTCTGTCAGACGGCGTACACATCTTGATCGGTGGACCTCCTTGTCAAGGTTTTTCGAATGCGAATCGCAACTCGTGGCACTACGCGAATCCGCACAACCGGTTGATCGGAGTCTTCCTCCAGTACGTTGATAAGCTGCGGCCGCCGGTCTTTCTTCTCGAAAACGTGCAGGGGATGTTATGGACCCCCAGAGGTGGGCGGTCATCAGCCCCTGTGACAGTCGTTGATCACCTCGCGCGTCGGATAACAGCGGCGGGGTACGAGCTTTTTCCCAAGCTATTGGATTCCGTGTGGTATGGGGTGCCGCAGTACAGGAGCCGCTTCTTCCTGCTCGGACTGCGTCGCGACCTTGGCTACCGCGCGGATGACTTCGGGGAGTGGGGGCCCTTTCCGCTTCCGACTCACGGGCCGGGTTGCTCGCGACCCTTCGTGACGGTACGAGACGCTATCCGCGACTTGCCTGCGGTCAGAAACGGTGCGCGGGCGGAGGAACAGCAGTATTGTGAGCCCGACGCCGCAGACCTTCGTGCGAATCCGTTCCTCCGGCTCATGCGTGGGTCAGCCCTCGGGTCCGGCGTGGTGTTCGACCACGTCACTTCGTGCCACGCGGATTACGTAATAGAGCGGTACCGTCGCATTCCGCAGGGAGGCAATTGGCGGGATATCGCTGAGACCCTGACGAACTATGCCCAGGTCGAGCGAACCCATAGCAACATCTACCGCAGGCTCACGTGGACTGATCCGTCAATCACGATCGGGCACTATCGCAAGAGCATGTTGGTTCACCCCAGCCAGCATCGAGGCCTTTCGTTGCGGGAGGCCTCGCGCCTTCAGTCGTTCCCGGATTGGTTCCGATTTGCCGGAAGCAGCAGCGGCAGGAATGGCGGGCTTGTTCATAAGCAGCAACAACTCGCGAACGCCGTCTGTCCGCTCGTGACCATGGCGCTGGCGAACTTCATCTTGGACCTGTAACAGCCGGCTGGATCATAATGCGCTCGATTCTCCGGGTACTTCGAGAGAGCCTGTTCCGAGTCACAAGCCGTTTTCGACTCTTGTGGTACGCGCTTAGTTGCCGCCGCGGAACGACCAGCGATCGACTGACATGCGACTCACCACCTTCCACAACGTCAGCGGAGGAGATCGGTGGTGGCCTGCAGCGAGCTACGGGTGGTGCCCACTCTTCGTTAGTCTCTGCGCCGTCATTGGTACCGCCGTCCCGTGTGGGCAGGATCTGGACGGAGCCGACCGCACCAACTCCGCCTCCCGTGCATGAGGCCGGCGATGTTACCGACGTGGAGGTTCCGAACAGTCAAACAACCCCAACGCAGCTGGCGACAGATGCCAAGAGGTATGAGTCGTCCGATTTGGGCTCTCTGGAAAGACGCGAATCTCCGGAGGACGCCGACAGGGCGGCTATGCGGAGTGAGAACGAGAAACCGCTCGTCGAGCTACCAGGCGAATCGGGACCGTTGAAGCCTTTCGCTGTGGAGGAGAGCATAGAGGAACGGGTCTCAACTTCCTCTTCTCCCGATCCCTCCACCGAGCAGGGGCAGGCGCGGAATGCGCCATTACTCCTCGAGTCTTCGGAGTTTGTGGTCCAAACCCGCCTCGGGACCGGGTCCACCCCAAGACGCATCGACGTTGCCGGCGAATCCCAATTTCCCGAGGGTAATGCGTTGCCCACCGCTGTCGCTCCGAGGGAGGAGCGCCCAAAGGACGAGGCATCCGCGCGCACCGATGCCGTGCCCACGCGAGACGACGCCATCGACGGATTGTTGGGCGAGCGTGGGACCGGACGGCCCTTTGGGGGGAAGGCGCACGCAACGGGGTCCGACTCGGGACCAGCGCGCACGTCTGTAGACAAGTCCACCACTCCCGATTCGCCGCCTCCATCGAAAGCGCCGGCGGGGAGTCTGTACGCGAAGGCTGACCGACCGCTCGTCATCGGTGCCCCTCCGCTCGACGAGCCCGCCTACCTACTGTGGAACCGCGCGCTGGTGCACCACTGCCTGCTCGACGATCAGAGTCATGAAGACGCCTTCTTGACAATCACACCAACGATCCTTGCTGCGGCGCTCGCGGCGGCGCAACCCGGGCGACTGCCTTCCGAAGAGGCTGAGGCACGGTTCGTCCAAGCGGTGACGGACCTATACCACTCCCGCGTGCTCCGGGAACCGCAGGGGCTCGGGGTTCTTCGCCGCTGCAGCGTCAACGGCCTGCCGGATTGCGTTGCGTTCCTGGCCGCAAGCGTTCTGGCGGCGTACCGAATGCAGACAGACGAGGAGGCCACGGCCAGCGCGTATTACTTTAGGCTGGCAGAGCTTTTGAAGTGCGATCTTGTCGGCGGCCATCCGCGCGGCTTCGATCCCGAGGAGTTCGAGGCGCTCTGGCGATTCCTAGAGCGGTGGATCAGCGAAAAGGGCCGGAGGCTCGCTATGCCCGGGCCCGACGCTGGTTTCCGTCGATTCGTCGCGCTTACCCTTACACATGTGCCGCTGCGCCGCGTCGACATCGAGCGGCTGCCGGATTTCTTCACATGGGCGGGGTACCAACCCGGAGCCCGAATGCCGCGGCAGAGACTGGATCAGGATCTGTCGAGCTGGTCTTTGGGTCGGTCGGTCTTCACCAATGCGGGGACGGCTGCGCTCGCGGACGAACGACGGCGCGCCGTCATGGCGCAAGTAGCCCACGAACTCGAATCTTGGGACGGTTCCCAAACCGACTCCTTCGGGCGGCGAAGCGCGAGAGTTGAGATTCTCATTGATCCTGTCATGCGCCGGCCCGAACTCTTCTACTTGGCTCGGCGTCCCCCAGCGTTCCCTTCGCTGTTTAGCGACGGAGTGCACAGCCTGGAGGCGTCGCACGATGGGTGGTATGACCCGGTACCGATTCCTCCTGAGGACGGAAGTCTGCTCGCCGAAGGGTTTGCGTGGGAGCTTGAAGCAGGTGTGCTCCGCCTGGTACTGCATCGTCCCGCTGCCCGGGCGATCGCGTTGCCCGAGAGTCCCGATTACACGGGTTACATGTCGCACTCGAACTTGCGGTTGGGGGTGCGGGGTGCTGTCCTCTGTCTGGAAGCCTATGCCAATCAAGTCGCAGGGCACCTCAGTGAGGTTTCCCAGCAACGCTGCGCATCCCTCAATCACCCGAACGTCCCAGATGGATGGCGACTATTTGCGGGATTCCGTCCGCAGCGCCGCCTGGACGCGCCCGGCGGTCTAGAGGCACTCGCGGTCGAATCGAGTGTGGACCTAGTCCCCGAAGGCGGCTTGAGGCTGGGCAGCCGCTGGGCGTGGGTCGCTGGTGCGGCACCTCGCCTCGTGGTCGCCGGCCTGACCGCCGGAGACCAAGTGACGATCGACGGCGACCCCGTCATGGTGGCCGACGATGGAGAGCTGGCGGCGGAAGGCCGTCTTGGTCGGCCGGGTACGCATGTCGTTGAGGTTGGAGGAACGAGGCGCTGGATCGAGATCGTGGAGCCGACCGTGCGGAACGCATCGCTGCCGCTGGACCGCCAGGGGACGGCAGTCGCGCTACCACCAGGGTCGTGGACCCTGGTCGGCGCGACGCCAGGTGAGGTTACGAACCCTGTGTGTCGGTCTCGAGGCGGAGCGGTGGCACTGTGCTCGTTCAGTGCGGTCTGGGCGATTGACGTCGGCGCGGGGCCCGGAGCCACCGTGCTTTGCCTGGGGTCGAACCCCTCGTTGCCGGCTCGCGTCGAGCGGTTCCCGTCTCGCGGGCGCGCGGCGCGAAGTGCTCTCTCTTGGGCGTCAACCATCTACAACGCGGCCATTCGCCGTCCTCGGATGACACTGCTGCACACCGACGAGGTCGGTGCGGAAGTCAAGGAGACATGGGCTGTCTACTCACGTTGGGCGCGGGAAATCAAACGGCGCTTCAGAAGCGTTCGCCGATGAACTGGGACGTGCTTCTCCACTGGATGACACACGTGGGTGAGGGCTCGTGGGCCACGTTCCGGAATGCGGTCGCGAGGCTGGCGGGCGACGACGCGGACGTCGACTACTGGTGTCGGACGTTGCGCGTCGTCATGTCTGACCTCGGCCACGTTGATTTCTTTGTCGACGATTCGAGGCGATGGAGGGTCCGCGCGCCGGTGTTAGGCGGCCTTCCGCCTCCCCAAGGAGTCGCCGCGCTGGCGGGCGGCCGTACTCCGAAACTCTCAGCCACGCTCTCTGAGGCGGTCACGGCTAGGGCGTGCAGGCTTGTGGAGGACTGCGTGGCCGAGGGGCTGCCTTCTTTCAAGGTTGAGGGGCCGCGCCAGTGGCTCGCGGCGGCAGCCGCGGATGCTGCGATCCCGTACATAGAGGATTTCGTTGGTGCGCTGTGCCAGGAGATAGTCCCAATACCACTACACATTCAGCGAGCACGTGCGGAGACAGCACCAGGCAACTGGTCCGTTCGTTCTTTTGACTTCCGGACCCTCACCTGGGTCGACGGAATCCGCCCGCGATCAGCTTGCGAGTTTCGCTCGCGTTACGGAGAGCGTCGCTTCTATGTGCACACGCGCCGGGGGGAGCTCTTGCGCCTGCCGAAGCGCCAGGCGGTTTACGCCGCCGCCATGATCTCCGAGGTTGTCTTGTCAGAGTACGAACTGGCATCCTCGACCCTGTTCGCTCCCACGTCTGCGCCGCTTCCGGAGGCGTACTGCCGGGCGGCCTGCATGTGCAGTGGGTCCCCAGCCCAAATCGACCGTGGGCGGTTCGTGTTCAAGAACGTTCCTTTCGACGTGGCCGCATTTCTACTCCTTGCGGCGGGTCAGCCTGGACCGGCGCACCCCAGAGTGAGGCTCGCATCTGAAGAGAGTGTTCATGGACAACCCATTTAGGATCTTCGACGAGATCCGGCAGGCCTACCTCCGTTACCTCGACAGTCCATTCCGTCTCAGATACGAAGCCCTTCTCTCAGAGCGCCGGGCACTATTGGACCAAGATCGACAACTGTATCGCGAGCCGCTCTTCGAGCCTCTCGCGCCGCCTGAGTCCTCGCAGTTGACCGTTGCTCAGGCGTGTGCGCGACTCGACATCCCGGCCGAAGCCGCGTCGTTTATTACGAGCGGAGGTGACGAAGGGCTGTTTCCTGGCGCGCGCACTCTGCACCGCCACCAGTTCGAAGCATGGCAGGAGTCGCGCGCCGGCAAGGCGGTCGTCGTGACCTCCGGGACCGGTTCCGGTAAGACCGAGTGCTACCTCCTGCCGATCTTTGCCTACCTAGTTGAGGAATCATCGCGCGGCTGGGGTAGGCCGAGTACGAAGTTGCCGGATCCCTTCTGGTGGAGAGCCAGAGGTCAGTCCCGCATTCTTCAAAGGGCTCACGAGTCCCCTGAACGCCCTCAGGCTGTGCGGGCGCTCCTATTGTATCCACTAAACGCGCTGATCGAGGACCAGCTGGGCCGAATTCGGGAGGCTTGTGACGGGCAACCCGCGCGATGGTGGCTTGACCAGAACCGAAACGGTCACCGGTTCTGGTTCGGCAGGTACACCGGCATTACGCCAGTTGCTGGACCGCAGACAAGCAACTCGAAGCGGAATGAACTCCGAAAACGGCTCCGCGAGATGGACTTGGAATGGAGCCGCGCGCGTGCCTCCGCTGCCGTCCGATCCGATCCGCGAATTCTCTACTACTTCGAAGATCCCGACGGCTCCGAGATGTGGTCCCGGTGGGACATGCAGGACACGCCGCCCGACATCCTGATCACGAACTACAGCATGCTCAACATCATGTTGATGCGGAGCGTCGAGGACGGGGTGTTCGACAGGACTGCCCAGTGGCTGGAGGCAGACAATCGCAACGTCTTTCATCTCGTGGTGGACGAGCTCCATAGTTACCGCGGCACCCCAGGCACGGAGGTGGGCTACTTGCTGCGTGCCCTCCTTCATCGAATCGGGCTGACGCCTGACTCACCGCAGCTTCGCATCATCGCCACGAGCGCATCGATTGAGAAGGACGATCCTGGAAGCCTCGAGTACCTGGAGCAGTTCTTCGGGCGGGACCCGTCGTCGTTCGCCATTGTGCCCGGATATTCCTCAGCGTTTCCGTCCCCGACACGCGGGCTTTCGCCCCATCTCGCAGCGCTTGCGTCGCTCGACCGGGAGTTGGAGCAGGGGGATGCGGCGCAGGCCGCTCGGAACTTCGAGGCGTCCATCGGGCTACCGGCCTCAAGCGATCCGGTCGACGCGACCCTGAGCAAGTGCCTTGATCATATCCAAGCCTTCGAGCCGGTCCGGGAGACGGCGCAGAACGGGCCGTTCACCGTCGACGCACTCGCGTCTGCCCTCTTCCCAGACGGCGGCCTGTTCAGTCCTGCCGCGGGGCGCGGGCTGATTCGGGGGCTCGTTCTCGCAAGAACGCCAGGTGGCACTTCACCGCTTCCTTTGCGGGCCCACTACTTCTTCCATAACGCCGGACGCATTTGGGCCTGTGTCAGTCCGTCGTGCCCCGCACGAACCGGCGTGACGCCCCCCGCCGCGCAGCGGCCCCCCATCGGCGTGCTCTTCTCGGAGCCCGGGCCCCGTTGCCCATCATGCAACTCGAGGATTCTAGAGCTGCTTTACTGTCAGCCGTGCGGGGAGGTTTTCCTGGGAGGCTACAAGAAGGCGGATCCGCAGTCCCCAAACGCCTGGTATCTCTCGCCGGACTACCCCAACCTCGAAGGCGTGCCGGACAAGTCCGCGTCGCTGCGCAGGACATTCGCGGAATACCTGGTGTTCTGGCCAGCGGAGGGGCGGCCCTTGGTGAAAAGCACCGACGCTGGCCCGAAGTGGCAGTGGCAGGCAGAGGGCGTTCGCGGCTTCCAGTGGACTCCGGCCGTTCTGGACCACATAAGCGGGCGACTGTCACGCCCGCGGAGGGCCGGCCCGCCGCGGCCCGGAACAACTTCCGGATATGTGTTCGTGAGTCCGGTCGACGCCGCGAATGCCTTCGCCTCAAAGTGTCCGCACTGCGGAGCCGACTGGGCGAAGCGCCGCATTGGCTCCCCGATCCGCGATCTCGGGTCGGGCTTTCAGCGAATCGTGCAGCTTCTCTGTGACGCTCTCATGCGAGAGATGCCCTCAGGGGCCGGCAGAAAGTTGGTCCTGTTCTCGGACAGCCGGCAGGATGCCGCGAAGCTGTCAACGGGGATCAAGCTCGCACATTACCTCGACGCCGTGCGCCAGATCGCCTACGGGGAGCTGCGAAATCAGGCCGCATCGGCAGCCGCTGCGTACGCGCGTGCGCTTGCCGCCTGCCAGGATGCAAAGGAGCTCCTGGCCCTCGAACGGAAGCAGGATCAAAGCGGGCTCGATCCGACGGAGCGAGGCCGGCGGCAAACTCTCGTGGCGTCGTTGAGCCCGGATTTGACCGGGGAGGTGGCGCGCTTCGCCGCGGTCGGCGGCGGCGTCCCGGCGGTCTTGACGCCACCGTCGCCTCCCGGCTTGTTCGTTTCGCTCAGCTTCAACGCTCTGCTTGACGCTTTGAGGTCCGGCCTTCTCGCCATTGGCATGAACCCAGGCGGGCCTCGCCAGTCGCTGGCGCGCTTCCGGCCTCGGCCGCGCGGCCCGGTGCTCGCGTGGACCGCGCTCGTGGAGTGGTCAATTGCTCCGCCGAGGTACCGCACCGGCCTTCAGCCTCTCGAACTGGCCCTTCTCGCACAGATCGAGGACTCGCTGAAGCAGGTGGTGGTCCAAGACGTTCTGTTCGCCGACGGGAGCCGGGATTTCGAATCCCTGAACCTTGGCTTCCTCTGGATCACCGCGCACGGCCCGTTAACTCTCGAGGAGCAGGCGGGCGCGTCGTTGGTGCGGATGCTTTCTCAGCGGCGTCGCTGGCGTGGTTCAGACGTGGAGGGGCAGACGCAAATGCCGTCGTACGTCGACGACTACCTCAACGCTGTCGCGGCTCGGGCAGGGGTGGACCCTCAGGGCTTCAAAGAGCGCGTCGTTGGTCTTCTTGGGTCCGTGCTCGACCAGGGCAACTGGTGGGTCGTCGTGGAGAACATGCAACTCATCAGCCCACGCCCGAGCGCGAACGACGAGATCAACGTCTACTCGTGCGCCCGCTGCAGCCGCTCGCACCTGCACGAGTCCGGCGGAGTGTGCACAGGCTGCAGAGCGCCGTTGCCGCCCGCGTCGAGGCACTCGGTTATGGATCCGCCAGAGGACTTCTATGAATTCCTCGCCCGGTGCCCGGAGCCGCCCTTCCGGCTCAACTGCGAGGAGCTTACCGGCCAGACGAACAGGACGGATAGACGTCTAAGGCAGCGCCGCTTCCAAGAGGTCTTCATGCAGGACGAAATCGCCCTGGCGCTCGGGGTCGATCTGCTCAGTGTTACGACGACGATGGAATCGGGCGTCGACATCGGGGCACTCCAAGGCATCGGCCTCGCAAACATGCCGCCTGTCCGATTCAACTACCAGCAGCGAGTCGGGCGCGCGGGCCGGCGAGGGTCCGGTATGTCCGCGGCACTGACCCTGTGCCGTGGGCGAAGCCACGATGACTACTACTTCGAGCGGCCACAGCTCATCACCGCCGATCCGCCACCGAGGCCCTACGTGGATGTCACTCGCCCCGAGATTGCCAGGAGGGTCGTCAACAAGGAGGTTCTGCGCCGCGCATTTCAGGGCCTGGCTCTGCCATACACAGGCGACAACGTGCACGGTGAGTTCGGCACCGTAGGCCAGTGGCCCACACACAGTCTCGTCGTGCAGACGTGGATCGCGGGCCGCGGGCAGGCCATCCAGGACATTTGCCAGGCGGTGCTTCGGCGCACCGCGATGGACACCCCTGCGGATCTCGCCGCGATGGTAGCTCATGTGCTCGACTCGCTCGTGCCCGCGATCGACCGGGTGGCGACGCGTCCAGAGAGCCTCCCCCATTTGGCGTTGAGTGAGCGCCTGGCGTCGCTAGGCATCCTCCCGATGTTCGGTTTCCCGACGCGAGTGCGACTCCTGTACCACGAATACCCCCGTGTGAGGGAGGGCGGCTGGCCTCCAGACCGCGGCGTCGTTGATCGGGATATCGAGATTGCCATCAGCCAGTTCGCCCCGGGCGCGCAGACCGTAAAGGATGACGAGCTGCACACGGCGGTGGGCGTGGTCGACTTCCGCCCGTCGGGAGGCTCGGTCGCGGCCGTGCCCGATCCGCTGGCCAGAACTGTGGCTGTGGGCGTCTGTCGGCTCTGCCAGGCGCTTGTTGAGACTCCGTCGTCTAGCGGTGGCTGTCCCTATTGCTCGGCAGCACGCGGAGATGGCGGATACCGAGCTCCGGTCGATCTCACGGAGCCGCCCGGCTTCAACACGTGGTGGTCAATCAAGGCGGAGTTCAGCGGCGGGTTCGAGTTCACACCGCGAGCGCTCCGAGCTCGCCTGGGCGCGATGCTGAACAGCCCCGCCGCCCGGCGCAACTTCATCGTGGACTCCGGGCAGGCGCGTGTATATCGCATCAACGACAACGACGGGGCCGACTTCCAGTTCAAGAAGGTCGACGGTCAACACATCTGGATCTCGGAGGACGCCTTCGGCCAAGCGCTCCAGGATCTCCCACAGAACGAGCGAGCCGCAATTCGACCACCGCAGTATGACCTGACGGCCCAGCCGTTGATGCGGGCGCTAGCTGCTATTGCCACCACCGACGTTCTGACGGCTGGCATCGACGTGGCGCCCGTGGGACTGTGCCTGAACCCTGTCATCCCGGAAGCCAGAGCTGCTTGGTGTTCATTCGGGTTCCTCCTGCGTCGGGCGGCGGCCGTGCTACTCGATGTTGCGGAATCCGAGCTCGACCTCGGGATCCAGCCGGTGGTCGACTTCAGCAGCCCCTTCGCCCCACCATCGGCGCGCATCTTCATCTCTGACAGCCTCGAGAACGGCGCCGGCTACAGCACGCACCTCGGAGATCCAGTGCGCTTCGAGCAGTTGCTGAAGTTCCTGCTTGGATTGCTTGACTCGACACACCTCGACTTCCGTCGATCGCAGGGGTTTTACGGCCCGCTCGTTCACCCAACGCACGAAGGGGAATGCCAAAGCTCCTGTCACCGCTGCCTCCGAGAGTATGGCAACATGCCCTACCACCCACTTCTCGATTGGCGCACGGCGCTCGACATGGCCCGGCTCGCGCTTGACCCAGGCGCTCGAATCGATCTGACGACCGGCTGGTGGGCACCGCTCCTTGCGCGTGTGGCCGTTCCGTATTTCCAGGGTCTCAACTTGACGCCCACGACCATCGGCGGGCTCCCAGCGGGGACGAGTGCGGCCACAAACGAAGGGTTCATTCTTACTCACCCTCTGTGGGATACGGATCGAGCGAATCTGAGGCCGGACGTGGCCGAAGCTGTGGCTGACGCCGAGCGACGAGGCTTGACGCCGGTGCTCCGCTCGGTCTTCCGAGCGGTCCGATTCCCGTACGAGTAGAGGGAACAATGCGCATCCCCGACCAGCCTGTTGCCAAAGCGTTAAAGCACCTGTCGCCCAGCCTCTACGAGGCCGTACTCGCGTGCAAAGCCCGTGCGGCGTGGATTGCCTTCGGGAACCGCACGGACGTGCCGCAGCACCCCCGGGCGCTACTGGGGACGTGCGTACACAGTGTCGTCGAAAGCGTGCAAACCGGGGGTCTTCAGCCGAGAGACGACGAGACGCGGCGGGCAGTGGCACGGGAGGCCTTCGATCGCAAGGCGAAGGATCTGTACGACCGCGCCCACCCGCTACTGCGCGCAAAGTTCCCCGCGCCGGAAAGAATCCCCTACTACTACCTTTTCCGGGAGCGAGCCGCTCTGCTGGCATTGGACGCGGCCGCTCGACAGGACACCGCCCGTACTGCGACTGCCCCCCTTGTACGAGCGGCGCATGCCCAGCCGGCGGCTCTCGTGGAGACCAAGCTGACGTCGCGCGACGGCCTCCTCGTCGGACGTCCTGACTACGTCGACGTCAGTGCAGGAGAGGTCGTCGACTATAAGACGGCTGCGGGCCCCGAAGACGATCCCGCGGGCCTTCTGGATTCCGAGGCACGACAGCTCCGCCTGTACGTCCACCTCGCACGCGAGCTCGGCCTAAAACTCACGAAGGGGGCCGTGGTGCGCGCCAACGGGAGAAGGGTTGACCTGGAGATCTCCGAGGCAGATGCCGCTGCCGAGGGCGAGCGAGCGCGTGTTGCGCTTCGCGCCTTCAACGCCCACGCTTCCGAGGACTTCGAGCGCCTTGCCACGCCCTCGCCGCAGGCCTGCCGGTACTGCCCGTGCATTCCGTTCTGCGATGCGTTCTGGCAGAAAGCTACACCTGCGTGGGCCGACCAGTGCGGCACGCAGGTCGAGGGAACCGTATCCGGCGTGAGCAGAGCCGTCGTGCAGAAAATCCCACTGATCACCGTCGAATTGGCAATCACACGTGGAACGACGATGCCGGGAGAGGCGGTCGTTCAGCAACTCCCGGAAAGATGGGCGTGCGGGGACGGCACTCCTCCGCCAAAGGCCGGTGACGTCGTCCGCGTCGTAAACGGCCGCCTTGTGGACGATGCGGAAGGCGTGGCGGTGATTCGGCCAGATCGGCTCACGACGGCCTTCTGGACGCTGCATAGCGCCATGCCGGCGAATCGTGAGCACGGAACTAACGCTGAGAACGGCGGATCCGCCGGTGGCTGACAATCTGACCCCGACGCAGCGAAGCTACATGATGTCGCGGGTCCGGAGCACGGACACGACCCCGGAGCTCGTAGTGCGGAAGCTGCTGCATGCCCGCGGCCTTCGATTCCGAAAGCACTGCGCTTGGCTTCCAGGCCGCCCGGATCTGGTTTTTGTTCGGAGCAGAGTTGTTGTGTTCGTCGATGGCGACTACTGGCACGGATGGAGATTCCCCGCATGGAGTATAAGGCTCTCCACGTACTGGAAGCAGAAGATCGGGAATAACCGCAGACGGGATCAAGGGAATTTCCAACGACTTCGCAGGACCGGGTGGCTCGTCATACGGGTCTGGGAGCACGACGTCGAACAAGACCCAGAAGGCTGCATCGAGCGGATCGAGGACGCGGTCCGCAGGCGAGCGAACCGGCGCCGGTGATTCGGACAGTCCCCAACCGATCTGGACAGCCCATCTCTTCCAGCGTGATAACTTTCAGGCGCATTGCTTCGTGAAGCTCTGGTGCCACTTCCGGCGCCACTTCGCACCGAGAATGTCTCGGATTCGTGGTTTTCGATTCCGTGCAGATCGCGGAGAATCGCCTTGAAATCCGAGAAGTTACCGGAATCGGGGCGGTGAGCCCGGCCGCCTGATAAGCGTGAGGTCGGTAGTTCAACTCTACCCAGGCCCATGATTGTGCAATTAGTCGTCCTGCTTGGCGTTACGGCGCTGGGCGGGACTTCTTTTTTCCGCTGATTCCAGGTCGTGGTGTCGAAGCTAAGGCGTTCCGGCCGTTCTAGAATCGCGCTCCCTTATGGCCTTTCTTGCGATAGAAGCTATCAAAGCCGCACTGGAAAAGGTAAGCACAACGCGGGGGTGAGATGGCCGGTCTCGTGAGTCGCGGTGCTAGGATCTGTACAGACGAAGGGTTTCGATGAGTGCCGAGAGCGCGGCTGGTAGCTCTCGTTGACTAGGGTAGTAGAGGAAGAAGCCAGGGAACGGCGGGCACCAATCTTCGAGCACGCGCACGAGTGCCCCACTCGCGAGGTGCGGCGCCGCGCGCTCCTCCGACATGAACGCCAGACCCACGCCGTCGATCGCTGCACGGATCATGATCTCCACGTCATCGACGATCAGCGGTCCGCTCACTGCGACCGTCAGGGACTGCTTGCCCTTCTCGAACTCCCACCGGTACACGCCGTCGGAGCCGTGTCGAAAGTTGATGCATCGGTGGCTTGGCAGGTCACGCGGCGATGCCGGCTTGGGGTGCGACTCGAAATAGCGGGGCGAACCCACGATAGCCGGTCGGTGGTCCCCGGATACGCGGAACGTAATCATGTCCCGCTCGATGAATTCCCCGAAACGTATGCCGGCGGACGAGGTACTCCTACGCGTGCTCGGTGCAATCGTCGGTACGTCATGTCACCAGCGCCACCGCCCGGCACTGGGCCGGGCGGGAGTTGAGCGACCGATGTGCGAGCGACCGTAACCGGGACCGGGCGCTCGACACGACACGACGACGGGCGGGCGTTACTGGACCACGACCTGCCCCTGCGGGGCATCGAAAAGGGGCAAGTCTTGCTGGGCGTTGCAGTCGAAGACCTCGAACCCACTGGGTCTGACGCCCACACGGATCGAAAACGAGAGCTGATCCGCGGGATCGTGCGCAGACGTGCCGTTGTCCACGACCCTCGTGACCCACTCGTTCCCGAACGCGTGTGTCGGGCCCACACCGCTGACCCATGCCTGGTTGCCGTTTACCGAGATGCAGTTAATGGTGACATGTATGCCCCCGCCGCCGTTTTCTTGCGAGAATCGATCCGTCCATTGCCCCGTCACGCCGCCGGTCCCTTGCAGCGCGACCAACGAGAAATTCGCGTCGCACCCGGGAGCGCCCCCAGTTCCGGCGCAGATGTCCGGTCCGCCAGCGGTGACGCGGTGGAACACACTTCCAACGCTTGCCTGCAGCATCGGGGCGGCCGTGGGTGCGGCGGCCCGCTCGGAACAGCCGAACGCGGCCAGCGTGAGCGGAATGATGAGATTGCGGCTGGTGAACATGGCGACCTCCAACGCAAGGGGGAGACTACGATTGGCGGGGTCGGCCCGTCCTCGGGGGGCGATCCCGCTGCGGCTTCACTCGGCTGACGTCGCGGCGCCAGGACATGGGCAATAAAGTGTCGGTGATTCTTGCCCGTCGCTAGGTCTGGGGAGAGTGATCCTTCATCATCGCGGAAAAAATGCGGGGGAGCGGTGTTGCCGCGCCGCGCGTCCATGTGGGCTTTCGGCACAGCCGGGCGAGCGAAGCGGAGGCCGCGGCGCGGCCGACGCTCAACCCGCGACCCCGTCAACCCCATCCGCAAATGGAGTCGGCGGAGTCACAACAAGCATAGCAATCACGCGATGCTCTGGGCATCGGTGTCGTGACGCGGGAACCGAACAGCGACCGAGAATGGCAGGAGAATCGTAACAGAACTCACAACGTGCGACCGCCTGAAAGCTCGGGTGCTCTATACAGGTAACCGCAGGCGAGACTGGGGATTAGCTCCCACCCTCTCCGGCGGCTTTCTTCTTGGTCTCCGTTGCTGGGTCTCCGTTCCCCTCCATATACTGGCGCATCTCGTCGACGCTTACATAGTCAAGACCAGCCGGTCTCCAGTGAACAACAAGGCGTTGATCGCTGTTGATCACGGGTTGATGCGACGCCCGTAGCTTTGTGCAGATGCAACGAGCACCTCTTGGATTAGCGGAGGAGTCGGTCAACTACCTTTCCCCTCCGGAGGCTCAGATGACCATGCTGGCAACCAGCCCGCCGTCCCGGTGCGCGGCGGGGCTCCTCCGGAGCATGACTGCAGCTGGCGTAACACTCCTGTCCATGGCGTGCTTCCCTGACAAGCAGCCCACCGCCATTGATGCCGCCGATCTGCGGGCCGCCGTCACTGGAGCCGCCGCCAGCGCCCTGGCGATTTCGGGGGCGCGCTTCGAGGCAATACCCGCCAACAAGGTTTCTCCTTCCGAAATCAGTGAAGCGGCAGCGCGAGAGCTTGCCGTGACGTTCGTGCGGCAGGCTGGTCCGCTCCTTCGGTCGGGTCTGGAGCGGGATCACGGCGGCCCCATTGACATCAGCACACTTAGCCCGTGCGGGCCAGCGTACTACGCCGAGACACCGAACCACGTTGTAATCGAGGACAATGACGAGGGCGCGAACTCTATCGCTTATACCGCATTCGGCTCCTGGTGGATATTCGGGTTCTGTGGCCCGCAAGGCGATCTACAGGTCAGTGAGGCCGTCGCGGCCATGACGCGGGCGAAAATCGTTTCGGGACATCTCGAAGGGCTCAACGGCATGGATCAGTTTATGAAGGGGATTCCAGCCGAATGGGACAGCCCGGTCGGGTTTTCTGCGGAGCGGGCCGTGTTACGCATCGCCCGCCGCACTGGTCGGAGGATTGCCGCCGTACCGCGTCTGGTTCGGCGGTCCGGCTTCATTCCACAAAATGCGATATGGCAATTGCGGACGGAGGGGCCGGTACAGATGACGCTCCGAGGCACGGGCAGTCAGACCGCGAGCGCGCAGCTTTACGCTTGGCTGACGCGGGACATCGCGGACACCGTTGTGTGGCTTCCCGCAGCAGGCGAGCCGAGAGAGTTTCAGATGCCGGTCCCGGTGCAGAGCGACGGAACGGTTGTCCCCAAGACTGCGACGATCAGTGTTCGCGATGGGTTCGCTACGAGATTCGACGCAGCCGATCCAGAAAGGGGCACCAATGAACCGGCTCCTTAAGCTGTCCCTGCCCGTGCTCGTAGTCGTGCTGACGGCCTGCGGCGATGTCGGGGGTTGCGTGACCTACGGCGACCCCGCCCCGACCCCAATGACGGTCGCACTTCGAGGTGTGCATATCGACAGTCCCACGTGCCCGCAGGATGTCGCCGGCCCGACGAAAGACATCGTGTTCACGGGAACACTTATCGGCAATCCGGACTGGATAACACGCCGTTACACTCCTGACCAATGGTGGTCACTCGCCACCGCAACCGTCGAAAATGTTCACGACCAGCAAGTGTGGACCGGAAACTCCTACCAGAGCTGGTTTGAGCCTAACGACCTTTCAGGGGAGCTTGAGGCCCAACCACTGGTACTGTATACGGCGGCGACCGATGGAGGGGCGCAGGGGGCCGACTTTGGCTACCTCTACATTCACCGCCATTACCCTTCAAACACCGACTTCGCCCTGGGCCATGCCGAACTGACGTGGAATCGAACGGCGAAGCCGAGCATTTCCGGTCCTCAGGCCGCCGTCGCCTATTCCTGGAACTACTATTCCACCACGGCGGACAATGTTCAGGACCCTCACTATTACAAATGGTATATCAACGGCAACGACGCCTATTGGTCGGGGTCTGATTTCTGGTTCTCGGCTGGTCCCGGCATGTGGCAACTCAGAGTCGATGTGTGGGACGAGGATGGCGAGGTGGGCAGCGACTACCGGTACGTCAACATAGCCGATGACGGGAGCGGTGGGTGTGCTCCACCAGTTCAGGAGCCGAACGGCACTGCTAGACGCCGTTTCTGGCTTTCCGATCGCCACCCTGCGAATCCCGATTCTACCGCAATCAGGCGAGTTTGCTGAAGGGTAGTCACGGCTCTGGGCTAGGGTTTGCCGACCCAACGCCGTCCGCGGAAAGGCCCACTGAACCAGGTTCACTTGTCCCGCTTGGCGTTACGGCGCTCGGCGGGACTTCCTTCGATCAGGTCCCTCCGTTACCCAGTACCCTGGCGATCGCGGTGATGGTATTCCAGTTGCGCGTGGTGGCCGGCACCCCAAACAGCCGGTCGAGCATACCGAGGTAGCCGATCGCCTTCATTTGGCGCCGGTATAGGCCAAAGACGAACCGGTTGTCCCGCGCCAAGATTTTCAGGAGCCATTTGCCGCTGGAAGGAAAGGTGATGGGCGTCGACGGAGCCGTGCGGGGGCGTTGCGACAGGACGCTCACGAAGCGGACGATGTCGGGTCGCACCGGCTCGCCCGCAAAACGATTCTGAGACATCGTCCTGACAAGCTCGCGGCCCTGGCAGATCATGATCTCGGTATCGAAGGGAAGCCGGCGCGACAAGTCCGCGCGGAGCTGCGTCTGGCTGATGGGCTGCCGAATCACCAAGGTTCCCGCCGCGCCGATGTTGACTGCATCGAGGTGTTTCAGTTGGTCGGCGAGCGTGGTAGGCCGGAAGGTCCGGTGACCGCCGACGTTGACCCCCCTCAGCAGAACTACCAGTGCCATGAGTTTCCTGCTTGTTGCCTGGTGGTACTCGCAGCGCCCCAAGTCGAGGCGCCGCATTGATCAAGTCGCTTTCGTCGAACAACTCTCCAAACCGCTGAGGACAACTCTTACGCGCGGCCCTCGACTGCTTCGCTCTTACGTGAGAGGGGCATCTGACTGGTCGCGGTTTAACTGACCAACTAAGCTGGCGTAGACACCGTGACACTGCAATGAGCGGGCACTTTCTCGCGCCGCCATTCAGAAGCGGGTGCTGCAGTCGCTCCAGGACCTCTGTGCGGGTGCCGTGGGCAAACGGTCGGGCTCGAGGTAGGCGGCGCGGCAGGCCGGGAAACACCGACACACGGGCCACGTCACGTCGCGGTGAGTGTGAGCGGGGTCACCGTTGCGGCGGTGGGTCTCCGTCATGAGACCGGCACGCCATGCCGAGGCTCGTGTGCGGCGTTCGCCGCAAGACCGCGGCGCCAGCCCACGCCTGCGATTCAGGCAGATCACGCGGTCTATCGCTGAGTTAACGGAATGGTGTCGGAATTGGGAAACACTTCTGCGGCGCTGATAAGCGTGAGGTCGGCAGTGGACGCCCACTCCACCCACCACCCCGCACGCGTCTGCTTCGCAACAACTCTACCCAGGCCCATGAACGGCAGGGAAGAGTGACAACCAGAGAAGAGGGAAGAGTTTACGCCCGTCACGGTATGGATCGTGGCGGGCCTTTTTCCAGAGTTGTCAATCACGGTGCCAATTCGTGGTTCCAGTTCGCGAAGCGAGCCAACCATTTCGCGGGCTGCCCGGGGCCTCCCGCGCCTGGGCTGGGGCTACACACCGACACCGACGCGATTCGCCAGCGCCTCCCATCGCCGCCGGACCGCAGTTCGCAGCGGTGGGTAACCAATCAGCTCTATCCAGTGCTCGATCTCAGAAGTCGAGAACCCCGCCGGCAATTCCAGTTCGGGCAGAAACGCGAAGCGGCGGCCTTTGCGAGCTGAGAAATACAGCGTGTCGAACAACGCTTTCTCGGGCGTCGCGATATCGAAGTTCCCAGTCGCCCGGTAAAGCTTGAAGCCGCCGAACAGATCTCTCTCGATTCGATAGAATGCATAGGTGGCGACCGGCGTACGCAGGACCGGCCGCTGCGCCCTGGTGACGACGTGGACGAGCTGCGGTATCTGATCCATCATCCCGTGCAGATTGAGTGCCGCGAGGAGCGACACGTACCCGCCCTGGTGCTCGGCAAACAGGTATGGAACGACCGCGTACGGCGAGAAATCGGGATGGCTGGTGACCGCCCAGAGCCCTCGCCTGATACGCGTGACCATGCGGGACTTCTCCAGATTCGTGAGGTCACGTGACGCATTGGAGAGAGTGATACCGGCACGCTTCGCGACGTCGACGGTGCTGAACACGGGCGAGCGCGGCATCAGTTCGGTCCAGATCACTCTCGCCACCTTTTTCACCTTCGCTCCTGCAGCTTTGACACATTCTCGATCAGCGCCGCTGCCCGCAGGCGCATTTCGTCCCAAGCGCCTTCCCCGCCGTACCGCGACCGTGCTTCCTCTCCTAGGAACTCGAACACCTGACCCTCGTACTCCCGGTAGGTGATCGCCAGCGCCCGTCCGTGGGCCTCCTCCAGCCGGCTGCGCCCCAGCGCCTCCGCGAGGAACTCGACGAGCCTGTCTGGAGGAGGGTCTGGCACGAGCACATGAAGATCAAACACGTCACGCGCCTGGGCTTCGCGACGGCCACCCAGCGCATCGAGCTTCTGTCGGACCGCAGCTTCCCGCACGTAATGCCGCAATTCGAAAACGTCCAGCCCGTAGGTTCCCAGGATTCCAGGCTCTGGCGTCTCGAGGACGGCTCTGTCGGCGACGTGCCGTTTGCGGAACGAGACCTCCACCTTCGTCGGGTATCGTATGCCACCCCCGACGGTCACACCGAACTTGTAGCGGAATGTCGTCTCCGTGTCCTTGTTGGGGCCCTCGCCAGGGTCGAGCCCGCGAATACCGAAGATCTGGAGGTTTCGGGTGAACTCCCTATTGCCGAACATGCCCTTCAGGTTGTTGCGGATGGCTGCCGACGCCTGGGCCGTTCCGTCCAGGTCCATGTCCTCCGAATAACGGACGCTTCCGAAAAAGAGGCGGAGATTGACGCCGCCTTTGACGGTGACACTGCTGCCCCTGCTGACACCCGCCAACTCTCGCAGGATCAGCAGGTGAACGAGTTCTCGTGCAGTGACGGGTGATAGGATCTGCGATGACATTATCTAGTGTAGTTATCGTTATCAGATAACTACATTATATAATGCCTCAAAGTCAAGACCGAGTGAAGCGCCTGCCGGTTCTGGTCAGCCAGCCGACTCGGACTGGAGGCGGCGCTCAGCCTCGCCTGCGCCCACTCCCCGATTCACCCCATCGCGCCATGAACGACTCCACGAACCCGTGTACCCCATCCGGTTCCACCGCCAAGGCGGCGAGCGACATCGCCACCGCGAGCGCCAGATGATACCCTTCGGATCGCGAGGCCACCGCGCGGCGGTATGCCGGATGCGCGTCATTGATCAGAACGGTGGACTCCACCAGCCGGCCCAGTGCCGGGTCGTCCGGGCGGCTTTCGAACTCCAGACGCAGTCCGTAGTGAGCCGGCCGCTTGCGTGCCGCCCCACCGAGGCGTGCTTCGGCGACGGCAAGAGGCGCGTGACCGACGGGGGACTCCGACTCCGTCGGTGGAGGCTCGGGCTGTGGTAGACCGGTAGCAACCGGCCCAGGTTGGGGCTCGGGTTCGGACCCGCTCGTCCCAACCGGAATGAGCGGCAGCGCGCCAGCCCCGGCCTCCTCGCCTGCTTTCCCCTCGAACGGCAAGCGGCGCTGTCCGCCAGGGCGGCGGTCCACCAGCGTGGCCAGCAAGGGAAACTCCCTGGCCAAGTCGGCGAGCACCGCTTCGAGGTCGCGCTCGACCGGGCGAGCACTCCGCCGCCGGGGCTCGGACTCGGGCGCGTCACCCCAGGCGGCGAGCTGCGCGGCAACCACTTCCTGGATCGCCTTCCGAAAGGCGAGAAACACCGCGCCGCGCTGGCCCGCGCGGATGAAGTCCGCCTTGTTTAGCGTGAGACACTCGGCCAGGTCGGGTACTTCGACCAGCCCACTCACCCGATCGGGATGCGTGGGTGTGACCCCGAGCCAGTCCCAGCCGCGCTTGATGACCTTGCCGAGCGTACTGATCGCAACACCGGGTTCCGGTGCGACCTCGCGCGACAGGTACCCATACGCGGAAAGCTTCCGGCGGCGGGGAAGACGCACCGCAATGGGAGCTCGCTCGACTGGGTTAGGCTCGGTTGCCACCGGCCGCCCATCGATCACGAAGCGCACCCCATGCGGATAGGCGCGCTCCAGGATCTCGGCAAAATCGGGATCGATCAGGGGAGCAAAGTGCCGGCGAAGGTTACTCTCGAGGAAGCCGGAATCGAGGAGCGGTGAGAGCGGGTCGGTCAACACCAATCGGACGGCGGTGCCTCGCTCACCGACCAGGCCCAGCGGCTCCCGCCACCGCCAGGGTGCGCGGTGCCGCGATTTCAGATGCCACGCGGTAGCGAACGACTTGTCCCGCTGCCGTGTCTCAGTAATGACCTCATGGCAGGCCAGCAAGCCCAACTTGATTCCCACTCCCGCGAAACCGATTCCCCGCCCCCGTTGCTTGGTGGTGGCCGCGACATCGTGATACCGGGAGAGCTCGCGCCGCGTCATGCCGCGGCCGTCGTCAGTGACGGTGAGCGTGGCGGCCGCCGGGTCGGTGGCCAGAATCAAGGAGCGGGCGCCGGAGTCCAGCGCGTTGGCGACGATTTCCGTGAGGATGGTTTCTTCGAGTGACCCGGGATAGGCGTCCCGCAGGTCCTCGAGTAAATGGAGGAGGTCGACTCGGGTTTCACCCATGCGCGGGCCGCGACTGAGCCGCCAATGCTGTCGTTGGTGGATCTATCACAGGTTCGAATGCCCGGCCAGCAACTCCACCGGCGTCATTTGCGGTCCGGCCAGCGGCGCGGCTCGCCCTCGGGCGCGCCGTGCATTCCGCCGGCTGGTAGCATGCCGATCCAGATTCCGCAGGCGGTGCTGGGGAGGTTCGCAGGTCTGGCGACGGCGTGCCACCCCACAGTGTCGGCCGCCACCACGACCATGCTGTCCCCGGCACTTGGCAGAACGGCCTCCTGGATCTCCGGCCGCGCCGCGTAATAATGGTGCTCCGAGAAGAACCCATCTTCGCGGAGGACCAGGTTGCGGAGGTCGTTCTTGAGCTGCGCCTGGCTCGAGCGGCCGTAGACGAGCGTGGGCGTGCCGGCCGGAGCCGCGGGTATACGGACCGCGCGTGCTATCGCTGCGAGTCCCAGCGCTGCGCCGATCGCGCCTGCCAGGATGCTCGGCGCGTTACCCAGGGCAAAGCCGAGCCACGCGCCGCAAAGCACCAGGCCAATGGCGCTGCCGAAGATGGTGCGGCGCATGGCGGGCGATACGTCGGGCGCCGGCTGGCGGAGCGAGTACACCAGAAACAAAGTCGCCGGAAGGCCCACCAGCGCCAGGCCGAACAACGCAGCGAGGAGGAGCGCCAGAAACATCCAGTCGCTGTCCTGGGCCAACAACAGCCCGGTGAGGACGAGTGAAAGAACGAGACCCGCGACCAGCAGGCGGTTCGCGGTGCGGCCGGGGACGCGAGGGGGTGGCGGCGGGACGGGTTGAATCGGAGGTGTGTTCATGGCAGGAGCATACCGCCCGTGCCCGGGTGTCGCAAACCACTCCTCCCGGGTTTCGTCTGGGAGAATCCTTCACCTTCCCGCTGGCATGGACCTCGTCGTCACCAGAGATCCGCCAGCGGGCAACGGAACGCCGGCAACACATCTTCACCCTCCAGCACATCTCCGAGCTCGAGGTTCGGCCGCTTGGGACTGAGCCCTTTTGACTTGAGTGCATTCAGGACCTGAGGGCAGTGAGCGGGCAGAAGCTCTGGAATTGCCTTCAGCTCAACCGCACCTTGCCTTCGACGATGAGATCTGGCTGGTACCTTCCCACGGACCGTCCTCGAAACCAAACCGACGTGTTCACTTTCTGTTGAACACGTACGTGCAAATCACCCGGTTGCGATGACAAGCGTTCGCTGGTAGACCACCTCCCGGAAACCTGCGCCAAGATGATAGTAGACGTCGAAAAAAGCTCCGATGATTTGTCGTGTTAGGTCGACGTGAGGATACTCAGCCGCGAGCGGCACGTTGAGGCAGTAGCAGAGTCGGGCGATCGCGAATAACCAAAAGGCTGCGCGCCGGTTCAAATCTGCGCACGATCAGCGGTATCTTCGGCATCTGTGGCTAGCGAGGCCCGATCGTGCCGGTTACCTCAACAACCACGCGGTAGCCCTCCAGGCGATTCGGGATTTTGCTTTGGGTGCCTGGGTTGGAGTCAGCCAGCAATACCTTGATGCAGCGCTCACCCTCACACAATCCGATCGCCGTCCCCACCACGCCAGGCAGCGCCATCAGTGAATCGGTGTGTGCGGCGAGAACCTCGTCGATACTCCTCGCAGGCAAAGTCGCCCCCGTTTCGGTCCCGGCCACGTTGCCGCGGCGCCCTTGGCCTGCCCCGTTGTGAGAACCGGAACAGGCCGCGATCGCGCAGGTGAGTAGCACCGGCGCGATCGCACGTCCCATCATCACTGCCAATTCACGAAAATCGTCGTTCCATTGCTGCTGCCATCCTGGTCGTGATTCGCGGAGGGCTGATAGGTATCGGCCGAGTGGATCACGCCGCTCACCGCGAAGGCAAGCGACTTGGTCGATTTCGGGATCGACGAAAAGAGCACGCTGCACGTCCCGTTGCCTCCGAGCGCGCCCGTCGTGCACTCGTTGGTACTGGAGCCGGAGAGACTCCAGCTTCCGCGGACGGTGGCGCCGTTCACGGGATTATGGTTGGCGTCGTGTACGGTGACTTCAACGATGGCCGACCAGGCGTTCGCGCTGCTACTGGTAAACCCGTCGAGATCGGCCACGTGGACGCTCGGCGGATTCACCGTAATCCCGATCGCGCGAGAGTTGTTGGTCGAGTTGCCGTCGGCGAGCATCTGCCGCGCGATCAGGGTGTGCCCGCCGGTCGCTGCCCCAGCGGTGCTCCAGGAGAAACTGAGAGCCGAGCTGGCCCCCAGCGCGAGCCCGGCGACCGTCTGCGTGCCGATGGTGACCCCAATGGTCGCGTCGGTCAGGACGACGTCAAAACTAGTAGTGACATCCTGTTCGCCCACATTCTGGACCGTGACTCCGAAGTTGGCGGTGTTTCCCTGGGTCACTGAGGCAGGCCCCGTAAGGCTCGTCAGGGCGATGTCGGTCAGCTTCGGATTCACCGTGACGCTCACCGAGCGCTGGTTGTTGCCGGCATTATCGTCAGGGACGCTGTGGGCCGCCACCAGCGTGTGACCGCCTAGCGAACTGCCCGTGGTGTTCCAGGCGAAGCTGAGAGTTGCGCTCGCCCCGATTGAAAGGCCCGGGACTACCTGCGTGCCGATCGCCACCCCTGCGGCGGCGTCAGTCAAAACGACGTCGAAGCTGGTACCCACATCCTGCTCGCCTACGTTCTGGACGATAACAGTCATGTTCGCGGTATTCCCCTGAGTCACTGACGCGGGCCCGCTCAGGCTGGTCACGGCGATATCGGTCATCTTGGGATTCACCGTGACCGCTACCGAGCGCTGGTTGTTGGCGGCGTTGTCGTCCGTCAAGTCGTGGGTCGCCACCAGCGTGTGACCGCCCACCGAGGAAGTCGCGGTGTTCCAGCTGAAGCTTAGCGTCGCGCCGGCGCCCGCATTGAGGCCCGCGACCGTCTGCGTGCCGATCGTGATGTTGTCGGTCGCGTCCTGCAGGGTCACCTCGAAGCTGCCGGTGACATGCTGATTACCGACGTTCCCCACCGTCACCGCGATGCTGGCCATCTTGCCCTGTCCTACCGAAGCAGGAGCCGTCATGCCGGTGACGGCGATATCGGTCACGAGACTGGGCGGTGCGTTGACCGTGATCCCGATCGCCCGTGAGTTGTTGGTTCCATCGCCGTCGGCGAGCAACTGCCGCGCGATCAGCGTATGCCCACCGGTGGCAACGCCCGTGGTATTCCAGGCGAACGTGAGGCTCGCGCTCGCCCCGATCGCGAGGCCGGCAACCGTCTGGGTGCCGATCGTGACCCCGGCGGTGGCGTCAGTCAGGACGACGTCGAAGCTGGTGCCGACGTCCTGTTCGCCCACGTTCTGAACGGTGACACCGTAGTTGGCGGTGGTTCCCTGCGTCACGGAGGAAGGTCCCGTGAAGCTGGTCAGGGCGATATCGGTCAGCTTCGGGTTCACGCTGACCGTCGTGGAACGTCGGTTGTTGGCGGCGTTGTCATCGGTGAAGCTGTGGGTCGCCACCAGCGTGTGATTGCCTAGCGGCACGCCGGTCGTGTTCCAGGAGAAGGTGAGCGTGGCGGTGCTTCCAGTCGCCAGGCCCGCGACGGTCTGGGTGCCGAGCGTGGTACCGGTGGTCGAGTCAGTCAGTACCACGTCGAAACTCGCGCCGACATTCTGCTGGCCCACGTTCTGGATGGTGACCCCGATGCTGGTCGTAGCGCCTTGGGTTATGGACGCCGGCGCCGTGATACCGGTGACGGCGATATCGGTCGGTGGGCTCACCGGGGCGGTGACCGTGATCCCGATAGCGCGCGAGTTGTTGGTCCCGTTGTCATCGACCAGCATCTGCCGAGCGATCAGGGTGTGCCCGCCCGTGGCAACGCCCGTCGTGTTCCAGGGGATGGTGAGGGTCGCCGTCGCGCCCATGGCGAGGCCGGTCACAGTCTGCGTACCGATCGTGACACCGGCGGTAGCGTCGGTCAGCACGACATCGAAGCTCGCGGTCACATCCTGGTCGCCCACGTTCTGGACCGTGACCCCGATATCGGCCGTGGCGCCCTGTGTGACCGAGGCGGGGCCGGTGATCGCGGTCAAGGCGATATCGGTCGTCTTCGGATTCACGGTGACATTGACCGAACGCTGGTTGTTGGCCGCGTTGTCATCGGTGAAGCTGTGGGTCGCCACCAGCGTGTGACCGCCGAGCGTGGCGCTCGTGGTGTTCCAGGGGAAAGTGAGCGTGGTATTGGCGCCTACATTGAGTCCGGTGACCGTCTGGGTTCCGAGGGTCACGTTGTCGGTTGCATCCTGCAGGGTGACGGTAAAGCTGCTCCCCACATCCTGATTCCCGACGTTCCCCACCGTCACCGCGACGTTGATGATTTTCCCCTGGGACACCGAAACGGGCGCCGTCACGCCGGTCACCGCGACATCGGTCAGCGGAGGGTTGACCGCGACCGTCGCCGAGCTCTGGTTGTTGGCCGGCCGGTCGTCGGCCAAGGTGTGGCTGCCGATCAGATAGTGATCGCCGGTGGAGGCCGGTGTCCAGCTGAAGGTCAGCACCGAGGTCGCCCCCGCGGCCAGCGCGGGCACGCTCTGACTGCCGATCGTCACGTTCTCGGTCGTGTCCCGTAACGTGACATCAAAGCCGGACACATCCTGGTTGCCGAAGTTCTTCACCGTGACGGTAACGTTGGCGCTGCCGCCCAGGACCACCGAGCCGGGCGCGCCGACGTTGGTCACGGCCACGTCGGTCAGCGGGCCGGGGGGAGGCGGCGCGAGGCCGTCGATGGAAACGCCGAAACGGTTGAGCACCAGATCGATCCGGTTGGCGATGGTCATCGTCGTGCTGCCGGCGAAGAGCAGCGCCACCGGATTCAGATTGCCGCCGTCGGTCACGATAAGCGAACCGGAGTCCCCGCCACCGCTGAACGTTCCCGGCGTAATGATGAGTTGGTCCACGTAGCGTGCGAGCTTGGTGCAGGTGCTGCCGGAAACGGCATAGCAGACATTGACGGTCGCATTGATTCCGGTGATCTGCCCGTGCGTGAGACGCGTGGTGCGGCCGTACTTCTGCACGTAGAGGCCGAGCAGCGC
>JACQVB010000016.1 GCA_016209985.1 Gemmatimonadota bacterium | reverse complement strand
TCGGTCGCATTGAGTGCGGGGAGATGCGCTTTCGAGAGAGGCGTGGGGAGGACGGAGTTCGTCTCGTAGCTGTGGAGCTGCGCGCGCCGGTCGTCGAACACGCCGTCGCCGTTGGCGTCACCATAGATATTCGCATTCGGCGTACCGTATGCGTCGTCGCTGGGCGAGGCATTGCCGAGGTCGGCGGTACTGGAGAGAGCGATCGCCGCGTCCATCGTGTTGTCCGCGCCGGTGAAGTTGATCGGTTGAAAGTCGGTCAACGTCGCGATTTGATCCGCGGCGGTACCGCCGTCAGAGGGACCCGGCTGATACGCGGGATCGCCGGCGGTTGCCCCGTTGGAGTTGGCCAGGACGTGGTTGTTGGAAAGAATGTAGACCTGACCGCTCGCGTCACGCACCCGCGCGCCGATCGTGCCGGCGGTGATCAGTGGATGTCCCACCGAGAAGCCCAGCGGCGCGGGCCGCTGGCGTGCGGTCGGATCGCTGAAGGCCATCAGCCGGCCGCTCACTCGCATCGCCACCGGGATTCCGTCGACCGCGGCGGGCAGGCCGGCAATACCTGAATGTTCTACCAGGATCTGGACAGCGGCGCGGCCGTCCGCCAACACCCCGACGGCCGTTCCCACGACACCGGGAATCTTGAGCAAGGCCTCGGTGTGCCGATTCTGTGCCGCGAGCGCCGCGGGGATATCCGGCGGCGCGCCGTGAGTGGCGAGTTGTGGACCGGTCGGGAGATCAGAAGCACGATCGGAGCAAGCGTACCACACCGCGGCGGCGGCTCCCATCAGTGCGATGATGGCGGCGCGCTTCAACGTGCGGACGGCAAACATGGCGACCCCCCGGGTTCACGTCAGGGATAGGGCGCGGGACGATTATGGAGGTCGCGGGGGGGCTCTGCAAGGTTGACTTCGAAAGCTCGTCTGAGGCAGGATACCAGGCGCGGTGAGGAGCGTCACAAACTGGGGCCCGGACGCCGTCTCAACCGGCCCGCGGTGCTTCGACCGGCTCGAGGCTGGGTCTCTTGGGACCGAGACCGTCCCCCGACGAACGTCCCCGCACGTGGCGCCAGAGCCACGGGACCAGATACTCCCAGCTCCAGCGGACTTCCGCCGCGAATCTGTCTCGCACAGACCGGTGCGGTACAGCGGGTAGCGGTTGCGACCAGCTCTCGTCGGTGCCGGGCAGGCCAAGCGCCTGAGCCAGGGCCGCGGCGATCCGGGCGTGCCCGGCCGAGTTGGCGTGAATGCGGTCGTGGCTCCACAGTCTCGGATCGGATCCCACGGGGTGCCTGGCGAAGTCCACCAGAATTGCCCCGGTGGATGACGCGGCGCGGCGCAGCGCCTCATTCAGTGCGTGGACCCGCGCGGCGATCGGTCGGGCAAGCGGCAGGACGCTCGAGAGATCGGGGAGCGTGAACCCCAGCACCGTGGCCCCACCGTGGATTAGCGTGCGCTGCATGTGCTCGACGTCGCGCGCCAGCGCCTCAGGGTCGAAGCGGAAAGCGATCACATCGTTGGTTCCCGAGAAGAGTGTCACGAGATCGGGTTTCATCGCGGCCGCGCGATCGAGCTGTCGCTCCCGGACCTGGCGGGTGGAGAGTCCGCGGACCGCGAGGTTGGCGTAGAGCAACGGGGTGGTCTGGGCGGCTGCGAGAGACTCGGCCAGACGATTGGCCCAGCCGCGGTAGCCGCCCAGCCCATCGGGATCGTCGAGGCCTTCGGTCGAGCTATCACCGATTGCCACGTAACGCTGGAAAACCAAGGTGGACTTACCTCAACAGGTTATGCGGGTTCATTCTCTGCAACGGATTGACACGCCACGCGACAATATGGTACTACTCGGCAAGACCTCAGGAGGTATCATGCCCGACGACATGGGGACCTTCCGGGTGGACATCGAAATCGAGAACCCGGCCAAACCAGGCGAGAAACGCACGCTCAGGTCGGTGCTGGTGGACACCGGTGCGGAGCTCTCCTGGATTCCCGCAGCGGTTCTCGAATCACTCGGCATTGAGCGGTATGCCAAGTGGCGGTTTCGCCAGGCGGACGGGACCATCCTGGAACGATGGGCGGGCCCGGCCTTCGTTCATGTGGCGGGTCGGCGAGCGACAGATGACGTGATCTTCGGCGAGCCGGGAGATCTCGTCTTGTTGGGGGCCCACTCCCTGGAAGGTCTGAATTTCCGGGTTGAACCGCTGACCAAACAACTGGTCGACGCGGGACCGGCTCCGGCGGCTGCGGCCGCCTGACCGCAGCGTCAGAGGCGAAGACTCACCTTTTTCGTCGAATCCGCCTCCGCCTTCTTCGTCGTGTCGGCGCTGGGCAGCGTGGTCAGCACATCATGCCACGAGAACTTCCTGCCCATGCCCCGCACGTAGTAGTCCATCCACGCCATCTCGGCCATCGACTTCACCAGCTGATTGCGCGCGTCGGGGATGCCGTGGGTCGTTCCGGGATAGGTGAACAGCTCCGTGGGAACGCCGAGCCGTTTGAGCGCCATGTGCAGCTCGATCGACTGGGGCGCCGGCACCCGCGGGTCCCCCTCGACCACGTGAATCATGGTGGGCGTCCTGGCGTTCTTGATGTACTTGAGCGGTGACTGGTTCCAGTAGGCGTCGAAGTCGTCGTACGGCAGCTTGTCCCCCAGGTAGAACTGGCGATTCCGCTGCATGTCGCTCTCGGCGTACATGGAGATCCAGTTCGAGGTTCCGGCACCGCTGCTGATGGCTTTGAACCGGTCGGTATGAGTCAGAATCCAGTTGGACCAGTGCCCGCCCGCGCTCCAGCCCAGGGCGCCCATGTGGTCCGGGTCGGCTATGCCTAACGCGATGAGCGTGTCCACGCCCGACATGATGTCCCGGTATCCCAGCTCGAAGTAGTTGCCGACGATGTCGGTCTTGTGCTTCTCGCCGTAATTGGTCGAGCCGCGATAGTTGGGCCTCAGGACCGCGTAGCCCGCGCCGGCGTACACCTGGGAGCCGTAACCCCCATTGAAGTTGAGCACGTCGGCCCCTGCGGGGCCGCCATGAATGGCCACGATCAACGGATAGCGCCTGCCCGGCTGGAAGCCGACCGGTTTCACCAGCACCCCACCGACCGCGCGCCCGTCGGTCGAGCGCCAGCTGATTTCTTCCTGGTCGCCCAGCGCGAGGTCGCGCACCTGCGGGTTCGCGTCGGTGAGCTGGATCCAGGCCGAGCGCTGGCCCACCTGGTTCACGCCGGCGACCGTGAAGATCGTGGACGGCGTGCGCCCGTCGGCGTACTGAACGAATAGCGTGCCGGTATCGTCGTTTCGGCGCACCGAAAGCGCGGCCCGCTCCTGAGTCAGCTGGCGAACCTTGTTCTGGGCGATGTCCAGGGCGAAGACCTGCGAGGTCGCGCGGATTCCCTCGTTGAAGTAGATGGTCTGCCCATCGTTCGACCAGAAGGCAATGCTCAGGTCGCCGTCAAACCCGCCATCCAGCTTGCGGAACGGACGGCCGCGGTCCGCCACCGCGCGGAGGTACACCCGGTCGTTGGTCATGCTGTACTTCTGCAGATCTTCCGGCGCGGAGAATGCCACCCACCGTCCATCCGGCGAGAAGCTGGGGTTGTCCTCGCTCACTTCGTCGTTGTTGGTGAGCCGCTCGATGGCGCCGCTAGCCACTTCGAGCAGGTACAGATCGCCGTAGATGTTCTGCTCCGTGACGTTGCGCTTGTAGCGGTTCGCGGCGATGCCCCGGAAGCCCACCCAGCGGGAGTCATCCGAGACCGTGAAGCTGGAGATGGTGAAGGTCGAATCCCCGGCGAGTCGCCTGGCGTTCGGCTGATCGAGGTCCACGGCCCACAGGCCGGAGAGTGGTGTCTCGGGATTGCGGATGTTGGCGGTGAAGCTCTTCTCGCGGCGAAGCTTCTCGTCGGCATCCACGGTGTCGGCGGTGACGAGATAAAGCCGCTTGCTGTCGCGAGCGATCGACCAGGCGCCCACCCCCGCCGGCAGCCGGGTGAGTTGCACCGCCTTGGCCGAGTCGATGCCGTCGACGGGCAGGCGATAGAGCTGCTCCTCCGCCGATTTCCCGCTGCGATACACCAGCCACCTGCCGTCGCGGCTGAGCGCAAAGTTCGAAACGCCTTCCTTGGCGTCGGTGACGCGGCGCGCCTCGCCACCATTCGGCGCCATGAGAAAGAGCTGGTTCTGGCTGGTAGCGCTCGATGGGGCCTCACGGTTTGAAAGGAAGAAGAACGCCTTCCCGTCCCGCGTCCACTGAGGCGACGTCTCGTCCTTGTCCTTGGTAAAGGTCATCTGACGGTTCGATGCGACGCCCTGCTGGAGCGAAACGAGGTGGATGTCCGACTGCTTCTTTGCCTCGTTCCAATCGGGGGTAGTGATGGCATAGAGCATCCACTTGCCGTCGGGACTCGGAACCGGCTCGCCCAGCGTCCGCATCTTCTGCATGTCGAGGAACGTCATGGGGCGTCGGGCCGGAGACGAAGGAGCTGCAGCGGGGGCTTGGCTTGTGGCGGGCGAGGCGGAGGCCAAAGCCAGCGCCAGCGTCAAGGGGCAGAGGAGGCACAGTCGCATGGAAAGCTCGAGGTTGGAGCACTTGGCCAGGGCTTGACTGCTCCGGCGAATCTGCGGCTGTGGTGGGGCGGTGGCAAGCGGCCACCACCTTGACAAGGATATGGTCCTTGCTAGAGTAAGGATACGATGGCCAAGATCACCAGCAAACTCCAGGTCACCATCCCCAAGGCGATCGCCCAGCAGTATGGCCTGCGTCCCGGCAGTGAAATCGCTTTTCTTGCAGCGGGGGAGGGCATCCGAGTCATCCCTGCCGCCGCTGTCTCCGCTCCCGGGGTCGAGACCAGGCTCGAATTATTCGACCGGGCCACCGAACGGCAGCGCGCGCGCCAGGGCCGGCGGCGCAAGGGCCGGTCTCCCAGGTCCCGCGGGTGGCGACGCGAGGACCTCTATACTCGTGGCGTTCCTGGTCGACACTAACGTCCTGGTCTACCGGTTCGACCCCCGGTTTCCGCAAAAACAGCGCACGGCCAACGCGCTCTTGCGGCAGGGGATCGCCGATGGCTCCGTCCGGGTGCCCCATCAGGCGATCGTGGAATTCGTCGCTGCCGTGACCCGGCCACTGGATGCGGGCCGCCCGCTGCTCGATCCGGCCGGCGCGCGGCGCGAAGCCGAGGAGTTTCTCAACCAGTTCGAGGTACTCTACCCCGATGCGGCTCTTCTCCGGTTGGCGTTCCGGGGGGCTGCGGCGTACCAGCTCTCCTGGTTCGACGCCCATTTATGGGCCTATGCCGAGCACCATGGTCTCGAGGAGCTATACTCGGAAGATTTTCAGGACGGTCGCATGTACGGCAGTGTTCGCGCGGTGAATCCCTTCTGACGAAACGGGAGCCGCGCTGAGCCGATGTCTCCGCTCCCGGGGTCGAGATGAGACTCGAATTATTCGACCGGGCCACCGAACGGCAGCGACACCGCCAGCCGGTGGCAAGCCGGTGGCACGGTCCCCTTGCCCCCGGGCGCGGCTTCGAACCCCCAGTTCTTTACTTGTAATTTCTGCCTCATGATTTCTTAATAGTTCGATTGCCACTGTGGCGGCGCAGTGGCGCAGAACGCACCCCGGCAGAATGGGGCGTGATGGACGACTCTTCCGGATTGCGTATCGATGTTATCCGCCCCACTCGACGGGAGGCGCTGAGAAGGATCTCCCGAGCCCTGGCGGCCTTGACCCTGGCACCCGGGGTCTTCGCTTGCAGTGAAACTCCCACCTACTCCAGTTCTTACTCCAGCACGTACGGGAGCGGCTACTCGAGCGCCGGCTACAGCAGCGTGTACGGCAGCGGCTACAACAGCAGTTACAACAGCGGTTACTCGAGCACCTACAGCAGCACCCGCGCGTACTCGAGTCAATACGGCAGCGGCTATTACAGCCAGTATTGCAGCGGTCGAGGCAGCATCTACTACTACAGCTACTACTGTTCCACCCGCTACAGCAGTTACAGCAGCACCTATAGCAGCGGCGGGTAAGCTCCGAGGGGAAGCCGGGCCCGGCACCCGGCGCCCGCCGCCGGTCCCGAGTCGAGGTCGGTCGTGCCCAATGTCCTCCTGACCCAGGCCTGCGTCCGCTCCTGCCCTTACTGCTTCGCGCGCAAGCACATGTCGGCCTCCTCCCCCGACGACATCCTGGCCTGGGAAGACCTGATCTATCTTGCGGACTTTTTCCAGATGTCGGGCGAGCAGCGCTTTCCCATCCTGGGCGGGGAGCCGACCCTGCATCCCGATTTCGTCGAGATGATGGTGTATCTGCTGGCCCGCGACTTTCACGTCAACGTCTTCACCAGCGGGATCATGTCCAATCGGATGCTGGAGAGTGCCGTCGCGGCCTTCGACGGGATCCCGCATGACCGGCTCTCCTTCACCTGCAACCTCAATGATCCGGGCCGCACCCGTACGTCGCTGGCCGAGCAGGAAAGCGTGAAGCGATTTCTCGCGGCGTTCGGCGAACGGGTGGTCCCGGGTTTCAACATCTACCGGACCGACTTCGAGCTCGATTTCCTGTTTCGCCTCATCAATGAGTACGGACTGCATCGGACGCTCCGCCTGGGCGTCGCTCATCCGATCGCGGGCAAGAAGAATCTGTTCATCACACCGGCCGATCTGGGGCGGGTGATCGAGCGGCTGTGCTCCTACGGCCCCCTGTTCGAGCGGCTGCGGATCAAGCCGGGATTCGATTGCGGGTTCCCCCTGTGCCGGTTCACCGAGGAGCAGCTCGGCTGGTACTACCGGTTCACCGGAGGGCACTACGACTTCGGCTGCGCCCCGGTGATCGACATCGGGCCCGACATGATGGTCTGGTCGTGCTTTCCGATGTCCGGATTCCACCAGCGCTCGATCTACGAATTCAACTCACTGCAGGAGGTCCACGACTATTACCAGCAGCTGCATCGGAGTATCCGGGTGGAGGCCGGCGGGATCTATGAAGCGTGCGACGCCTGCACCTACCGGGAGGACGGACTCTGCGCGGGCGGTTGCGTGGCGCATAGCCTGAGCCGGTTCTGGCAGGAAGAGCCGGTCCGCATGAAGGAGATGTACACCTGAGCGGGCACACGCTCGTGCTGCCATTCCACGAGCCGCTGTTGGCGCGCCTGGCGGGCGGGGGGCGCCCGGTCGTCATCGAGCTGGGTCACGTGCGGGAGATCGGCACCGCCCTCGCGGCCGTCCAGCGTCACCGGCTGGACCTGCGCTGCCTGCGAATTCGGACGACGATGCCCCTGTCCAGCATCACGCCGGAAGACGGGTGGTGGAGAATCCCGCTGGCCCTGTACGTACCGCACCTGGGCTCGTTGCCGCAGCTCATGCGGCGGCTGCCGCAACTCCACATGCTCAACCTGCGCGTCTATCTGCCCGCCAGCGATGCCGTGAATTACCGTGGCGCCCGCATCCTGGCTTCCCTCGGGATCGAGAGCGCGCTGGAGCTGGATCAGGGTCCGCTGGAATGGGACAAGCTGGCCGACCTGGCCATCTACGCGCTCTTCGGGCTTCGTCCCCGGGCCGCGATCGCGCCTTTCAACGATCTCGCTCGACGCTATCGGTCAAGCGAGCGGGTCGACGTTTCGTTCAGCCACTTTGCCGACCCGACTGCGTACCTGTTTCTCGACGAGGCCGGCCGGGTGTTCCTGGACGAGGCGGACCGGCAGGCCGGGAAACCCCTGCTGGCCGATTTGGGCGGGCTGGACGGCCTCGCGGCTCTCCCGGCGTTTCGTGAGCGGCGGTATCGCTGGCAGCGGCACTTTCTGTCGCGCGACGAATGCGCTTGCTGCGAGGGATGGCGAATCTGCCGCGGCACCCTGGCACACCTCAACGGTGACGGCGAGGGTTGCCGGCCATTCTGTTCCGACTTGCTCGATGCCGTCGAGGAGTACCAGGCTCGCCAAACCGGACGGGGGCCCAGCGTATGGCAACCTTGATCCTCAAGGCGACCGAGCGCTGCAACTCCAACTGCTACTACTGTGACGTGGTGCGGAAGCTCGGTACCGGCCTCTCCATGCCGCTGGACGTTCTGGAGGCGGTCTTCGTCCGGGTGGGCGAGTACCTGAGACAGCGGCGGGATGAGCACATCGAGATCCTGTGGCACGGAGGCGAGCCCCTGCTGCTCGGCCCCGGGTACTTTGCCACCGCCCGCGAGCTGCAGCGGCGCCATTGCGCCGGGACCGAGGACCGAATCGCGCACAACATCCAGACGAACCTGACACGAATGAATGAGGCATTCGTGCCGGTGTTCCGCGATCTGGGGATCACAGCGGTGGGCACCAGCTACGATCCCGAGCCGCACATGCGCGGTCCCGGCAGCCAGATCGATTCCGACCGGTACAACGCGCGCTTCATGCGCGGCCTGCGGGTCCTGGAGGAGTGTGGGTTCGGTTGGGGGGTCATCTACGTCGTCACCCGGAAGTCGCTCCGCGACCCGGTGGGAGTGTTCCGGTTCCTGACCAACCTGCATCTCACCGGCGGAATCAACTTCAACCCGGTGCTGATCTACGATCAGGACCGGCAGGATGTCGCCATCACTCCGGCGGAATTCGTGGACTTCTTGGGGGCGATCTTCGAGTGCTGGTGGCCACGTCGAGCCCGCTACCCCGAGGTCGAGCCGTTCCGTTCGCTGGTGGCCAACATCATCGACGGGCGGGTGGCACTGAGCTGCGTGGATTCCGGGCGGTGCACCTACCACCACGTGAACGTGGCGCCCAACGGCGACACCTCCCAGTGCGGACGGTCCGCCGACTGGGCCCTGCTTTCCTACGGGAACATCAAGGAGCGTCCGCTCGAGGCAATTCTGGCCGACGAGCAACGGGGCGCCCTGGAACGCCGGGTACGATATCTGCGAGATACGGAATGCGGCGGCTGCCGGTTCTGGAGCCTGTGCCACGGCGGCTGCCCGCTGGACGCCTACGCGGCGCATCAGGACTTCATGCACAAGACGAACTGGTGCGCCGCCAAGAGCGGGTTCATCGAGCGCTACTTCGAGCCGATCACCGGCACCCGTTACTCACCCCCGCCGCCGCCGGCCGCTGACACCCCGGAGGTGGCGGTTGCCTAGCGTCGTCATTCGCGTCACTGAACGGTGCAACGCATATTGCCGCTACTGCACCTTCAGCCGGAAGCCGCGCGGCGCCACCATGGACCTCGGCGTCGTCGACCTGTTGCTGCGGCAGGTCGACGACTACCTCTGCGCCAACACGGACAAGACCATGGAGCTGCTCTGGCATGGGGGCGAGCCGCTCCTGCCCGGTCTCCGATTCTACCAGCGGGTGATCCAGCTCCAACGGGAGCGCTGCCGTGGCACGCACGGCCGCATCGTCCATCGGGTGCAGACCAATCTGACCTGTCTTTCCGACCGACTCCTCCCCGTGCTCCAGGAACTCGGCGTGACCGAGCTCGGCACCAGCTTCGACCCGGAGCCGGGCGTACGCGGCCTGGGCCCGTCGGTCGATACGGCGAAATACCTCGAACGGTTCTTCCGCGCCCTCCGCCTGGTCGAGGCGGCGGAGCTGCGCTGGGGCGTGCTGTACGTCGTCACCGGCCGGTCACGAAGCGAGCCGGAAGGGGTGTTCCTCCTGCTCACCAATCTCCAGCCCGAGGGGCGGATCAGCTTCATCCCGGTGATGGATACGCCGGCGGAAGCCGCCGACTTGCGTCTTTCGCCGGAGGAGTTCGCCCATTTTCTCGGAAGCTTCCTGCCCCACTGGTGGCGCCGCCGGGACCGCTTTCCGGCGGTCGAGCCGTTCCAGGGGTGCTTGAGCGCCGCGGCGCGCGACGGCTCGGAGGCG
>JACQVB010000015.1 GCA_016209985.1 Gemmatimonadota bacterium | reverse complement strand
GGCTCACCGCCACCAACTCGGATCGGTCAGTCCCGGGCCCGCCTGGCCCGCCTGCCCGCCCGCCCGTCCCGCCGACATCCACTGCCTCACCCACCGTGTGCCACGCCGCTGCTTCCGTGTACCCTGCCCCGTACTTGGCCAACTGGTGCAGGAAAGGCAAAAAGACCGGCTGCACCGCGAAATCGCTCCAGTAGTTGTCGAGCGTGGAAGCCCAGACCAGCACCTTGCCCTTGCCGAGAGCGCTTTCCACCAGTGCGGGGCTGCCGTCGTCGAAGGAGGCGAGGACCGAGGCGGTCGGACGGTCGGACGGTCGGACGGTCGGTGACTGGGAGCCGCTTTTGACCGTCTGACCGTCTAACCGTCTAACCGTCTGACCGTCGTTTCTTGTCTCCAGCCGCCGGTACCGGAAGAATCTCGCCCCGGAAAAATCCCCGCTCCGCGGCGCGCTGAACAGCTCGAAGACCGGATGGCTGTAATCGATCCGTGTCAGCTTTCCTCCAGAGATCGTAGCGCGGTCCATCAGGCCGCCCGTCGTCGCGGGGAGGAGAGGTGTGGCCTCGGAAGCGAAGCTGCCGGGCCCGGTGCGCTCGCCGGCCACGACGAGGAGGCCGCCACCGCCGGTCACGAAGTCCTGTAGCAGCCGGGCCAGGTCCGGTGTCGGAATCCCGGCATCGTCCAGGATCACCAGCGATCGTCCTGCCAAATCCGCCTGGGTGAGCTGCGAGGTCCGCCGGGTCTCCGTCCTGAACGCGGGATGATCGCCGACGGCCAGGGCGCGCCGCAGGTAGAGCGATCGATCGGTCCCTCCGGAAGGTTCGACGATGAGCACCGACAGCGCCTGACCCTGCGCCAACGTGAAGTGGAACGCATTGTCGGCCGGCAGCCAGTCGGCAGCCGCTCGCACGCTGCCGCGGGCAGTCCCTTCCGGCAGCAGGAAAGGCGCGAAGGTGACGGCTGCCGCGCTGTTCGATCCAAGATCGACCTTCCGTGACTGGATCTCGCGGCCACTCAACTCCAGACCCAGAGCGATGCCGCGCGCCGGCTCGGCTCCCTTGTTGGTCATCCGGGCCGAGACCAGGACCCGCTCGCGCCCTTCCGGATAGTCACGCTGGAAGGAGACACTGGTGACGGTCAGGTTGGAGGTCCCGGGATCGGAGAGATCGACCCGCGTCAGCGTGGTGCCGTTGGGCAGGCGGCTCGATTCATCCGCGGTCCAGCCGGCTTTCTGAAAGTCGGTGATCAGCACCACCTCGCGGCGCGGTAGCCGGGACTCTTCCAGCACGGTCCGCGCCATTTTGAGCGCGGTACCGTATCGGGTGCTCCGCGACGTCACGCGAGTGGTGTCGAGCGCGGCGGCGAGGGCGGCGCGGTCGCCGGTGGCCCGATTCACCGCCCGCGCTTCGTCGGAGAAGAGCACGATGGTGGCCTTGTCGTTGCTCCCCATTCCGTCCACGGCGCGGTGAGCCGCGGCCAGCGCCCGCTGCCAGTGGTCCCGATACCCCATGCTGTAGGACTGGTCCAGCAGGATGACCAGCTCGCGGCCCCCGGCGCCGCCGCCGAGCGCGCGATCGTCCCGCTGGAAGAACGGCCGCGCGAATGCGGTCGCCAGCAGCACCAGCGCGGCGCAGCGAAGGAGGAAGAGCAGCCAGTGGCGGATCTTCTGGCGGCGGACCGACCGGTAGGGAATTCGTTGGAGAAACATGAGCGACGGAAACGCGATGGTCTCGCTTCGCTCCCGGTGGATGAGATGCACCAGGACCGGAATCGCCAGCGCGACGGCGCCGACGGCCAGGAAGAGCGGAGCCAGCAGTCCCACTATTTCACCCGCGCCAGCCGTTCTCGCCGGGAAAGGAAATGGAACAGCGCGTAATCCAGTGGCGTCGCGGTGTTGAACAGCACGTAGTCGATCCCGTTCTCCTGGAAGCGCTTCTCCAGCTCGGCCACGTGCGCGGACATCAGCTCCTGGTAGCGCGCGCGGAAGTTCTCCGGCACGATCGGGATGCGCTCGCCGGTTTCCAGATCCTGGAAGTTGGCCGCGTCCGGAAAGGGGAAATCGAGCTCGGCCGGGTCCAGCACCTGAAAGACGATGAGGTCGTTGCCCTTGGCCCGCAGCAGGTTGACCGCATCGATCACCGCCTTGGGCTCTTCATAGAAATCGGAGATCACCGCGAGAATACTGCGGCGGTGGAACGTCTCGGCAATCTTGAGCAGCGGCGCCCGCAGCATGCCTGGCCTCCCGGGTTTCAGCCGGTCCAGCGTGTGCAGCACCACGTTCAGGTTCTTGGCCGATGGCGGGATGCGCTCCACGATATCCGAGTCGAAGGTGACCAGTCCGACGCGGTCACGTTGTTTGCGCGAGAACCAGGTAAGGCAAGCCGTGAGGTAGCGTGCGTAATCGAGCTTGCTGATGCCGCCGGTGCCGAAATCCATGGAGCGGGAGACGTCGAGGATGACGCTGAAGTTCGCGTTGGTGTCGGCCTCGAACTCCTTCACGTAGAACCGGTCGGTACGGGCCCAGAGTCGCCAGTCGATGCGCCGGATATCGTCGCCCGGCATGTAGGCCCGATGCTCGGCGAAATCCACCGACAGGCCCAGGTAGGGCGAATGGTGGAGGCCGTTCAGGAAGCCCTCGACCACGGTGCGGGCGAGCAGCTCCAGGTTGTCGATCCGCGAAAGAGTTTTCGGATCGAGGAAACGGGCTCCGGGGATACCTTGAGTTTCGACTGGCGTCATAGGCTCCGTTTACAGGTCTTGGGTCTTCGGTCTTGGGTCTTAGGTTTTTCAACCCAAGACCCAATGCCCAATACCTAAGACCTGCTTCACATTCCCGACTTCGGCACCGGCACCGCCGCTAAGAGCTGGTCGATGAGGGCGTCGGGTGTCACCCGCTCCGATTCCGCGTGAAAGTTGGTGAGGATCCGGTGGCGGAGGATCGGGTGTGCCAGAGCGCGGATGTCGTCGAAGTTCACGTGATACCGGCCGTGAATCAGCGCCCGGGCCTTGCCCCCCAGCACCAGATACTGGGATGCGCGGACGCTGGCGCCGTAAGAGACCCATTTCTTGACGAAGTCGGGCGCGCCGGCGTTGGAAGGACGGCTGGTGCGCGCCAGGTTCACCGCGTAGCGCATGACCGGCTCCGGGACCGGTACTTTGCGTACCAGGCGCTGGAACTCGACGATGTCACGGCCGGTCACCGCGTGGGTGAAGCGGTAGTCCTGGATCGCGGTGGTGGAACGGACCACCTCCATCTCTTCCTCTTCCGGCAGGTAATCGATGATGACGTGGAACATGAACCGGTCGAGCTGCGCCTCCGGCAGCGGATAGGTTCCTTCGAGCTCGATCGGGTTCTGCGTGGCGAAGACGAAAAACGGCTCCTCCAGCTCGTAGGTGCGGCCCTGCACCGTGACCCGGTGTTCCTGCATCGCCTCCAGCAGCGCTGCCTGGGTCTTGGGAGGCGTGCGGTTGATCTCGTCGGCCAGCACGATGTTGCTGAAGATGGGGCCGGGAGTGAACACCATCCGGCGCTGCCCGGTGGCGGGGTCGTCCTGGATGATGTCGGTCCCGGTGATGTCCGAGGGCATGAGATCCGGCGTGAACTGGATCCGGGAGAACTTGAGATCCAGGACCTGCGCCATGGTGTGGATCAGCAGCGTCTTGGCGAGTCCCGGTACGCCGACGATCAGGCTGTTCCCGCCGACGAAGAGCGTCAGCAGGACCTGCTCGATCACCTCATCCTGTCCGACGATCAATTTCTGCAGCTCGGCGATGATCTGATCGCGTCCGGTCTGCAGCCGCTCGGCGACGGCGAGGTCATCCCGACTCTCTAGTCTTTCAACGGTGGTAGCCAAAAAACCCCCCTGATGAGCGCGGAACGCGGAGCGCGGAACGCGGAGTGTACGAATCGGTCAGCTCCGCGCTCCCCGTTCCGAACTCCGCGCTAGTGCGTGAGCGCATACATTACGTAATTAACGCCCAGCTTGTACGCTTCGTTGTTCAGCTCGATGGGCGCATAGTCGGTATCCGACCATTCCCAGTATTCCCCAATGTCGTTGTTGTAATTCGCGATCACCATGAGCCGCCTGGTCGGATCGTTGTTTTCATAAACCCCGTAGTACACCGGCATCCAATCGCCGTAGGGCGGCTGGAAATCGATGCTCTTCATTCGGAAGAAGGCGTCCTGGTACACCGGATTGTGCACGTCCAGCGGAACCAGCTTGGCATCGGGCAGCACCCGATGCAACTGCTCCTCGAAATTCTCCCAGTGATACTCCCGAAAGTCATCGAACACCAGGAAGCCGCCCTTGAGCAGGTAGGCGCGCGCGTTGGCCACCTCCTGCGGGGTCATGGTCCAGTAACCCGGCTCGCTCACGTAGGCGAAGGGGTACTTGAAGAGATCGGGATCGTCGAGGGTGAAGACCGCGCCCCCTTCCATGTACGGATTGAGCAGGGTCAACTCCTTCAGGATTTTCGCAAAGTGCATCTCGGCGCGGGGGCAGTCGTGGTTCCACTTGAGATCGTGGTATTCCGCCTCGGAGCTGGGCTCGAACGCCACCCGGGCGAACGCCCACTTGCCGTCGTAGGGGATCTTGATCGGCCCGGGGCAGAGCTCTTCCCGCTGGCGGCCGTAACCGCGGCCCTGAGCGGTGGCGATCACTATGAGACCGAGCGCGGCGATCGCGCGGACGGCAGCCCAACCCCGCCGCCGACCCCACGCCGTCATGCCGTGCCTCACCTGGCGCTCCGTATCCTGAGCAGCAGCTCCTGCGCCTTCTCGAAGCTGGGCGCTTCTTCGAGCGACCGGAGGACCTGGCCCCGGGCCGCGGGCAGGTCGCCGGCCTCGAAATAGGCCGCCGCGAGCTGGTAAAGCGCCTCGGCCCGGTCCACCGGGTCGAGTGCCAGCACCGCCTTCCGTTCACGGATCGCTTTGCGCTTTTCGCCGGTGCGCGCGTAGAGCGCAGCCAGCTTGGCATGCACCGACGGCTCCATCGGTGAGATGTAGATGGCGCGCTCCAGCGCCTGCGCCGCGCCGGCCAGATCCGCCAGCCCTTCCCGCAGCTTCGCCTCCTCCAGGTTCGCGCGATAATCGTTCTCGTTGATCGCGGTGAGCCTGGCCAGCTCGTCCGCGGCGTCCTTGATCAATCCTTTCTGTTGCTTGATCTGCGCCAGCAGCCAGTACGGGCTGTCCTCGGCCACGTAATCGGGGAAGAGTGCCTGCGCGCGCTCCAGGTAGGGTACCGCGGCGTCCATCTTGCGCTCTTCGACCAGCGCCCGTCCCGCCGCGAGCTGCAGGACGAAGTCGGTCGTGTCGGCCCGGGCCCGCCGTACCAGGTCGTCCGCGCCCTGTTCCTTGCCAGGGCGGGGAATCGAGCGCATCCGGATCGCCGCCAGCGGCCGGGCGAAGCGCTGCCGCAGGAAAGCGTCGAACCGGACGTCGAATCCGCTCACGGTGGTGTGCAGCACCCGCTGGAAGACCTCGACCGTGGTGAAGCCCTCGCGATAGGCCGCCAGCATGTCGAGGATGCCGTCCATGCCGGCGTCGCGCTCGATCATCTCGCAAACGAGCGATGCCTGGTAATACGAGAAGAAGATCTGTTCCGGAAATGCGGGACGCACGAATCCGTCGTTGAGGCGCTCCAGGGGCAGCAGCTTGCTCTGCTGATAGGCCACGAGAAACTCCATGGTCACGTCGTCGCCCCAGCCCCGGCCCGCCCGGCGCTCTTCATACACCGACAGTCCCTCGCTGAACCACCGAGGGATCCGGTTGCCCGTGGCGCCGAGCGTGAAGGCGTGGGTCAGCTCGTGCCAGAAGGTGGAGCCCCAGTTGAAGTGACCCAGCTCGCGCGCGGACGGCGAGTCCATGGCCAACAGCGACCCGAAACTCACCCCCAGCGCGCCGAGACCGGTGAGGCCCATGGTGCGGACCGAAAAGTCGGCGTGGCTGGGGAAGATCTCGAGCCGCACCGGCGTGGACGGGCGGTAGCGATAGCGCGCCGCGAGCTGGTCGTAGGCCTGCTCCCCCAGCTCGGCCAGGTAGGGGCTGAGCAGATCGGACTCCTTGGGATCGATCACAAACAGGAAGCGCGGGCTGCGGGTCTCCCGGAACTTCTGAAGGCGGTCGAGCAGATCCAGCGTGTTCTTGGTCCACACGTTGTAGGGATCGCCCGTGAAGGCCGTCTCGAGGGCGGCGCGGCCGGCGGGAACGTCGCCGGTGCGAAGCAGGCCGACGCCGAGCAGGCTGTACCCCCGCCACGACTGCGGATCCAGTTGTACCGCCTGGCGGGCGAAGCTCACGCCCTCGGCGTATAGGCGGTTCTGCGCCGCCAGCTCGGCCAGCGTGTTGTAGAAATCGGCGTAGGTCGGGTTGAGGGCCAGCGCGCGATCGCGAGCTTCCTCGAAACCGGGATCGTCGTGCCGGAGAAAGTGCGTTGCCGCCAGGACCGCGAGCGCTTCGAGCGATGAGGGATTGATGGCGAGTGCCGCTTCCGCCCGGTTCTCGGCCGCCACCCGCTCTTCCAATCCGAGATTCAGGATGGCCAGAAACACATTCGCGTCCGCCATGCTCGGATTGACGGTCAGCGCCATCTCCGCCAGCGCGTAGGCCTCAGGATCGCCGTCAAAGCTCTTGCTCCGTGCCATCCCGAGGATCGCCCGGGGATGGGTGGAATTGATGTTGAGGACCGACTGGAAACTCTCTTCCGCGTCGGTGCTGTTGTACCGCTCCAGGAACAGCTCGCCTTCCCGGATGCGCGGCTCGAGGTTGTTCAGATCGGCGGCGATCGCTTCGTCGAACGCTTTCAGCGCGTCCTTGGCGAGCTGCGGGTTGTCGCGCGAGAGATAGCGGCACGCGGTCCCCACGGCGGTCAGCTCCTCGGACGTCAGGCGCTCGCTGCGGTTGTAGATCTGAATGAACCGTTCGAATGCCCGCATGGCCGCGGCGCGCCTTCCCCGATCGTAGTCGAGGATCGCGAGGTTCAATTCGGCCGTCAGATGATCGGGCGTCTTGCGGGCGACCGCCTGCTTGAACGCCGTCGCGGCCTCATCCCAGCGGCCCCGCAGATACAGGATCTCGCCGAGCGAGTTGGCGGCGTCGGGCGAGCGCCGGGCCGCGGCCTCCGCTTCATCGTACCGGCCCACCATGGCGAGCGAGCGCACCAGCCCGTTGATCGCCGCAACGGGTGGCGGCTCGGACGCGGCCAGCCGGGTGTAGGCCGCGATAGCGTCATCGTACTTCCCGGTGCGCAATGCCGTTTCGGCGGCGGAGTATTGCTGGGCGGCGACCGAAGGTCCGTAGAGCAAGAGGACGGTAAGAGTATGCGCGACACCCTTACTGACCCTTACCGACGCTTCCCGTCCCTTACCGACCCTTCTCACGGCTTCTTCTCCCTCTGCCGTATCTCCTGATTCGTCTCCGCCAGCCGTACCAGCAGCTTCTCCAACTGGTCGTCGTAGACGTCCGGCTTCATGGTATCCTTCTTCGCCCGCAAGGTCGCTACCTGCTCTTCCAGCTTCCGCACGTCGGCGTACAGCGGAGCGAGGATGGAGTCGGAAGACGCAACCCGCCGACCCGCCGACCCGCCGATCAAGACGAACCGTTTCGCCAATGCGCCGTCTCCGGACGCGAGATCCGGCTCCCGGCTTCCCTGGCCGTCGCCGTTGTCATCGATCAGTGCGTGCTCGGTCTGGAGCCGATGCTCCGATTCGTAAAAACGGGCCACCTCACGCCGCGCGAACTCGAATGCTTCCAGCAGGGAAACCTTTCCATCCTTGTCGGTGTCGGCTCCGTCCGAGGCAAACGCCTGCGCGAAGTAACCGCCGAAAACGGTCTCGTTCTTTTCTCCGCCGCTGCGGGTGGCGGTCACGATCGCACGGTTGTTCTTCGACAATGCCGCTACGAACTCTCCGCTCGCGCTGGCCGCGTTGACCAGCGCCACCCGTTGGGAAGGGAACCGGTCGAGGAGGCGGGCGTAATCTCTGGCGGTGAGATCCGGGCCCGGGATATTGAAGCGCGCCTCACTTCCCTGGGTGCTGCCGTGACCGATCAAGACCACGAGGACGACATCGTCCGCCGCGGCCTTGCCGGCGAGGTCGCCGAGCGTCCGCTCGATCTCGGGTTTGGTCGAGGCCGCAGTGGCGTACGGGACTCCTTTCGGCGGATCTTCCGACAGGTAAACGATGTTCGCTGCGGGGATACTGAGACGATGCTCGGCGGCATCGATCAGTTGCGTGGACCACCCGCGAAACCGCTCGGCGTACTCGGGGCCACCCGAAATGCCGGAGATGATGACGAGGTGCGATTGCTGGCCCTGCAGCGGCGCGCCAGGGAGGAACGTCAGTGACAGGACGGTAAGAGTCGGTAAGAGTCGGGAAGAGACGGTAAGAGTATGCACGAGACCCTTATCGACCCTTACCGACCCTTTCCGTCCCTTACCGACCCTTCCCCCACCGACTCTCCTCATGCCAGTCCCCGCTTCCGCCGATATCCCCACTCCGCGCTCACCAGGCCGACCAGCAACAGGAAGAGAATCGGCATGTCCCAGAGGTCCTTTTCCTCGACCACCGCCGCGCCGCTCTGGGTGTAGCTCACGTCTTCCGGCAGCGTGCTCACCGTGGCAGGGGTGTAGAAGCGGCCGCCGGTTTCCTCGGCGATGCGCTTGAGCAGGGGCGCGTGCATCTCAGCATCGAAATACTCGGTGGAGAGTGGCGTCGCCTGGACGTACGCCGTCGCCGGGGGCAGCGCGCGGCTGCCCTGGTTGCCACTCACGGTGATCGCGTAGAGCCCTTCGGCCTTCGGAGTGAACGTGCCGCGGTACTCGCCGTCGCGGCTCACGGTCCAATCCAGGGGAATGGTCTGCTTCTCGCCGGTGGGTGCCACGACCTGGGCCGTCACCACCGCATTGTTGATCCGGAAGTAGCGGTCGTCGTCCACCTCGGCGGTGAGCGTCACCGGATCGCCCGGGCTCACGCGGTCGCGCGAAGCGGTCACGGTCACTTCGAAGGGCACATCGCTCACGATCCAGCGCAATAGTTGGCGCCACAGGGTCTCGTGGGTCTGATCCTCCAACGGGATGCTGGCGTGCATCTGCCAAAGCCAGGAATCCTGGACCGTGAACGCCGCACTCTTTCCCCGGCCGTAGCGCTGGTAGGCGAGTACCGCCTGCCGGCTGCGAAGGTCCCGTCCGCTACCGGTGAGCAGGGTCGTCGCACCCGGCTTGACCGTGCCGATCGGATTGAACGTCGAGAGCTCGGGCAGGGTCTTCCAGCGCTGGGCCGAGGCTTCTTCCGTTGGGCCGATCTGGGTGATGGGGCTGCTCAGCCCGGCCGGTGTGGGCTCGACCTTCATTTCGGCGAAGAAGGGCATGCTGTCGCTGCCGGCGCGGGGACCGAGTGCCACCGGAAGCACATCTGCCACCGAGGTCCCCGTGTAGCCCCCCTCGCTGAACGAACGGCGGCCGCCGAGCGCCAGCAGCCCGCCGCCGCGCTGAGAAACGAAGTCCGCGATCATGCGGAGCTGGTCCGGCGTGAAGAAGCCGGCCTCGACGCTCCCCAGAATCAGCCCCCGGTACCGGAACAGCTCTTCCCGCGTCTTGGGGAACCCGCCGATGAGCTCGTTGGCGCTGTCGACCGACAGGCGCAGGAACTTGTCTTGTGCCGTCCGCTGGAGAACGACCACCTGGAGGTTCTTGTCCGCATCGACGGCGCGGCGAATGAACTTGACCTCCCAGCGCGGCTCGCCCTCGAAATACAACACGCGGTCGCGCCGGTCGTTCACCAGGATCAGCGCGTCCTGCTGGTTGTTCGGGGTGACCAGCTCGCCGGCTTGCGGTGCGATCCGGAACCGGAATACTCGCGGGCCGGCTTCGGTGACCGTGAAGTGAACCCGGACCGGAGCGGCCTGGCCGTCGGGCGGGAGCTCCACCTCGCGCGATCCCACGATGCGGCCCGCGTCTTCCACGAACACCGTGATCTTCGATCCACGGTATCCGTTCTGCCGCACCAGGAGATCGACCACCAATGATGTGCCCAGCAGGACCGAGCGTGGCGCGTCCACCCGGGAGATCTCGATGTCTTTCTCGAAGCGTTCGCGGCCCAGTCCCACGGTGAACACCGGCACCCCAGCGCCCTTCAGGGCCAGCAGCGATTCGGTGAGTCCGACGCCGGAGTTGTCGGCGCCATCGCTCACCACGACCAGGCCCGAAACCGGGAGGCCGGCCAGCTCGGTACGGGCCGCCTCCAGGGAGTGGCCCAGCCGGCTCTCGCGGCCGGTGTAGCGCACCTGGGTGGCGTCGGCCACCCGATCGGCGGTGCTGGAGAACCGGAAGAAGCGGAGCTGGAAGCGCTCAGCCAGCGCCTTGAACAGCGCGGAGTCCGGAGATCCGAGCGTTCTCGCCACGAAGGCGCTGCGCGCGCCATCCTGGTCGGCGATCTGCATGCTCTGCGAGTCATCGATCAGGATGCCCAGGAAATTGCGCTGAGGCACCACGGTCGAAAGCATCAGTTTCGGGCGGAAAAGACAGAACAGAATCACGGCCAGGGCGGCCGCCCGGATGCTCCCGAGAATGACCCGATCCTGCCATCGGCTCTTCCCGCGGACCCGCGTATAGCTGAAGGACAGCGCGCCCAGCACGACGACTCCGAAGGCGACGATCCCGATCATGGACCAGGGCGCCGACAGAGCGAAGTGGCCCTTCTCGAAAACGAAGGGCCGGTACTTGAAAAGGAACGCGAAGATCGATTCCACTAATGGCTCATCGAATACACGATGAAGTTAATCCCCATTTCCCAGGCAAAGGTCGAATACTTGAGCGGATAATAGGGGTCCTCCGCCCATTCCCAGGCGTCGCCGAGATCCGTGTTCCAGTTGATCACCACCAACAGTCGCCCCTGGTCGTCGAAGATCCCGCGACAATGGGGGACGTAGCCGTCCTGCTCGGACGTGACGCCGCGGTGCGCATTCCCCACGTTGGGAACCTGGAGAATCTCCTTGATGGGGTACACGGTGTTCATCAACGGGTGATCGATCGGGATGTCGACGATGTGATACTCCGGAAACACCCTGGTGATCTGCGACTCCCACACTTCCCACTCGTAGCTGCCCCAGAAGTCGTCCACCACCAGGAAGCCGCCGGCCTGGAGATAGCGCCGCAGGCCCGCGATTTCAGATTCGGTCATCGCGGTCTGGCCCACTTCCACCATATATAGGAAAGGAAACCGGTTCAGTTCCGGGTCATCCAGCGCGACGGCGTGCTCCATTCCGTAGGCATCGATGTCGAGGAGCCGCTTCACTCCCAGCAGAAACTGCCGGTCGGACTTGGGATAATCGATCGTCCAGCTCCGCCCGTAGCCGCCCCACCTCCGTCCCCCTCCGGTGTAGATCCCGCGGGTGTAGTAGAACTCGTGCGGGACGACGTCAGGTACCTGTATCCCGAAGACTCGGCGTGACGAGGCCGGGCGCTCGGCCTCGGGCTCGAGGTGCCCGGGCGCAGCGGTGGCGAGAAGGACGAAGGTCAGCGTCGCAAATGGAGACAGACGGGGAAACGAGCGCACGGTACCACACAGAATCGCCCGGACAGTAGGAGGTCGCAAGGGCGCCGCACAAGAAGTAGTTTGGGCCAGCATGTCCACTTCTCCGGACCTCTCGTCCCAGGGGCGCGAACCGCCGGCATCGCCGGACGAGTCAGCCTTCCGCGAGCGGCTCGCCGCTGCCTTGGGGGAGGGGTTCGAGCTGCGTGGCCCGCTCGGGCGCGGCGGCTTCGGCGTGGTCTACGCGGCTTTCGATCTCCGGCTCAAGCGCGAGGTGGCGGTAAAGGCGTTGCGACCCGAGGTGTTTCAGTGGGGATCCGGTCTCGACCGGTTTCGGCGTGAGGCCGAGGCGTTCGCCCGCCTGCGCCATCCCCACGTCATGCCGATCTACTCGGTCGGCACCGACCCGGAACTCGCGTACTTCATCATGCCGCTCGTCTCCGGGAATCTCGCTGCTTGTCTGAAACGCGAGCGGGTGATGTCGGTGAGCGTAGCGCGCCGTGTTCTCCGGGAGGCGGCATCGGCGCTGGCCGCCGCTCATCGGGCAGGACTGGTGCATCGTGATATCAAGCCCGACAACATCATGCTGGACGGCGAGGATCAGCGGGTGCTCCTGACCGATTTCGGCATCGCCAAGGCCCTGGGCTCCGACTCGCAGGCGCTCACCCTGACAGGCGGAATCGTCGGAAGTCCCCACTACATGAGTCCCGAGCAGGCGGCCGGCGACCGCACGCTCGACCACCGCTCGGACCTCTATTCGCTGGGCGTGGTCGGGTATGAAATGCTGACCGGGGAGCTGCCGTTTACCGGGGACAGCCTGCAGGCGCTGCTGATCAAGCAGATCACCGAGGAGCCGCCACCGGTAACCCAGAAACGGGTCGACTGTCCGGCGGACCTCGCGGCGGCGATCGCGCGGTGCCTGGCCAAGAACCCGGCCGAACGGTGGGGCACTGCCGATGATTTGCTGAGGGCACTCGAGGGCGGGTCACTTCCGGCGGGCATACTGCCGAGTGCCGGCGCGGCAGCACCAGGGCCGCCCGAGCCGCTGAAGCAATTCCGGCGCCTGCTCGCATTCGCGGCGTTGGCGGTGCTGGTCCTGGTCGTCGTTGACGTGGCCATGGGCCAGGTGCTCCTGGCGCCCCTCGGGCTGCTGGTGGCCACGATGATTGCGGCGGCATCCTATGGCAGATTGTGGACCGCCGGGTACGAGTGGCGCGACGTGCTTCCCTACGTGATCAGACGGGGAGCGGAACGCCTGACGCCGATTGATTCGGCCGAATTCGGACCGCACGCGGAGGCGATCCGGCAGGGGCGGAGCGACCGCGCGGCGATGCTGGGTTTGATTCAACGCCTCCCCAACGCGCAGCGCGATCGTGTGGGCCTGGTGGTTGCCACTGTGGATCTAGTCCTGGCGCGCGCCACCGAATTGGCACGCCAGCTTCACTCCCTGCAGCGCCAGATGGGATCTACCGAGGCGCTCGACAACCAGATCGCAGCGACCCGCTCGGAGCCCACGTCGCCAAGCCGGAATCAACGCCTTGCCGCGCTGGAACGGCGCAGAGAAACGGCGGGTTGCCTGCTGGTGAGCCAGGCGGCAACGCTCGAAGCGCTCGACACCGGACTGGCGAAGCTGGGAAGCATTCGATCGGCGCTCGAGCGGGCGCTGGAAACCGGGTTGGCTTCGGGATTGACCGACGTGACGGTGGCCGTGCAGCAGGCACGCGACTGGTCACAGCGGGGCGCGGTCTCCTAACCTACCTGCCGTTTCGCCGCATACAGCGTGGCGCCCCCCAACGCGGCGATGGCCAGTAGCAGAGTGGTCAAGGTCGATAGCACCGTGAACCCGGCGCGCGGAACGGCACGGCCGCCCCGGCGGCGGAGCAGCCAGTTCCGCGTCCACCGCTCGATGGGAAGCCCGAACGCCTCCTGAAACGCCGCATCCACCGGGAGCGGCGAGCGCCAGAAGCGAGCGAAGCGATCACGGCCCATGGCGTGAACCAGATCGGAGAGGTACCACTGGTCGCTCCAATCCGAGGGCGCGAGCGAGTCGAACACGACGCCGCGGCAATGGGCCAGTGACCCTTCCGCACATCCTCTGACGGGCAACGGCCGATTCCACAGGTTCGCGCTTTCCCAATCCAGCAGCCGAGATTCGGATTCCCAGCTCACGCCGTGGGCGAACCAGTACTGCAGTCGATCGCCGCGCGGATTCCAGCGGGGGCGCCGGCTCCGAAGCCAGTCCTCGATGTGGGTACCTGGCCGGCCGAACGCCGTGTAATAGGCGCAAGGTCCCAGACTCTCCACCAGCCCGTTCCTGAACCGGTTGACCCAGCGGCCCCGGTCCACTCGCTGGATGTCTTTCCCCCCGACCCGCTCCACGTAGGAGATCGCCCAACCCAGCGAGAGCTGCACGTCGCACCCCAGGCGGTCAGTGCTCACGCGCAGACGCCTGATGGTCCGAGGTTGCTGGTCGGGGTCCAGGGTGACCCGCACGATCAGGTCCACCTCGGGTGAGGTGAGTTGAAGAGATTGCGTGAGACTGTCAAAGAACGTCTGGGCGGTCCTCTGCTCTCCGGGCGGAACCGGTTCGGCGAAGAACAGGGTCGGGCCATGGCCCCTGCCTCTGGACGCGAGCTGCTTGACGAAGGCCTCCGAGTCCGTGGCAATCTGTAACTCATTCTCCAGGTGTCGCAGGGCGGACTTCAGCCGGTTCTCTATCCGTCGTTCCGGCGTCCAGTGAACGGCTTCCCAGGAAAACCGGTCCACTGACTCATCCACCTCGCGTTCCGGAGGAGGGAGATAGACGGCGGCGATGGCGGCGCAGCCGATCAGCGCGACCGAGGCCCAGCGGCTCAGACCCGGTGCCATCGCGTGCTCGCAAGCGCGAAGGTGGTGAAGACCACTCCCCAGAGCACCGCTAGCCACCCTTCGAAGCGGGATGTGGTCACGACGTCGGGCCGGGCCGCCAGGACCGCCCGGCGCCAGGAGGCGACCACCGAATCCACCGGGAGGCCAGCCGCGTCCGCCACCGCGACTCCCAGAGGCAGATCCGCGCTCTGCAGCAGGCGCTGGTAACCTCTCCGGCCGCCCAGCCGGACGGCGTGACGGATCAGTGTATTCCGGGTTTGCTGCGTCACCAGCTCCGGCAACCACTCGGGGGCGATGGATCCCAGCAGGGTGGCGCAATCCTGGTCGGCGTTCAGGCACGAATGAAGCAGGGGTTCACGTGTCCTGATCACGTAGGGGAACTCGAGCGCGATTCGTTGAACCAGGGCGCGGCGGTCATCCGGCGTGGGCCAGCGGCTCCGGGGATCGTTACTGGGAGCGGCCCCTAGCACCGTACGGCAGCGCTCGAGCACGCCGGAGAAACACTCCTGGGCAGCATGGGTCGGAAGGGTGACCAATTCGACATACGCCTCCGAGATCAGACGTTGCTCGTCGGCTGCGGGAGCGGGCTCTAGCCAGCGGTGAAACGGCGTCGTGCGCCAGCCCTCCAGGTCGGCATGCAGGGCCTGGGCCGAGCCCGACATGACGCGTCGCGAAACGTCCACCGGGTCGATGGCGACCGGTGCGGTCCAGTTCACATTGACCGTGATCAGCAGCTTGGGTGGGTCCAGGCGGGGAACACGCCCCTGGTTGGGGTCCCAGACCACCAGCGTCCAGCGCTTCAGCTCGCCGGCCGCATCTCCATAGAGCGAGTCAACCGCCGGCCAGGCCAGTTCCACTCCCCGGCGAACCGGTTTTTCAATCGGTTGCGCGGCAACGACCGTGAGCATCCCGACGCGGATCGTGTCCGTAGCGCCGGTGGTGAGGCTGTCGGCCCGATTGGCCGCTGCCGCTGCGGTCCGGTGCCTTGCCTCGAGCGCTTGAACCCGCTGACGCAGCTCGGCGACGGTCTGCGCCGGAGCCCGTGGAACGGAAAGGGTCCCGAGCAGGGCCACGTACCACGCACCACGCACCACGCACCGTGCACCGCCACGGCACCACGCACCACTTACCCTTCGGCTGCGCTCAGGGCAGGCCACGCACCACGCACCGTCACACATCGATCAGCATCCAGCGTCCGGTGAAAATGCCGAAGGGGCCGCTGAGCACCCGGGAGCCCAGGAACTGGAGGGGGTCGATCGGGGCGTGGACCGCCGCGGCGAGCACTTCGACCGCGACCAGGAAGGCGATGGCGGACAGCACGATCGCCGCGGTGCGTGGCGTACCTGCGGAAATCGAGAAAATCACCGCATACGCTACCAGCAGCGCCAGCCCGAACCGCACCGTCAACGCGACGGGATAGGCCTGAAGGCCAGGCGGCAGCGTGACGCTCGCGGACGCGAGCAGGGCACCCACGCCCAGCGCGGCGAGTGGAGCAAGGAGTAATGCGCCGCCCGCCGCGAACCGCAGCAGGACGTAGTGCCAGCGAGGGACCGGCAACGCCAGCGCATAGACGTGACGGCCGCGATGATCGGCCGCCCATGCAGTGACGGCCACCAGGACCCCCAGCACCAGCGCGAGCAGCGGGTAGGCGATGCCCCAGGTCTGGACCGTGTCCAACAGGCGTCGCGCGTGGCCCGGCAATTCTCGCGTGGGGCCGGCGAACACCCCGGCTTGCTGCACCGAGAGAATCGGCAGCGCGAAGGCCGCGAACACGCCCGCCAGTACGGCGGTGCGAGACCATTTCCACTGCGTCAGAAAAACGACTTTGAACATCGCGTCGGTCTCCTAGTCGGGATTCACGCGAAACGTCCGCAGCAGCTCGACGAATCCTTCTTCCAGATCCAGGTCCACCACTTCCCGCACGGACGCGCCCACACCCTCGAAGTACTGCGCCATGGGCGGCTGCCACCCGCGCACCACCCAGGTTTCCACCGAGCCCTCCGCCGGCTCGCGGTTGAGCAGGACGAACGGGGTATCGCCCGGGAGGGCCGGAGGGTCGGACAGCCGGATGCGCTTGATCCCGCTCTTGAAGCTGTGCATCGGCAGCTCGGCCACCAGCCGGCCGCGGTCCATCACGCCCACCCAGTCGCAGATCCGCTCCAGTTCGTGCACCAGGTGGCTGGAGATGAAGACGGTGGCATTGTGCTGGGCCACGTATTCCAGCAGCGCGGACAGCACATCGCGCCGCACCACGGGGTCGAGCCCGTCGGTGGGCTCATCCAGCACCAGCAGCTCGGGCCGCTGGGCGAGTGCCAGCAGCATCATCAGTTTGCCCATTTCTCCCTTGGAGAGCCGCGCCAGCCGGCGGTCGCGGACCAGGCCGAACATGGCCAGCAGCTCGTCCGCCCAGCCCTGATCCCAGCCGGGATAGAAGGCGTGATGAAAGGCGATCGCCTCGGCCACGGTGAGCGTGGAGTAGAGGTGCGGGGACTCCGGCACATAGCCGGTGCGTTGGAGCACCCGAGGCGCCTCCCGGGGGATGCGTCGGTCGAGCACCGTGATCGCCCCGCTGACGGGGCGGAGCAGCCCCAGCAGCAGCCGGATGGTGGTCGTCTTGCCGGCACCGTTGGGGCCGAGGAAGCCGTACATGGATCCGGCCGGCACGTTGAGGGCGAGGTCCCGGATCTCGAAGCTCTTACCGGCCCGATAGACCAGGCCGCGGGTCTCGATCGCGTTGCTCATGCGGTCTTCGCCCCCAGCTCGTCCTGAATCGCTTCCAGGAGATCGTTGGTGGACAGGCCGAGTTTACCGGCCTCGGCGATCAGCTCGCGCACCAGCCGCCTGGCCTGGCGGGCGCGCTCCCGGGAGCGGCGATCGGAGGCCACCTCACGCACGAATGTTCCGGCACCTTGTCGCATTTCGGCGAACCCCTCCGTCTCGAGCTCCCGGTAGGCCTGCACCACGGTGGCTGGATTGATCCGCAGGCGCGTGGCGAGTTGGCGCACCGACGGCAGAGGATCTCCCGGTCTCAGCTCCGCGGACGCGACGGCCACCCGCAAGCGGGCGGCGATCTGCGCGTAAAGCGGAGTGGCGCTGCGGGGATCGACCTGCGCCAGCATGGCAGTCCAATCGAACATTGCACTCCTAGTGTATTAGTGATATAATACACTATAACAGCTGGCTGTCAAGAGGAGGGCATGGCATGATGGAATCCCTGCTTCGTGATGTGCGGAATGCAGTACGCTCGTTGTCGAAGAGCAGGGGATTTGTCGCTGTCGCGGTGACCTCGCTCGCGCTGGCGCTCGGCCTCAACACCACCACGTTCGCGGTGCTGGATGCGTTCATGCATCCGTACGTGCCCTACCGGGACGCCGAGCATGTGGTGCGGGTCTGGTCCCAGGGCGATCCTCGCCAGGAGCGGGTTTCCTGGGCCGAGCGGGATGCGCTGCTGCTCGAGCGCCTGGCGCATTTCTCGGATTCCATTGCCTTCACGCGGATCCGTCTGGCCAACGTCAGCGACGGAAAAACGGAAGAGGAGATGTACTTCCAGGACGTCTCGCCCAATTACTTCCGGGTGGTCGGTCTCCAACCGGAAATAGGACGGACGTTCGAGACCTCGACCGCCGAGAATCTCGTCGTGGTCGGCCACCGGTTCTGGCAGGCCAACCTGGGCGCGCCGCGGTCGCTGGAAGGCGTCTTCGTCACCATCGATGGGGTGTCGCACGCCGTCGTGGGCGTGATCCCGGCGGATCCCAACCAGTCCTTTCTGACCGCGGTGTGGCGCATGCGGCCAGCCAAGGAGTTTGGCGCCGGTGGTGGAATGGGGCAGCCGCTGGCCCGATTGCGGTCGGGCGTCGAGCTGGAAGACGTGCGGGCCGACCTCGCCCGCCTCGCCAAGACTCTCGAAGCG
>JACQVB010000205.1 GCA_016209985.1 Gemmatimonadota bacterium | reverse complement strand
CGCGACATACTTCGTCGTCCGTTTCATGAGAGCCGCTCCTTGCTGGGATCCATGCGTCTTGGTCGACTTCATGGTACCACCAAGGGGCGTGCTCTCAATGTGCGTTAGGCAGTGCCATGGAATCTGCTAATTTGACCCCCATCCTTAACGTGCTCGACTCGGCCACCGCTCTCGCAATGGTCGCCTTCTCGGGTGCTGCGATCGATCGCTCTTCTTCCACAGCGCCACTGCAATTGGCAGTCCTCAGCCTACTTGGCTGGGGTGTTCGTCAGGGGCAGTGCATCCACGCTGGCTTAGCCATCGGGGCTGCCAGCGGGGTGTCGCCAAATGTTCGCTCACTCCTGGAATCCTTGTTAACCGCTCAGTACCTTGCGGACTCCCGTATCGATGTTGCCGAAAGAGAGAATCGGCTCGACCGCTACTTTCGGGGTGTGCGACGAGAACAAGTGAAGCTTCGTAGCGCCTTGGACCATTACCCTGCTTTGAAAAAGGTGTACATCACGGAACTGGAGTTAGCTGAACGCGAGAGAGTTGAGTATCAAGAAGGAGAGAAAGCGTTACCTGCCGACAAGCGACTGGATGGTGGACACTGGTCCGGCCAACCGGAGGGATTGAAGAGTCTCGCAGAGGCCGTCGGCATGGGATCCGACTACGCTATTCAATACCGTCTTCATTCTGGTTCAGCGCACGGCAATCGTCCGTGGGACCAGGCCCTATTCGAGCCGGACAAGCTTGTTGTCATACCTGCTCTCGATAAGAACGAGGATTCCGGAGTACCTCTCGGCTTTGATGCACTCCGATATCTCACGTGGCTGACGGCGATCGCATTTGAGGTCGATGCGGTACGGCTCAGCGGTTCGGAACAAGAGGAGCTCAGCAAGCTACGGAAATACCTGGAGCCGATAGAAGTTCTACACTCTAAGGGCATCATTGGAACTGACCCTCTTACTCCGCTGTCGGATGGCGCTGCCTAACCCGCGCTGAGGTCGTGTGAAAACTCCTGGTAGGCGAGCGATGATCGCATGGTTACGATGGAGAGCGGGTTAGGAGCAGACGAGAGACAGCAAGTCGGTCGGTGGGGCGCTCAGCAGCGGTGTCGCGTCCCTAATGGGTTCCCGCCGGGCGGAACGGGGGCGAGACTCCCGCCTAAGCGAGGGCTTCGAGCAACCGCGGCGTGCCGAGCAGGTTGAGCACCCGCTTCAGATTGTAGGCCAGCACGGTGAGGCTGAACTCGCCCCGCACCTTCCGCGGCCCTTTGAGCAGGAAGTAGCCCTGGTGTAGCAGGCGTCGAAGGGCTTGAGGTCGGGGTCGCAGCCTGACCCCGACAGCGCGAAGAAGGCCGCGCTGAAGACGGCTCGGTAAGACCGTGTCGCGATCGAGGCAATCATACTCTCGATGCTGCATTCCAGGCGTCAAGACGCAGTCAAGGAGAGTTCACCGCAACACCGCCGAGATCCCGACCTTGGCGCCGATCTCGTTCCCCAACTCCACTTCTCCTGCCACCCAGCCGGCGCTCTTTGCGCTGACCTCAACGAACCAGCCGACCCCGGGGTTTGCCGCGGACGATCCGAGTCTGAACGACCCGAGCCCTCCCGCGACCGGTTTGGTTGCCCGGAAACGCTGGCCTTCAGGCTGGAGCCATCCCGCGACACGGGGCGAGACCTCGAATGGCCTTCCGGCGATAGTTACCGGGTAACGAACCAACTCCAGCTCGGCGCCGGGGAAGTAGTGCTCGTTGTTGAAGTAGCTGTGGAGCACAACGTACAGGTTGGTCGCGGCCTCTTTGAAAAAGAGGTTGGCATCGATGGTGTAGCCAAACGACGTCAGCATGTGCCGCAAACCGAAGGTGTACTGGAGCGGGACGCTGGTGCCGGAATCGCCCACAGTGAACGGCCTGCGGCGATATAAATTGGGGTCCACCAGGTTCAGCAACGCGAGTCCGCCTTGGAGCCGCAGAAACCGCTTTTCGTCGGGTGTAAGGTCGAGCGGCTTGATATAGCGATCCATGCCCACTCCCGAGGGATGGATACCGCGCGCCTCGTAGGGTTCGTCGGGGCGAGACAGATCGTAGATCCACGCCGTGAAATCCCACCCCAAGGCGTCGCGCCGCGGAATGTCGGCACCATCCTTCCGATTGAACTCATCGGTTCTGCGATCGGTGGCATTGAGCGAGCTCAAGCCAAGATAGAGGATGGCGTTGGTCACGCTCAAGAACCGCGTCACGTTGCCTTGCGGGTTCGCGTCGAGGAACACGCGGTCCTTGGTACCCTCGGTCACCTGCTGGTATTCCCCTTCGATCCCCGCCTCGGCCAATCTCACCTGGTCGGCGGGATAATCCCGCTTGAGCCGGATGAGGTCCTCGTCGCGCACGTGGCTCACGCTGATCGCAGTCGAGAAGATCCTGAACTTGTAGGCATCATTGAAGCTCCCGATTCCGCGGTTCCGGAGGACCGCGCGATGCCATTCTTCATGTAGCCAGGCATCGCCGAACGGGAAAGTGGCGAGCAGGATCTCGATGCTGGCGCGAAAGAGCCTGGTGGAGAAGCGGTTGCCGGGCAGGGTCCTGTGAAGAAGGCGGGTGGAGAGCTGATAGAACGCCTTACTGATGTCCAGCGATTGCTCCATGCTCGGAAAGGCGAATCCTGCGGCGGTGTTGGCGGGATAATCGAAGACCGGCATGTCGAGCACGAGCCGGGAGCGACTGCTGTCAGCCTGGACGGAGTCCTGGGCGGCGGCCGTGGCCGCGTGGCTGGCGGACCACGCCACCAGGAACCACGCGGCCTGGTGTCGGGCGCGTGCGGTTAGCCCGCGACTCCGACATGGCGGGCGGGGGCTTTCCGGTCCGGCTGCCTGGCTAATCGCGGCCTCTTTCCATTCACCAGCGGGATGACCTCTTCTGCAAACCGCTCCATCTCCTCAAGCTGCGGGCTGAACTGCAACAGCACCAGATGCGCTCCGGCGCGCTCGAACTGGAGCAGCCGCTCGGCGATCTGCTCCGGCGTGCCCACCAGACCCGCCTTGAGCCCGCGATTGGAGACCGAATAATCCTCCACCGAGACCCGCTGCTCCAACTTGGTGTTCTGCAGCCAGTCCTCATAATTGGCGTATCCCGCGGCGTTCTGCTTTACGTCAGTAATGCGTTGGATCTCTTTCCTGGTTTCGGTCTCGGTTTTGCGGCAGACGACGTAGCCCGCCAGGCCGTAGGTCATGACCTCCAACCCCAGGAATTCGCGACGGGCCCGCAGGTCGGTGATTTTCTCGGCGATGCGCTCGGGTGGGTCCCCGTGCATGAGATACGCATCGCATTTCCTGGCGATGAGATCTTTCGCCGCGGGTGATTCGCCCCCGGCATAGAGAACCGGCCGCGGCTTCTGCACCGGCTTGGGTTCCAGAATCGCGTTCTGGATGTGGTAGAAGTCCCCCAAAAACGAGAAGTGCGGCTGCGACCACATGCCGGACACGACGTCCAGCCATTCGGATGTCCGCGCGTAGCGCCGGTCGTGCTGGTCGAATTGCGTTCCATACTGCCGCGCTTCTTCAGCCCACCAGGACGACACCACGTTCAGCGAAACGCGTCCGCCGCTGATGTGATCGATGTTGGCGGCCTGTTTGGCCAGCAGCGAAGGGTGGTGCATGGTGGGCCGGACGGCCACCATCAGCTCGAGCGTTCGGGTGACCGCGGCGAGGGCGGCCGCCGTGCTCCAGGCGTCCAGTGAAGGCGCCTGCATGCCTTTGATGTCGTTGAGATTCAGCTCGGCGATCAGCGTGAGGTCGAACCCGATCTCCTCGCTGCGCTTGGCGAGACGGCTCACGTACTCCCAGCTCGCCGCCATGTTCTCGTCTTCGACATTGCGCAGCCATCCGCCGAAGACCGGCAGCCAGTATCCGAAGCGCATGCTACGCCGCCTCCTGCTCGAGGTAATCCACCAGACGCGCGAAGGGATCGAAGCCGATCACGCGGGGAGCGTCGGCGACGAAGTTGGACAGGGCGTTCACGTCGTAGTAGTAGAGCCGGCCATCGCGGGAGTCGACGATGTATTCGATCCCGCCGACCTCGATTCCGGCCGCCCGCATGATCTGCTCGACGTCCATGATCTGCTGCGTGGGTGGGGTGTAGCCCTCCACCCGGAGACCGTTCTTGGGTGCGTCGATGGCGCACGCCTTCCGCTCCAGCTCGGCGCCGTCGGTGGTCTGACAGGCATCGGCCGGACAGAGATTGAAGCTGTCGCCCGGCGAGTAGACGTTGATCGCGTAGAGATAGCAGCCGCCCAGGACCTCCACCCGGGTGATCTTCCCGTCTTCCGCGGGAATGAACTCCTGTACCAGGGCAGTGGAATCGATCCCCAGCTCGATGCCGCCGTCCTTCGCCGCCGCCGCCAGTGTCTCGGGACGGTCGAACCGGCGGATACCGGCGCCACTTCCCCCGATGTTGGGCTTCACCACTACGGGAAAACGCAACCCTTCCGCTGCGGCCGCCGCCTGCGAGGGATGATTGATCACCCGGGCCTTGGGGTAGGGAAGTCCCAACCGCTCCAGCAGGGCGAGTTGATAGGCCTTGGATGTTTCGGTGACGAACGCATCGTAGCCGTTCACCACGCGAATGCCGCGCTCGCGGAGGTGAGCGAGGTACTGCAGGGTGTAGAAGATCGCGTGACCGTATCCCCGGAGCCACGCCGAGGGACTCATGCGGTTGAAGACCAGCGAATAGCGAGGGGCATCCGTCGGATCGAACCGGTGATCTCCTGGATTCTCCTTGACGTAAGGCGTTCCGCGACGGTCCAGCTCGGCGAACAGCGGCTTGAACCAATCCGGGTGTTCATAGTAGATCGCGATCGGGCGCTCTCTCGTTGCGGCCATCGTTACTCCATGCTCAGGCAGCTCGCGTCAGCGAGACGGTAAGGGACGGTAAGGGTCATGGCTTCATCGCTTCCGACGAGGCGCGAGCGACTGCGAGCGCGTCGTCAATGGCGCGGTCGACCCGCTCCAGCAGTGCTGCATCGGGTCCATTCTTGAACTGCCCGTCGTGGCCGTAGACGCCGTTCACGACGGTCGCGCCGAGGCTGGTGAACAGAGGACTGAAGGAGTGATCGAGGGCGAGCCGGTGCCACGGACCGCCGCCGGTCAGGATCGGGATGCCGATCTTGCCGACGAGGCAATCCTGCGGCAGCAGATCGAAAAACGTCTTCAGCAGCCCGGAGTAGGTGGCCCGATACGTGGGTGAGCTGGCCACGACCACTTGAGCGCGGCCCACCGTCTCGACCGCGCTCCTGAGCTGGTCGTCGGTCCGGCGGCCGAGCAGCGCATCGGCCGACAGAGTCGCGAGATCGATGAGAATCGTGGAACAGCCGACAGCCTCGAGCTGCGCCTGCGCGCGCTCGAGCAAAGTTCGGGACTTGGAACTCGCCGATGGACTCCCCGAAATGAGGACTGCGTCCACTATGCACTCCTTACGCTGCCGTTCCCCTCTCCCGTGAGGGAGAGGGGACAGGGGTGAGGCGAAAAAGGCCGCAACTGGATTCAGTCGCGGCCGTTGGCTGCTTTCGTGTTGGGCTCGAGGCCCGATCTATTCCTTATATAGTCACGTGCGCCAGCCGGCCGTCCCTTGACAAGGACACATGCAGTTGCACATGCAACAGAGGCAGCCCATGGCGCGGTGATTCATGTGGACCACAAGGTATAGACCGTCAGCCGGGCCGTCAATGCAGGCAGTAACTTTCCCGCCGACATCGCCGGCAGAATTTGATGACCTCGTCCAGTGTGCCGCTTCCCCGCGGCTTCCGTCAGGAACTCGCGGCCATGCTCCGGCTCGCCATTCCGCTGGTGGTGGCGCAGATCGGCATGATGGCCATGGGTGTGGTGGACACCGTCATGGTGGGACGGGTGTCGGCACCAGCGCTCGCCGCGGTGGCCCTCGGCAACGTGTATATGTTCGCGATGTCGAGCTTCGGAATGGGCACCCTGATGGCGCTGGATCCGGTCGTGGCGCAGGCGGTGGGCGCGCGGGATGAGCTGGGCATCAGGCGTGGCCTCCAACGGGGCATCCTGCTGGCGGTGGCCCTGGCGGTTCCGTCTTCTCTCCTGTTGCTGCCGGCGGAGCCGCTGCTCAAGCTGCTGCACCAACAGCCCGAGGTGGTGCCTGACGCCGCACGCTACGCCATGGTCCAGACGCTCGGGATCCTGCCGTTCTACCTGTTCATTGTCTTTCGCCAAACGCTGCAGGCCATGCACCGGGCCGCGCCGGTGGTGGCGGTCATCATCTTCGCGAATCTGGCGAATGCGGGGCTCAACTGGATGTTCGTCTATGGACACCTGGGCTTTCCCGCGGGCGGCGCGGTCGGGTCGTCGTGGGCCACGGCCGCCAGCCGCTGGATCATGGCGCTGGGGCTCCTCCTGGCCGGGTGGCGCGAGATCAGGCCCCGTCTCTCCCATTGGCCACCGGAGGTCTTTAGCGCTCGTCCGTTGGGCCGATTGGTAGCGCTGGGCGCTCCCATCGGGGTCCAGAACCAGCTCGAGTTCGGCATCTTCGGCGTGGTCGGCCTGCTCATGGGATCGATTGGCGTCACCGCGATCGCCGGTCATCAGGTCGCGCTGAATCTCGCGGCGTTCACCTTCATGGTCCCGCTTGGTGTCGCGGGAGCGGCAGCGGTACTGGTGGGGAACGCGGTGGGCAGGGCGGATGTGAGGGAAGCCCGCCGCGCCGCCAGCGCCGGGCTCGTGATCGGACTGGCATTCATGGCAACGTCCACCGGCGCGATGGTCGCGGCGCCCTCCTGGATCGCCCGTGCCTACACCAACCAACCTGAAGTGATCGCCGTTGCGGCGGCGCTGATTCCGCTGGCTGGGGTCTTTCAGGTCTTCGACGGGCTTCAGGTCGTTTCGATCGGCATTCTCCGCGGGCTGGCCGATACCCGCGCGCCGATGTGGATCAACGTGGTAGGATTCTGGCTGGTGGGCCTGCCGGTCAGCGCGTGGCTCGGCTTCAAGACCAATCTTGGCCCGCGCGGACTCTGGTGGGGCTTGGTCCTGGGGCTCGCCGCCGTTGCCCTGATCCTCTTGGCGCGGGTACGCACCCGCTTCGCGGGTGCCATCGAGCGGGTCACCATCGATATCCCGACGCTCCGGTAATCGGGAGAGTGAGCTACTCATGAACGACACCATGTTTGAGACCTGGGCTCCCCGGTTGCGCAGCGTCATGCGCGTGATGGCGGCCTTTGTTTTCCTGGCCCACGGATCGCAGAAGCTGTTCGCGTTTCCGGTGACTGAGCCGCAGCCCACGGCGCCCCTCTTCACACTTTTCTGGTTCGCGGGCATCTGCGAGTTCTTCGGTGGGTCGCTGATGCTCCTGGGATGGTTCACGCGGCCGGTCGCATTCATCCTGGCGGGCGAAATGGCGGTGGCATACTTCACCCGGCATGCGCCGGGTGGGTTCTGGCCGATCCTCAACCGCGGGGAGCTGGCGGTCCTCTACTGTTTCCTCTGGTTATATCTGGCGGTTGCCGGCCCGGGGCCGTGGAGCCTGGATGCGCTTCGTGCGCGTCGCTCGGGCGGGTCCAGGTTACCTTTTAGAGAGTCCGGCCCAAAACCCAACAGGAGTGTCGATGTCGAAGAGCGACGATAAGAAGCTTGCCGCCCTGGTCAAGAAGACCATGGCGAAGGTCGAAGCCAGGAAGCCGAAGGCGAAGCTCCGGCGGCAGGTGGATGGTACGCTACAGCCCGAGGTGACTGAAGAGGATCTGGATCGCCGCGACCTCTTTTCCGAGATGAAAAAGAGAGAGTTCTAGTCCGGCGTCCGGCCGCGGGCGATGGCATCCCGGCCGAAACGCTCCCGCAGTTCATCGATGGCCTGGGCGATCGCCCGATCTTTCGGCGTGTCCTCCGACCCTTGTGTTTCCGGCTCCAGCAGAGAGAGCTGCGCCGGAACTTCTCCCGCCAGCAGATTCGAGAGGGCGACGCCGAGCAGCCGGGCAGGGACGCGCCGCGCGGCCCGAAGGCGTGCCAGGAGCTTGCGGGCCTCGGTCAGCACGGCGCGATCGGAAGAGATCGGTCGCGACAGAGTGTGGCTCGCCTGGCGATCGGTGAAATCAGCGTCCCGCAGGCGCACCGTCACGGTGCGGGCGAGGAGCCCGCCCGCGCGGAGATCGCTGGTGGCGCGGTCCACCAACCACAGCAATTTCTCATCCAGCGCGGAGTCGTCGTCCAGATCCCGGGAAAACGTGTCGTCCCGGCTGATTGACTTGGCGCCGGCATGGGCGGCCACGACCGCTTCGTCGATGCCGCGGATTCGTTGGTAAAGCCAGTTCGCTGCGCGCTTGCCCAGCCACCCCGTGAGTGTGGCCAAGTCCCGACCCAGAGCGTCGTCGACGGTGCGCAGGCCGAGCTTCGCCAGCCGCTCCTGAAATTTCGGACCCACACCATGAATGTCTGCAAGGGAGAACTGCCGCATGAAATCGATCTCAGAGCCGGGCTCGACGACATACACACCTGTGCCTGGCAAGGGATGGTCGGACGGTCGGACGGTCGGGCGGTCAACTCCCGTCGCCGACCGTCTGACCGTCTGTCCGTCCGACCGTCCGGTGTGCGCTAGGGTGCGGGGCTTCGCCACCCCCGCCGCGAGCTTGGCGACCACCCGCGAAGTGCCCCCGCCGATCGAGACCGTGAGACCGGTCGCCAGCCGTACCGTTTCCCGCATCCGATGCGCGGTCTGGGCCAGCGGCTCGTCGTGGTAGAGTTTTTCGGTGCCGGTCATGTCGAGGTAGAACTCGTCGCTCGAGGCCTGCTCCACCACCGGCGTGAACTGTTCGAGCGCGGCGCGAATTTCCCTGGCCTTCCGGCCGCAGGCCTCCATGGGAACCGGCACCACCAGGGCATCGGGACAGAGACGCACCGCGCGCGCCATGGGCATGGCAGAGTGGACGCCGAACTTCCGCGCTTCATAAGAAGCGGACGTGACCACGCCCCGGTGCTCGGCCGACCCCCCCACGATGAGTAAAGGTGTCCTGCCGGCTCCCTCAGGGTCCACCAGCCGGGCGACCGCGACGTAGAAGGCATCGGCGTCGGCGAGCAAGATGCGGTGGGGCATGGTGGAGAGCACGAGTTACCTGCGCTGGGGCGCGTCCTCGGATGATAGTTGCGACGGCGCAACACTGGTATTGGAGCGAGCCGCCTGTATAATGGCAGCTTAGTCTCTTTTGGTAGAGGAAAGATACGGATGATGTCCGCCGATATCAGCTTGCTCTTGATCGAGCCTCCGCTCCGCCGCCGCTACGCGCAACTGGATCCCGCGACAGAGCCGTTCCCATTCGCGGAAACCACTGACCTGCATGTGGCCCCCGGGCGCGCCACAACTACCGTCCTTGTCGTGGACGACGAGCACGACGTTCGATTCTCCCTCCGTCAGCTGCTGGAATTCTACGGATACCGCGTAATCGAGGCCGCGAATGGGGCCGAGGCACTCGAGCTTCTCGCGCTCAAGCCGGTATCCTTTGTGATTACCGACCTACATATGCCACGGATGAACGGCATCGAGTTCTTGCGACAGGTCCGAACCCGCTCCCCAGCCAGGCCCCGTACCGTGGCAATGTCGGGCGTCCTTCACATGTCGCAAGCGGCGCCCGCGGCGGCAGCGTCGATCCTTGGCGCGGACGCGGTTCTGGACAAGCCGTTCACCAGACACCAACTGCTGCAGGCTCTGGCCATGGCTGTCGATCAGGACCGGTACTGATCTCAACTGGTGAAAGGGCCTTGCCCGCGGGGCGTTCCGCCGGGCAGGGATGGGGTAGCTAGCGAGGCCGGTTCCCTCCCGAGGGCTGTTGCGGATTGGCCGGTGGGGTGAGCATCGCCGGCGTCAACTGAAACGTCATCGGCTTGCCATCCCGCGTCACGGCCAGCGAGATCACCTGCGCTGTGTCCGTTACCGCGCGCAGCTTGTCCGGATCGAGTTCCTCCACCACGATGCCGGCGATGGAAACCACCCGGTCGCCTTCCTTGACGCCCGCCTTTTCCGCCGGTGATCCGGGCAACACACTCGATACCTGAACGCCGCTTTCGTCTCCGTGGAGCAGGATCCCCACGCTCCGCCGAGGGGTCTGCGGTGCGGCCTGTCCGCTCGCAGTGGTGCCCGCGGTCAACGAGGCGAGGACCAGCGCGGCGAATGCGAGAAACGTGCGGCCATAACTGCGAGGCATGGGTCACTCCGAAAGTGAGAAGTAAGAAGAAGAGAGAAGTGAGAAGTAAGAAGTGACAAGTGCTTGCTTCTACCGCCGGCGAAGGGTGGTGTTCCGCCCGGACCAGCGCGTCTCACCCTTGTCCGATTGAAGAAGCGGGCCGGGCGGTTGCGACCCTATCTTTAGACAACTACTCGTTCTGGCGGATCCCGTGCCGTTGCTCGTCTTGATTTTCTTTGCCCTGATCGCCCCGCGGGTTGTCGTGGCGATTCTCTGGTTCTTTACTCGCTGGTTCGACGGACTCTTTGCTTCGATCCTGTGGCCGATCCTGGGCTTCATTTTCCTTCCTACCACGCTCATCTGGTATTCGATCGTCGGTAACTGGTTCGGCGGCGGGTGGTCTACCTGGCCGGTGGTGGGACTGGTGATCGCGCTCCTGATCGATGTCTCGCCGATGGGTGGGCGGCGCTTCGGGCGACGGGCGACCGACTGAAAGAGAATGCAGAAGGCAGATAGCAGAATATTCCTTAGGCGTCTCTACGGTCTCGCTCCCTTGCCGGGTCGCATGTCCGAGCCGTTCTGGCTCGCGACCGTCCTCCTGGTCTGGTGTCCGCTCCTCGCGCTGATCGTGCTCGCCGCCGCCCAGGCGCCGGCGTGGCTGGGGACCGGCCCCGCGTTCGGCAACGGCATGCGGGTCTTCGGCGTGCTGCTGCTCGGCAT
>JACQVB010000200.1 GCA_016209985.1 Gemmatimonadota bacterium | reverse complement strand
GTCAACGAGCCCCCACCTTCGATGTTCCGCGCGGCGCCGAAGAACCGCTTGGGTTTCTGCAGCGCGTTGGCGTCCACACCGCCGGAGAGAATCTTGCCCGAGTGAGGCACCACCACGTTGTGGGCGCGTGCCAGCCGGGTGATGGAATCCAGCAGGATGATGACGTCGCGCCGGTGCTCCACCAGCCGCTTGGCCTTCTCGATCACCATGTCCGCCACCTGGACGTGGCGGTCGGCCGGCTCGTCGAAGGTCGATGAGATCACCTCGGCTTTGACGTTCTCTTCCATATCGGTCACCTCTTCGGGTCGCTCGTCGATGAGCAGCACGATAAGAGTGACGTCCGGGTGATTCTCAGTGATGGAGTTGGCGAGCTTCTGGAGAAGGATGGTCTTGCCGGCCTTGGGCGGCGAGACAATCAGGCCACGTTGCCCGAACCCGAGGGGTGAGAGGATGTCCAGCACTCGCATCGAGATGTCGCCGTCTTTCCGCTCCAGCCGGATGCGCCGGTCGGGATAGCGGGGCCTGAGGTTATCGAAGGCGATCCGGTGTTTGGCCTTGTCCGGTTCTTCGAAGTTGACCGTTTCGACCTTGAGCAGGGCGAGATAGCGCTCGCCCTCCTTGGGCGGCCGCACCTGGCCCAGGACCGTGTCGCCGGTCCGCAGGTCGAATCGTTTGATCTGGCTGGGGCTGACGTAGATGTCGTCCGGCCCGTAGAGGTAGTTCCAGTCCTGGCTGCGCAGGAAGCCGTAGCCCTCAGGCAGGATCTCGAGGACACCTTCGCCTCGCAGCACCGTGTCGGAGTCGAGCAATGATTGCTCGATCCGGAAGATGAGATCCTGCTTGCGAAGGCCCGAGTAGTTGGTGATGTTCAACTCCTCGGCCATCGCGTGGAGTTCCGCTACAGATTTTCTTTTGAGTTCAGCGATGTCCACGTAGGACTCCGTGATGCTGGTAGGGAATTGTGCCGCGGGTTCCGCAAATGCGTTCAACGGCCGCCGAGGGGCGTCGTTTCAGCCGGAAGTGTCAGTAAAGGGGATCGCGAAAGAAGTGAGAAATCGGGTCCAAAGATAAGGAGCGCCGGCGTACGCAGTCAAGAGCAGTGATCCCTTCATTCACGGGGTTCTTCGTTGCCTGGCGGACCGTGTTCACCCGCGACCGGGAAATCGTGGATGCCCTGGTCCATCCGGATCACCAGGGACCGTCGCCGCAGCTCTCCCAGGCACTGGATGGCTGGCCCGGTATCCACTACTGGAATCGGGAGGATGGTCCTGGCCGCCTGGTGCTGATCCGCCCCCTCGTCCCTCCGCAGCGGGAGCGTTGGTGGCTGCACGGGGTGCTCTTTCTGGCCACCTTCCTGACGGTGGCGGCCGGCGGCGCCCTGTTGGCGGGTGCCGGCGTCATGCCCAGTATCCGCCATCTGGCCTTTCGGTGGGATGTCCTGGCGCACGCGGCACAGATGTGGGTGTACGCGCTCCTTCCTGGCATGAATTTCGCGATGGCGCTGATGGGAATCCTGCTGGCCCATGAATGTGGTCACTATTTCCTGGCCCGGCGCTATGCCATCAATGCGTCGCCACCGTATTTCCTGCCCGCGCCTCCCCAGATCAATTTCATCGGAACGTTCGGGGCGTTCATCCGATTGCGAAGCCCCATTGCCGACCGCCGGCAGCTGATGGATGTGGGCGCGGCCGGACCGTGGGCGGGATTCATCGTGGCGATCGTCTTCCTCCTGGTCGGGCTTCCACTATCCCAGGGTGCCCCCGCCTCGGCAGACTCCGGGCTCCTCGTCATGGTGGTGAACACGCCCTGGCACCTCGGCGACTCGCTCATCACGCTGGCGCTGCGCGAGTGGTTCTTCGGTGGTGGGGCACTGATCCTGCATCCCCTGGCCCTGGCCGGCTGGTTCGGGATTTTCGTGACCGCCCTGAACCTGCTTCCAATTGGTCAGCTCGATGGGGGCCACATTCTCTATGCCCTGATCGGTCGCCGCCAGGCGATCATGGGACGGCTGATGTGGCTCGCGTTGATTCCGCTGGGTCATTGGTTCATCGGTTGGTGGATCGTGGCAGCCTTCATCCTGATCGTTTCTCGGGGACGGATCGTTCACCCCTCGGTGCTCGACGCCTACCGTAGCATCCCCCAAAGTCGCCGCGTCCTGGGCTGGGCGACTGTGGCCCTGTTTGTCGTGACCTTCACGCCGGTTCCGCTCTATATATAGAAAGCAACGGCATGAACGGCATAACGGCATGGATCGCGGGGTCTTATGCCGTCATGCCGTCGCCCCGTCATGCCGTTTCGCTACCCCGCGGCTGCTTTCTCCTCTCCGTCGCATTGCTTAACCCTCTCGCGCCCTTATATTTGCGCAAACCAGCGGGGTTGATCGATGGCTGGTAATCCAGCGCGCCATGGCATACCAAGACCTTCCGACCCGGTCGTTCACGAGCTCCCGCCGTTCAACGCAGGAAACGTTGCCGTGCCGGTGCGCCTCGCAGCCTGGCGGGCGGAAGATGGGACCTGGCGCGGCCGGTTGATTTTCGGCTCGCCCGACGCCGAGGGCAGCGCGACCGCAGACATCTTCTGCGCCGCGACCGAGAGCGATTTGTGGGAGTCGGTCCGCGATCTGCGCGAGCATCATTTCCGCGATCTCTATCGTTCGCTCGCACCGTGACCGGTCCCGTGGAGGATCGAATGCGGAAGCTTCGGCATGATCTCTCGAACCCGCTCGCGGCCATTCTCGCCGAAACCCAGCTCCTGCTCCTCCGGGCAGACACGCTGGATCAGGAAACGGTGACCTCGCTCAAGGAAATCGAGGCGTTGTCCCGCCGGATGAAGGACATGCTGCAACAAGGCTGACCGCTGCATGGCGCTCCTTACCATGAGCGTGTGACCCACACCACCGCACTAAGAGCTTATCAATCCGCATATTGCGGACTCTACCGGTAATCAAAGACTGACTTGACGGGGGGTAGGAGGGTGGCGAAGTTAGCACCCTTCCCACGGTTCTCTATCCCTGCTAGGAAGCCAGCTGGAGCCAAATATGCTCAAGGCTTTCGCTCGCACTGGCGTTACGCCGCTCGTTACGTTCGCGGTCTCCGCGTTGTTGGCGGGGGCTGTGGCGTGTGCCGGCCGTGCCCCCGGAGAAGTCTCTCCCCAGGAGATTCCCGATCTTCAAGCACGAGTCGCGCAGGAGCCGGGGAATGCCGCGCTCCTGTCTCGCTACAGCGCGGCACTCCTCTCGGCCAACCAGTGCGATAGCGCCAGGGTGGTGGCGAATCGGGCGGTCGCGCTGAACCCGGCGGACGCGGTAGCTACCCTGGTGGTCGGCCAATGTCTGGAGCGCGCCGGCCAGTATCAGCAGGCGATCGCCGGCTACCGGCGGTTCGCGGCGCAGCAGGGAAAGGCGCAGGGAGTGGGAGCGGTTCGCGGTCGCGAGCTGATCGCCAAGCGGGATCAGGCGAGCGCGGCGGCCCGCGACGCTCTCCGCCGCGAGCAGGAGCTGGCCCAGATCGTGGCCGATCCACGCACCATCGCGGTGCTGCCCATGGAGATCGTAGGAGACACGAGCTATCAGCCGCTGTCCCGCGGTCTGGCGCAGATGATCATCTCCGACTTGGGACTGCTTCAGCGCTTCAACATGGTCGAGCGGGTGCAGATTGGCGCGATCATGGACGAAATCAAGTTCGGCCAGGCCGCGAGAGTCGATCCCGCCACTGCGGCGCGGGTCGGCCATCTGGTGCAGGCTGGACGCCTGGTCTACGGCGTCACGACCATCCCGGCGACCGGCCCCATCCGGATGCAGGCAAACGTGGTGCAGGGCACCGGCGAGGTCGGCGATGCCGGCCAGGCGAACGGAACGCTGCGCGAGCTGTTGCGGATGGAAAAGGATCTCGTGGTGCAGCTGGTGGGCCGGCTGGGGTACACGCTTTCGGAGGCCGAGCGCCGGACCATTCTCGAGAACGGCACCCAGAACATCCAGGCCTTCCTGGCCTACTCGCGTGGTCTCCTGGCAGAGGACGCCGGTGACTACTCGCGCGCGGCGCTGTACTACGGAGAAGCGGTCCAGGCGGATCCTAATTTCCAGGCCGCTCGAGAGCAGCAGCAGGCCGCCGCCGCCGCGCCCGCTGCCCAGACGACCCAGGTGACCACCGCCGTGGTGCAGGCGCAGGCGGTCTCTCAGCCACCGCCGCCCCCGCCGCCCGCGCTCACCAGCACGGTCGGCGACCTCGCCCCCACGCAGTCGGAGCAGACGTCTGCGGGCTCAGACCATTCGACTACGCAGCAGGCGGGGAATACCACGACGTCGGACCCGAACACGACCACGACCAGTAGCGGCACCACCGAAACGGTGACCGGTACGGTCAACATCCGGTTCCGCCTCCCATGACCCGCACCCGCTGCTGGTTCCTGGCGGCCGCGCTCCTCGCTCTTCCCGTGCTGCTCCCGGGGCAAACCGTGGGCGTGCGGGTGGCGAGCCTGTACGAGAGCTACAGCTTCAAGCCCGGGCTGGTCTTCAACAAAGTAACCGAGATGACCATCCCGATCGGCGTCGATATCGGGTTCGGACGCCTCGGAAGTCTGGCCCTGTCCACCGGTTACGCCAACGTCAAGCTGGTCAGCGCGGACCCGCAGCAGTTGTCGAACCAGAACCTGTCCGGCATGCTCGATACCGAAGGCCGACTCAGTCTCAACGTGGTGCCCGGCAAGCTGATCATGCTGGTCACGGGCGCGATTCCCACCGGCACCAAGACGGTCCAGCAGGACCAGTTGTCCGTGCTCGGCGCGATTTCGAGCGATGTGATCGGGTTCTCGGCGGCGAATCTGGGGAGCGGTGGCAACGTGGGCGGCGGATTCGTCGGCGCGGTTCCCCTCGGGAAATTCTCGCTCGGTTTGGGCGCTACGTACCGGCTGCCGCTGGCGTATACCCCGGTGGTGAGCTCCAGCTCGCTGCAGCCCGGAGCGGAGCTCCGTTTGCGGGCCGGCGTTGAGGGTGCAGCCAGCCGCCGCACCTACGTGCGCTTCGCCGGCATCCTGGCGCGGTCTTCTCAGGACAAGATCGGCGGGGCGCTGCGGAACGGCGTGGGAACCCGGATCATCGGCTACGCCTCGGTGAACCAGGGCCTCGGTCCCGCGTCGATCACCGTGTACGGATTCGACGTCATGCGTGGCAGCCCGCAAGTCGAGCAGACGGCCACGGGCGCGGCGCTGCTGCCCAAGGGCAACCTGATTGCCGGCGGCCTGCGGGTGGACATCACGGTCGCGCCGCGGACCACCGTGGCGCCACGTTTTGAGTACCGGCTCTCCGCCGCGGCGCCAGATACGAGTGCCGCGGCCACGTTGCAGCGTCTGGGATCGTCCGCCCGGTTCGGGGTGGACGTACGGCAGTCATTGTCCCGCTCATTTGCCGCGGTCCTGCAGGCGGGCGGCGTCACCGGTGACGTGATCCAGGCCCAGAACAAGGTCCCCTTTAGCGGACTCCGGGCCGCGATCCAGGTCGAGTACACCCCGTGAAGGTGAGACTGGCGCTGGTCGCGTTGGTGGCTGCCCTTCTGGCCTGCGTGGATTTCGCCGGCCCGAAGGGCCAGCAAGTCGCGCTTTCCATCGTGCCGGTCTTCGATGCCAACGGATTTCTGATCGCGAACAATGCCGACCAACTGCGCATTCGGGTCCAGCGGGACAGCTCCGGGGTGTTCCGGACCGTGAAGGACACCACGGTGGCCATCGACGCCGAGGGGAACGCGTCCGCGGCTGTGAACGTGGTGCTGGTCCAGAGTCCTCAGGTGTTCCGGGTCTTGCTGGACGCGGTGCGGTCGAGCGATGGACTGGTGTTGTTCTCCGGGTCGCAAGACGTGACCGTCACCAGCACCAGCGGAGGCCCGCCGCCCGAGGTGCGGATCCCGATCACCTTCGTGGGTCCCCGCGGAGCCCGGGTCGTGATCGGGCCAAAGGACACGGCCTTCGCGGGCGCCGCCTCTTTTTCATTCCGCGCGACTGTCTTTGATGTCGAAAACAACGTCGTCGCTAACGACCCGGTGAGCTTTTACCTGGTGAATGCGGCCGATGCGTCCAAGCTGACGCTCAACCGGATCACGGGGGCAGCCACCGTCCCGACCGGCCAGACGGGCGAAGTACGCGTCTATGCCTTGAGCGCCGACAGTCTGCGGGACACGGCCCGAGTGACGCTCGGATTCATCCCGGTGGCGACCGTGGTGGTGGCTCCCACGCCGGATACGCTGTTTGTGGGCGGAACCGTGCAGCTCACCGCCACCACCCGAGACGCGAACAATGCGGTTCTGACCGGGCGCGTCGTCACCTGGAGCAGTTCGGACGCGGCCGTCGCGACGGTGAGCGCCAGTGGGCTGGTGACCGCAGTCGCAGCCGGCACCGCCACCATCACCGCCACCAGCGAGGGCAAGAGCGGCACCGCCTCCATTCTCGTGCTGCCGATCCCCGCTGGAGTCGCGGTGTCGCCCGGCTACGCGAACCTTGCCACCGGAGCGACGGTCGCGCTCACCGGTGCCGTGCTCGACAATACCGGCAGCCCGATTACTCCGCTTGCCGTCGGCACCTGGGTGAGCCGCAGTCCCTCGGTCGCCTCGGTGAATGCCACGGGTACCGTGACCGGTGCTGGAGTCGGTACGGCGGTCATTGTGGCGAGTGCCTTCGGGTTCGGTGATTCGGCACTGGTGACCGTGCCCGCAGCCGGGAACGTGGTGGTGTCCACGACCTCGAACGGCCGGGCGTTCCGGTTCGCACAGGTGGGAGAAACCATCGTGATCGACGTGACCGCCGACATGCGGTTCACTCCGAGTGAGAAGCTGGGAAGCTATAACGCATCGGTCTCATGGAATCCGGCGAAGATGACGTTCGTAGACGTCCAGGCCGGCACCTTCCCGACGCCGGTGCTGAACTCCTCGCAGGCGTCCAGCGGCTCGCTGCAGTTCGCGCAGGCCAATGCCAGCGGCTCCAGCGGCACCCCCGTGTTGGCCAAGCTCCGCTTCGTCGCGGCGGCCGCGGGCGATGCGGCACTATCATTGACGATTTCCGAGATGTCGGCCCCGTCGCCGACGTTCACCAACTTCTACAGCACCAATCGTGTCACCGTGGTCAACGGTATGGTCACGGTTCGTTAAACCGGAGGAGAGAAGATCATGAAATCGGTCCACACGTTCCTGCTACTGGCAGCTGGTCTGGCCGCGAGTACCGCGTGCAATGACGACGCGCTCAAGTCCAAGACACCGGGCGAGCCGCCGCCGCTCACTCAGGGCGTCCAGGCGTTCGTCCAGGTGGACAACGACCAGGCGCAGCCCGGAGAGCGGATCAACGTCTACGTCCGGGTGCAGACCGGAACGGAATCGCAGGCCAAGGTGGGGAGCTACACCGGCCGGCTGAAGTTCGACCCGGAACTGCTGAGCTGGGTCAGCGACGCGCAGATCGATGACGGTCTTCGCGTGGTGAACCCCAACGGGTCGGCGAATGGGGAGATCCGGTTTGCCGGCGCCTCGGCAGCGGGGTTCAACGATCTCCAGCTCTACCACGGTGTGTTCGAGGTGAAGAAGGCAGGCTATACCAGCCAACTCGGCCTCCAGATGGAAGAGCTTTCGGCCGCGGTGAGCCTGGGCGACCTCAAGCCCCAGTTACAGGTCACACCGCAGGTTTTCCTGCGGGTGGATCAATAGGGCCACAGCGCACTCACCGTGACCCGGCCGAACGCACTGCCCGAGCGACTTGAGCGGTCTCTCCTCCGGGAGACCGCGCGGATGGCTTCCGTTCCTGGACCGAGGACGGGGACCCTGGCACTGGGCGTCGCGTTCACCCTGATCGCCGCTGCCCCGGCGCAGGCGCAGATTCTCGTCGGAGTTTCACCCACCGGCATATCTGCGGTGTCCGGCGGCACGGTCACGGTTCCGTTGGTGGCGGATTTGACCGGGGCGGCCAGCACCACCCTGGGTTCCTACCGGCTGCAACTCTCATGGAACCCCTCCGTGCTGGGATATGCGGCGACGGCTCCCGGTACGTTCGCGGGCGTGCCGTCCCTCAATACCAGCAATACCGGGAGCGGTCAGCTGGTCTTGGCGGCCGCGAGTGCCTCGGGTGCCACCGGGACTGTGGTACTCGCCGAGGTCTCCTTCAATGTGCTCGCCGATACCGGGTCCACCTCACTCGCCGTGGTGGTGAAAGAGATCACGGCGGCACAGACCTTTGCCGACCTGTTGCCGAGTACGTCCAGCGTGCCGGGGCTGTTCTGCACCAATACCGGCGACTACGGCGATGTCAATCGTAATGGTTCCATCCTCAGCGATGACGCACTCGCGATCTTGACCGCATCGGTCGGACTGTCGATCGCTCCGCTGACGCTGGTCAACGGTGATGTCGATGCCGACGGGAAGACCAACGCGCGGGACGCGCTGATCATCCTATCGGCCGCAGTCGGCCTGCCCACCAATGATTTCAGGATCGGGCTGGTCAATACCGGCACCTGTTCGATCGTGCCTGCCGCCTCACTCTCGCTGACTCCCAACGCAGTGTCCCTCGCGACGGGCGACGTCTTTCCGCTCCAACTGGTGGCGCGCGACGCGGCGGGACGGGCGGTGGCGGCGCCGGGGGCGGCGTGGTCGTCGGGGACTCCAGCGACGGCGACCGTGGATGCCACGGGACGGGTCAGCGCGGTGAGCAGCGGAACGACCACGGTCTCGGCAGCCACCTTCGGGGGCCTGAGCGCCAGCACGACGATCACGGTGGGGACCCGGCACACCTGGTACGTCGCTCAGTCCGCGCAGAACGCGGCGGTGCAACTGGGCTCGAGCGCCTATCCGTTCGGGTCGATCCAGCAGGCACTGAACGCGGCGGCGTCGGGCGATACGGTACAGGTCGGGTTGGGCGAATACACCGGGTCGGCGGCTATCTCGAAACCGGTCGTCCTGATCGGCGATTCCACCGCGTCCGGCATGCCCGTCCTGCGCAACAGCTCGGGGCCCGCGCTCGGCTCCAACACGACGGGGCGGGTGGTGGTGCAGAGGCTTCATCTCACGGAATCCAATGTTGGCCTGCTCGCGCGGGGTGACACCATCGAGGTTCAGTCGGTACGGGCGAGTGTCATTCGCGGCCCCGGTTTCTCCATTCGTGGCATGGGGCGCGCCACCCTGGATGGCGTCAGTGCGCACTCGGTGATGTTGGCCGGAGTCCTGGTTGACAGCACGACCGCGCTCTCCCTGGCGAACGCCGACTTCCGCTTGGTTGGCCGGGCTCAGGACCTCACGTTGCTGGCGGCCGATTCGGAGCGCGTGGCGGCGGCGGTCATTGTGCTGGAGACCGACACCGCGCGGCTCAGTCGGGTGAACGTCTTCGGAGTGGAGGACGGACCCGGGGTGTTTTTCGGAGACGTAACCGCCGCATCGGCGAGCGACTTCCGATTCCAGTTTACCAACGGCGTGGGCGCGGACCGGGTGCGCGCCATTTCACTGGCTCGCGGCGAGATCCTGGAGAGCGGCGATGAGGGCTCGGTTGTGGAAATCCGCGCCGATACGGCCGTTCTCGACTCCGTGCTGGTTCATGAGACGCGCGGCGGGATGCGGTTCGAGGCCAACGAGCCGGATACCACGGTGATCCAGCACGATGCCGTGGTGACGATTACCCGCAGCGCCGTAGACAGCGTGCAATACAGCTCGGGGATGCGGTTCGAGCGGATCGGCAAGGTGCACATCGGGCGCAGTCGGATCTCGTTCCTGGGATACGGCGACGGCATCGTGGGCCGCTCGCTCGACAGCATTCAGATCGACTCCACCCTCATATCGACCCTTCAGTTCGGCACGGCGGTCGATATCGACCCGACCGCGCTGCTCAGCATGCGAGGCACGGTGATCCACCGGGCGATCGGCGGCGGGATTCGGGCAGACTCGGTCGGGATCGTGTCGCTGGTCGGCGTGCGGATCGACAGTTCGGCGGTACCGTTCTTCTACGGGTATACCAATTTCGCGCTCCAGGTAAGCCACGCCGATTCGGTGCGGCTCGACTCGATCATGGTGACGGACAATACCGGGGGCGGCGTGGTGGTCGATTCCAGTCGTGTCCTGACGGCTGTGGGGGGGGTCGTGGCGCGGAATCTCGGGTTCGGCGGCTATGGGTACTGTGAGTATGGCTGCTACGAAGGTTCCCCGCCCATCGCCCGCACCCCGGCGTCCTATTCGATCAGCAATCCGCCCGGGATGGTGCTCGCCGCGGTCGAGACTGCGCGCATTGCCCACTACGCCCTGGACAGCAATTCCCGCGGCGGGGTCCTGCTCGACATGCAGGCGGACAGCGGTGCCTTCACCATCGACTCGAGCCGGTTCACCGGTCCGGGCGTGCTGCTCAAGATTCGCGGCAACCCCTCCCCGAACGGCGGAGACGTGCTGGTGCGCGGTAGTGGATTCTTCCACGGCAGCGTGCCCATCGACGCCTACGCGTTCCGCCGGCTGACGGTGCAGGGCACGGCCTTCGACAGCGCGAGCAACCCCTACAACGCGTCGGTCCAGGCGCAGACCGTGGACACGGTGCGCTTCCAGGAGGATACCGTGCGGTCCAGCTGGGCCTCCGGCTTCCAGGTGAACGGGGCGGCGCTGGTGGACGTGCGCACGAGCGTGTTCCGGGGCCTGCAACCTTACTACCCCACCTACTACACGTGGTCCGCGATCGACATCGGCGGGGTGGACTCGACGGTGGTCTACGGAAACCGGATCGAAGGCAACCGGGTTCGCGGCGTCCGCCTGACGGGCTCGGCCACCAAGTTCGCGGTGGTGGACAGCAACGCGGTGGTGGACGACACGGCCTTCGCGGCGTTGGACCTCTACCGCGCGGCTCGGGTGACCCGGAATCTCATCGCCCGCGACAGCATCGGCGTCTACCTGACTTCCAACGCCGGTTCGTCGCTGATCAACAACAACAGCATCGCGGGAAACCTGGTGCACGGCCTGCGCAATTTGACGGTCTCGGCGGTGAACGCGCAGTCGAATTGGTGGAATGACCCGTTGGGTCCCCGTTGCGGCGGGGGAACGGTGACCGGCTGCACCACGAGTGGGGCCGGCGATCTGATCTACTCGACCTCGGGCAGCGTGGACGCCACCAACTTCCGCACCGACGGTCCGCCCCCGGACGCTGCTGCCGTGGCCCCGTTCCCGTCTCTCACGGAGAATCGCCGATGAGGCGGCTGCAGTGGCTCGCGATCGTCGCGGTCGTCGCGGTTCCCGCGGCGCGCGCCCAAAGCGTTCCGGTGGGGCCGGCGGGCGCGCTCTCGTCGCTGACCGGTCTTCCGTTCGACGTGCCGATCCTGGCCGACTGGAGCCTGCGCTCGGACAAGCTCGGCTCCTTCGCGCTGCGGCTGAGCTGGGACACCACGGTTCTTTCCATGGTGGACGGCGCGCCGGGCACCTTCGGCAACATTGACGTCAACGAAGACTCCATCCCGTTCGGCGTTCTGAGATTGGCGGGCGCCAATCCTGCGGGCGCCAGCGGGTTGGTCACGCTCGGCATCGGCCGCTTCATCCCGCGCCAGGCGACCAGCACGTCGCTCAACATCCAGCTGTCGGAGCTGTACGCCGCGGGAACTTTCGCGGACGTGTTACCCAGCGCGGTGCCTCAAAACGGGCAGTTCTGCCCGGCACGCGGCTACTGGGGCGATCCCGATCTGGACCGTTCGGTCGGCTCGCGCGACGCGTTGATTGCACTGTCGGCCTCGGTGGGGCTCAATGTGTCGGCGTTGTTCCCGCAGGCAGGCCTGGCCGACGTGGACGCCGACGGCGCGATCAAGGCGAAGGACGCCTTGATCATCCTGTCCTACGCCGTGGGCCTGAGCGTCGGCGATTTCCGGGTCATGCGTCTCGCGGTGGGCTCCTGCGGGGCCGACCTCCAGACTGTGTACAGCGTGGGCCCCAACGGCGACACCCTGGTTGCCGACGGGGATGTTGACCTCCGCTTCGAGCTTCACGCCACATCGAGTGGCACGACGCGGGTCATGCCGGATGTGATCTGGCGCAGCGCCAATCCGGACGTGCTGGCGTTGCTCCCCGACGGGCGAGGACTCCCGGTGGCTCCGGGTACCGTGACGATCATCGGCCGGACCGGGCTGCGGGACAGCGCCATGGCCACCATCACCCTGGTCTCGCGCCGGACCCGCCACTACATCGATGCGCTCGCGGCGCAGAACGTGAACCGGCTCGGCACGTTCAATCATCCGTTCTCCGAGATCGGCTCGGCGCAGGATGTTCTGCAGCCCGGTGACACGATCATCGTCCGCCCGGGACGCTATGAAGAGGAAGTGTGGTTCGACTCCTCGGTGGTCATCCTGGGTAAGCCGGAAGGCGACGCGTGGCCGACCCTCGTGCCGGGCAACTACGGGACCGGGCTTTCGTTTTACGGCGGGGGCCGCAGCGAAATCCATGCGATTCGCATGGAAGGGTTCGAGGTGGGCGTGAGCGCGTGGGGTCCCGACACGTTGTTGATCGACAGCGTGCAGATCACGGCGATCCGGGGTAGTTGCGCCAACACCGCCATCGAGACAGGCGACATTCCCGTGCTGTCAATTCGGCGGTCCCGGCTGGTGGGAGACGGCAAGGACGAAGGGTGTGCCGACGGCATCGGGATCTATGGGAACGCGGGCCTGGTGGTGCTGGACACCGTGATGATCACCGACTTCGGCTACGACGGCATGTACGTGAACAATGCCGATAGCATCGTGATCCGGGCCTCCAACTTCACCGACAACTACTCGTACGGGGTGGAGGCATACGCCTACGCACCGCTCACGACGCCCGGAGTCGGGTTAACCAGCGCGAGTCGAACCTCGGTGCCGCCGGCGTCGTCCCTTGGCCTGGTCGTGCAGGACAGCCGTTTCCTGCGGAACTACGATGCCGCCATCTACACCGACGGCATCCGGTCCGCAGCCCTTGCCCGGAACGTGATTGACGCATCCCAGACCTACTACGAGGCCCTCTACTTCTATGGTTGGGGGACCGGTCAGGGGTACGTCAGCTTCTCCGGGGATTCCATCCGGGTCGTCAACGCCGACCCCTACTGCTGCGGCGAAGCGCCGCGGGCCGGTTCACCCCCTGCTCGGAGCGCCACCAGCTACGGAATAGCCGATTGGATCGACGCGGAGTACCTGGATAGCGTGGTCATCTCGGAGCTGCGCGTCAGTGGGTCAGACGGCGGCTACTTCTACAACGTTGGCAGAGTCGCGGCCCAGGCGTCGTCCTTCAAGGAAATGGCTGGCTGGTACTATTCCGTGTTCGATGTCGGTACCGGCTATTCCTACAGCGGCCCGAGGCCGATGGTGGTGTTGGACAGCGTCCACATCACCGGGGCCCTCTCGTGTTGGCAGTGCAAAGACGGACTCCAGGCCTATTACGCCACGGGCTCGGTCAATCGGCTGCGGGCGGAGAACCTGGGCACCGCCATTTACTTCGGTGATTCCACGCTGGCGGTGACCAACTCGGCGTTTACCGATGTCTACCAGGGCCTGTATGCCTATTCGTCGTACGTCTCGCCCCTGACGGTCAGCAACGTGACGGCGCTACGAACACGGTATGCCGTCCAGAGCTCCGGCATGGCGACGACGGTGACGAATTCGGCGTTCACCGACGTGTACACGGGCATCTACGCGTACTCCTACCTGAGCCCGCGGCCTCGCCTGGAGGTACAGGACGTCACCGCCAATGGCGCGTACTACGGCATCGAGAGCTACAACATGGTGACGGTGGTGGACCGTGTCGCTCTGACCGACGCCGGGGGAGGGTACGAGGGCGTCTACGCCTACGGTGGCGGAGCCGACACCGTTCGGAACAGCACCATCACGGGCTTCGAGTACGGAGTGGACATCGAGGACAGCACCGCGTACGTCGCCGACAACACGTTCCCGCGCCCGGTGTACGACGCGATCTACACCCGCTTCTACTCGGGTGACGCCGACACCTCGGTGGTGGTCAACAATGTCGCGACCTGCGACGCATATGGGGCGGAGGACGCGGGCTTGATCGACGCGTACTACGCCAACTACCGGATGACCGGCAACACGGTCAGCGGCTGCAATTGGGGGATCTACCTGATCGGGACGACCACGCCGATCAAGACCGCCGTCGTTCGAAACAACGTCTTCTCCATTCCGAGCCAGGCGGATTATTCCGGCGTCTGGCTGGCCTACTACCGCGGCGAGGTGGTTGGGAACACGGTGACGGGCGGGGCGCCCTACGCGGATGGAAGCATCCGCGCCTACGGGTCTTCCACCTACCGCATCCCGGCCTTGCGGGTCGATTCCAACACGGTGCAGCAGCCGCAGGTATGGGCGGTCCGCGTCGATTATGTCGATTCGTTGCAGATCCGGGGCAACCTGATCGAGGACCTCACGGTACCGTGCTGCTTCGGGAACGTCGGCGCCATCTCGACCGCTGCCACCAGATACCGACTGTCGATCGCTGGGAATACCATACGCCGCACGCACGGGTCGGCCATCTTCATCAACCAGGGCGACTCGGCGACGGCCGTGGTGGACACCAATGCGATTTCCGGAGCCGACAGCGCTGCGGTGTACCTCTACGCCGGCAAGCTGGTCATGCGGAACAACAATGTGCGGAATAACGCACGGTACGGGGTCTGGATCCCGTACGCCAATAGCTTCGTCCACCAGTTGCACGACAATGCGTTCAAGGGGAATGGCCTCTACGCCGTCGCGTCGCAGAGCACCGACAGCGTGGACGCGGAAGGCAACTGGTGGGGCGTAGACAACGAGCAGCCCGGCCCGACCGGCGCGGGCACCGATTCGGTGTTCGGCAAGGTAAACGGCACGTCGCCGCGAGCTTCCGAACCCGTGGTGCCGACCGACATTCCTCCGCTCACGCCTCGTGTGCTTGCCACGGCCTCCGTGAGGCGCGCGCCCGCGCTGGAAGTCCAGTCGGCGCCGGCGCAACAGCCACGGGCCAGAGGCGAGCGTCCCGTGCTGACCTCGCGGCCGAGCCGCCCGGGGCACGCGGCGAACCTGAATCCGACCAAGGCCGCTAACCGCGCGTCGCTGGTGCAGAGCCGTTCCGCCCGCCACCGGGTTGGGGCGGCACTCCCGGCGCCCGCCGCCATCCAGCCGGCCGCAGCGCGGCAGGAACGCGTCGATGGCGAGTCCGCACGCACGCAGGAGCGCGCCGGGCGGGAAGCCGAGCGCGCCCGTCTGCGTACTGAACGCGCAACGGCGCGGGCCAGCGGAGGATCGCAATGAAGCGCTTAGGCCTGGTCACGATTCTGCTCTGCGCGGCCGCGGCAAGCACCGGCCGGGCTCAGAACGTGTACCTGAACCCCGGTCCCGACTCCGTCCTGGCGATCCGGGCAGGGGCATCGAGGACGGCGGACCTCTATGCCTACGTCGGTTGCAACGGGATCACCGGCTACGACCTGACGCTGCACTACGATGACAGCCGGGTGCACTTCACCTCGGCCCAAACCCTGAGTGCGTACGGGTTCCCTGATCCGACCGTGACGCCCGGATCCGATCGGGTCACCCTGGCCGCGTCCGGTGCCACCGGGAGCGGCTGTGTCTACACCGTACCCTTGGCTCGCATCACCTGGACGCTCGACGCCGGTGCGACCGAAGGAAGTCTCATCGACGTGCAACTGAATTCGCTCACCGGGTATCCCTCGGGTGACCTGGCTGCCGCTGCCAGGACGGACCTGCTCGAAGTGTGCACGTCCGTTCAGACCTGGGGAGATCTCGACAACAACGGCCTGGTCACGAGCCGCGACGCCCTGATCACCCTGACTGCCGCGGTCCGGCTGCCGGTCACCGGATACGATACGACCACCGCGGACGTGGATGATGACAAGGCCGTCACCACGCGTGATGCGCTGTTCATTCTGAGCGCCGGCATCGGAATCAACACCGGCACGCGGGCCGGCAGGGGAATTGTCGCGCGCTGCGCGCCGCTTTTGCCGTCGCCGGCCGACCTCGTGTTCTTCAGCAACAACGGGATGGAGGAGGTGATCGCCGGAGACACGGTCCGCGCGCTCATCGCCCCGACCATCGGCGCGAACCAGGCCAGCACGCCCCGCTGGTCGCCGGACGGGACCAAGGTGCTCTATGAATGTCTCGGGGGCCCGAGCGTCTATTACCAGGATCTCTGCACGGTGGACCCGGGAACCGGGGCGACCACCATTCTCCAGGTCGGTGCCAGCCAACGGGAGTACGGGCCTGACTGGGCGCCGGACGGCTCGCGCGTCTCCTACGTCAATAGCAGCAATTACCTGTACACGGCGAAATCCGATGGCACCGGTGCCCAGCTCGTCGTGAGCGGCTACGTCGTCCTGGAGCAGGCGTGGAGTCCCGACGGCACCGGCATCGCCTTTGCGGGGTGGCAGGTGTGCTGCACCCGACGGCTGTACACCGTGAATGTGGATGGGACCTCGCTGACCGAGATCGTCGGGGCCGCGGGGTTCTCGCCCACTGATCCGACGTGGTCATCGGGCGGCGACTCGCTCACCTATACCAACGGGAACACGCTGACGCTCTACCGGATTTCGGTCTCCGCGGGCACAGCGGGAACTCCGGTTTCCATTCTGACCGATGGCTTGAGCTACCCCGACTGGGTCGGTGCCGGTATCGGCTTCCGTCGCAATACCAGTGGAGGGCTCGGCGACATCTACTTCCGCCGCGCGTCGGACGGCCGTCACGTACGTCTGACCCACGGAACGACTTACAACGGAGACAAGCGGCCCGATCTGCGCCGCACCGGAGCGGTGTACGTCAATGCCGTCGCGATCTCGCCGTCCAATCCCTCGGTGGCGGTGTCCGGCACCACCGGCGTGACGGCGACCGTCACCAACAGTGACGACCCCCCGACCAACTCCGGCGCCACCGTCACCTGGACCAGCCGCAACACCGGAGTCTTCACAGTTGCCTCGACCGGTCCCCAGGCGGCCACCCTTACCGGCATCGGGACGGGGAGCGCGTACCTGGTGGCGACGGTGAGTGGATGGCGCTCCGACAGCACGCTGGTGACCGTCCCATGAAGCGCGTCCTGCTGCTCCTCGGGCTCACTGCCTCGCTCGTCCGCGCGCTGCCGGCCCAGACCGTTACGGCCCGGGTGGGCGGCGAGCTCACCGGGTTCGTCGGCGATTACGTCACCGTCCCTATCGTCGCTGACTTGAGTGCCGCAGGCGGTGCCAAGCTGGGCAGCTACACCGCCCGGCTGGCCTGGGACACCGCTGCGCTGAGCGCTTCCTGCTACTACGGTAGCTGCGACGTGCTTCCGGGGAATTTCCCCAACCCGCAGTTCAATACCGACAGCATCAGTGCCGGCGTGCTCCGTTTCGGCGCGCTTTCCCCGCTGGGAGTGGACGGGCTCGTCACCCTCGCCCAGTTGCGCTTCTACGTGGATAGCGCGCTTGCTTCGCCGCTCACGCTCTCCTTCACCGAAATGTCGGCGGCGGGGACCTTTACCGACCTGTTGCCATCGCTCTCAGTCACCAGCGCCATGTTCTGCGTGGCCAAGGGACGGTGGGGCGATCTGGATCGGGACGAGCGGGCCAACAGTCGCGACGCGCTGGCCATTCTGAGCAATGTGGTAGGGGTTCCCGTCGACTCGTTCTTCCACGTGGACCTCGGTGACGTGGACGGCGATACCAAAGTGAACAGCCGCGACGCGTTGATCGTGCTGTCGTACGCGGTCGGGCTGGCCATCCCCGGACAGCGCGTGTTGCTTCCTGCGCCCTCGAGTTGCGGGACCGGAGCCGCTACCCAACTGGCGGTATTCCCATCCAGCGCCGAGCTGACCCTGAAGCAGACGCTGCAGCTGGCTACCCGCGGACTGGACGCGGCCGGGAACGGTGTGACCATTCCCGATGCGATCTGGCGCTCGTCGGACTACACCGTGGCCGGCGTGACTGCCGAGGGCATGGTCGAGCCCCGCTCACCCGGCAGCGCGGTGATCACCGCGGCGATCGGCCCAGGGCTCAAAGCCCAGGCCACTATCACGATCATTGCCCGCCGTCCGCATTGGTATGTCGACCTCCTGGCGGAGGGCAACCCGGTCCAGATCGGCACCGTCGAGCGGCCGTTCGATCACCCGATCAGGGCGTTCGCGGCCGTATCCGAGGGTGATACCATCCACGTCGCCAGCGGAACGTATCTGTTCCAGGACGATGGCAACCTGCCGGTCGGCGCCACCATCCTGGGAGGCACCCCGGGCGATACCACCACTCGGCCGGTCTTTCTCGACTCGGACAACGACTATACCGGATTGTGGCTCACGGGGGGCAACCGCACGGTTCTGCGCAACGTCGTCCTCGACGACTTCTACTACGGGGTCGACATCGACGGTGCCCGGAACTTCATCATGGAGGACAGCAAGATCCTCCTGCGGGCGAACTCGTACGGCTACGGCATCTCCAGCTGTGGTGGGCCGGTCGACACCATCCGGGTGGAGCGGAGCAGTCTGCTGGCGACCGACAGCTCGGGCTACGCCATGGAGCTCGACGGCTGCGCGCGGGTCGGCCTGCTCTCCCTGCGCGACACTCGGGTCTCACTCTGGGATTACGGCCTCTACCTCTACGAGGTCGATTCGACCGCGATCGTCAATTCCGAGATCAGCCTCAACGACGGGTACGGGATTTACTCGAGTCAGGAAGACGTCGTGAATCCCGCCCTCTACATCGCCCACAGCCAGATCAGCCGGAACTACTATGAGGGCGTGTACGGGTACGATTTTCGCCGGGTGGTGATCGATACCAGCACGTTCTTTACCACGGATGACGATGCGATCGACGTGGAAGGCTCGTGCTGCGGCGGGGTCCCGATGCAGTTCTACATGCACGGCTCGACTATCGAAATGCACCATTACGCCGACGACTACAACTGGCTGTACCTGGACGATGCCGACAGTGTCGTGATTGACTCGAGTACGATCCGGTTCGCGGACAGCACGTACTTCTATGGTTACGCGGACGTTTACGCGGACAAGCTCTGGCTGACCAACACCAAGTTCGTGAACCTCGGCTACGGGACCGGGTTGTACTTCGACGGTCGTCTGCTGTTCGCCGACAGCCTGGTGTTCAGCGGCTGCACGATCGTCTCGCCAGGCTGCGCGGGAGCGAGCGCGCTCGAGGCGTACTTGTACGGCACGGGGGCCTACGCTCGGGTCCAGCGCAGCCGCTTCACCAACCAGGGCTATCCCTTGTACCTCGAAGGATCCGGCGTCCAATCGGTCGAGAACGTCGTCATCGACAGCGCATATAACGGGTTCGAGTCGTATGACGCCGATAGCGTCTTCGTCTCCAACGCGGTGCTTACGCGCATCCAGAACCGTGGGCTTAGCATCAATCCTCCAGGTGGCATCAGCGGTCGCGGCCCCACCGTGCTCGCAGGCAATACCGTCACCTGTAATAACAATGCCGGCACCGGGCGAGCGATCGATTACGGCTATGGCAGGTACGTCGTCCAGAACAACATGGTCACCGGCTGCTACTACGGCATCTATGCCGCACTGGTCAAGAGTGGCAGCGTGCTGAGCCACAACACGGTTCGCAACGCCTATTACGGCATCACCATTGACCAGCCCGACACGGTCACCGTGCGGGTGGACTCGAATGCGGTATCCGGATCGACTTCGGCAGGGGTCTACCAGCTCGGCTCCGCGCATCTCTTCCTCACCGGCAATAACGTGCAGAACAACTCGTACGGTCTGTACCTACCTTACAGCACCGGGTTGTTCGTCCATCAGGTCCACGAAAATGCTTTCGTGGGGAATGCGTCATACGGAATCATCGCGTCGTACGACACCGTCGCGGCGTCGCGCAACTGGTGGGGTCTTGCCACCGGCGCCAATTCCGGACCGGGCGCGGACAACACGTCCGGAAGGATAGGCACAGACACCGCTCTCGCGGCCGCCCCCTCCGGCCTACCCCCGCTCGCACCCGCAGTAGCACTCGCTCCGGCGGTGCCGAGCACGGTCACGGCGCCGCAAGCGCCTGAGCGGTCCGCCCGCCCGCGGCCGGCCAAGGCGTCCAAGGTGCGTCCAGCGATGCGCGCGCCGGCAATACCGACCGTGTCGCCCGAGCGCGCCGCCCGCATCCAGCGCTCCAGCACTGCTCGGGCTGCCCACGAGGCCAAAGACGCAGAGCGGCGGCAGGAGCGTGAGGCGCGGCGCGCGGCGCGCGCCACGGTGCGGACGGCGAGACAATAGTCTTCCTGGTGACCTGGCTATAGAATGACCCCGGAGCCGAGCACTCCGGGGTCATTCGTTTGGGCACTCATGAGGGCTTCTTGAATGGCCGATATCTATGCCGTGCTGGACGCGAACCGCATTCCATACGAACGGCTCGACCATCCGCCGGTCTACACGGTGGAAGAGGCCGACCGTCTCGTCCCCCCCGGCCCGGGCCACAGGACCAAGAACCTGTTCCTGCGCGACGACAAGGGGCGGCGGCATTTTCTGGTCACGGTCGCGCATGACAAGCAGGTCGATCTCCGCCGCCTCGCCACCACGCTCGGCTCGTCCAAGCTTTCCTTCGGCTCGAGCGAGCGGCTCAAGAAATACCTCGGCCTGGAGCCTGGCGCTGTCACCTTGCTGGCGGTCGTCAACGATCCTTCACGCCAGGTCGAAGTCTTCATCGACCGTGACTTGTGGGACGGACAACCGATCCGCTGCCATCCGCTGGTGAACACGGCCACGCTGGTGATTCCTCGGGACGGCGTAGAGCGGCTGTTGCAGGCCAGCGGCCATACGTACCGGCTGATTGACGTGCCAAAGAAAGGCACGGCGGCATAGGCGGGACGACGGCATGACGGCACAACGACATGCGCACGCCCTGGTGCCGTGGGTGGGAAGCGGGGGATAGGGGGAAAATGCGCCGAGCGGGATTCGAACCCACGACCTTTGGCTCCGGAGGCCAACGCTCTATCCAACTGAGCTACCGGCGCGAACTACAGGTGTCAGGTGTCAGGTGCCAGGTGGTAGGGAGCCCGGAATGGGCATCGCCCGGCACCTGAAACCTGGAAACCTGACACCTCGTATCGGGGCGAGAGGATTTGAACC
>JACQVB010000203.1 GCA_016209985.1 Gemmatimonadota bacterium | reverse complement strand
GCTCCTTGAGGAGACGCTCCAGCTCGTCGGCGATCCGGTTACGAAACTCGTCCACGTCGCCCGGATCGTAGCCCCGGAGCGACTTGCGAAACTCCTGTGCCCGCACATCCACCGGGGTGAGGTAAAAGCCGCCGTCGGTCACTGCCGTTCTCCAAACAGGATCGTCCCCAGCCGGAGCAGGGTGGCTCCCTCGGCCACCGCCGCCCGGTAGTCTCCCGACATCCCCATGGAGAGCTGCGGCAGGGCGATGCCCGCTCGCGCGATTCGCTCGCCCAGGCGCCGGAGATCGCCAAACACCTGCCGCTGAATCCGCTCGTCGTCCGTAAGGGGCGCCATGGTCATGAGCCCGCCCAGTCGGAGACGGGGCTCGCCGGCGATCTGGTGCGCAAGCTCCAGCGCCCCCTCGGGCGGGCAACCGCTCTTCTGGGCCTCATGCGCCGCATTGACCTGCACCAGCACCGGCTGCGGCCCGCTTCCATGCTTCGCGGCCGCGGCGGCCAGCGCCTCCGCCACACGCCAGGAATCCACCGAATGGACCAGCACGAACGCACCGGCCACCAATTTGGCCTTGTTGGTCTGGAGATGGCCGATCAGCTGCCACCTCACGGGCAGGTCGAGCGCCGCCCGCTGCTTTTCCACCGCTTCCTGCACCCGATTCTCGCCGATGTCGTCCAGCCCTGCCCGGTGGGCCGCCCGTACCGCTTCGACCGGATGCCCCTTGGTTACGGCGACAATCGAGACCTGCTGGCGAACCCCCTCGGCCGCCTGCACTCGGGCGATCTCTTCACGCACACGAGCGAGATGGTCGGCCAGGTGCTCGAAGGCCATAAGAGCAGGAACGTATCGAGCGGGCGGACGAGCTACAAGCGGCGCGGGCTCTCGATTGGGGTCCCACGTGGTAGATTGGTCCCGTTGGAGATCGACCTTCTTTCACGCCGACCCATCCCGTCATGTTACCTCGCTTGCCTCTGGTAGTGGCCGTGGGCTGTCTGGCGCTACCGCTCCCGTCGAGCCTGTGGGGCCAGCTGGCCGACGGTGGCGCCGAGGCAACCCGGAAACAGCTCCGCGCCGTCCGGATCAACGCTCTGCCCGCCCCCCGTCTGGACGGCCGCCTGGATGACGCGGCCTGGGCCGTGGCCGAGTTCACGGCGGACTTCACCGCCAAACAGCCGGTCGAGGGGGCGGCCCCGCTGGGCCGCACCGAAGCCGCGTTTCTGTACGACGACCACGCGCTCTACATCGGGGCCCGCATGCTCGGCGCCCGCCCTGGCGACGTGCGCGCCCTGCTGACCCGGCGCGATCAATGGGGCTCCTCCGAGGTAGTCGTATTCGCGCTCGACAGCTACCTCGACCGACGCACCGCCTACGCCTTCGGCGTGACCGCGGCCGGAGTGCGGATCGACTTCTTCCAGCCCACCGACGTGGAAGGCTCGCGGGATTTCGGGTACGAGCCGGTGTGGGACGCCAAGGCCAGCGTGGATTCCACCGGCTGGGTGGCCGAGCTGCGGATCCCGTTTTCTCAGCTGCGCTTCAACCATCGCGACGTGCAGGTCTGGGGGCTCAACATCAGCCGCTACGTCCCGGCCCGGAACGAAGACCTTTTCTGGGTCATGGTTCCCCGCACGTCCACCGGCTGGTCGTCACGCTTCGGCAACCTGGTCGGCATCGAGGGCATCAGGCCGTCACGGCGCCTGGAGTTGCTACCCTACGCCGCGGGGAACGCGACCGCGACCGGGAACCGGGACCCGGCCAATCCGTTCGATGACGGGCGCAATCTCTCAGCCCGGATGGGTGGGGACTTGAAGATGGGCTTGGGTCCCAACCTGACTGTGGAAGCGACAGTGAATCCCGACTTCGGGCAGGTTGAAGCCGATCCGGCGCAGGTGAACCTGACCGCGTTCGAGACCATTTTCTCTGAACGCCGGCCGTTCTTCGTCGAGGGCCACGATCTGCTGGACGGCGGGGGAAAGGACTACTTCTACTCCCGGCGGATCGGCGCGCCGCCGCGCGGCGGCGCGAGCGCGCGCTTCGTGGACCGGCCGCTCAATTCCACGATCCTGGGCGCCGCAAAATTGACCGGGCGTCTGCGCTCCGGCCTGGCGATCGGCGCGCTGGCCGCAGTGACCGATGCCGAGTCGGCCAGAACCTACACCCCAGGCGCGGGGAGCTTCGGGAGTGTCCCGGTCGAGCCGCGCACCGGTTACGGCGTGTTCCGGGTCAGGAAGCAGTTCGGGCCCAACCAGTCCACCGGTGGCCTGATGCTCACCGGGGTGAACCGCGGTCTGGCTCCGGGCGACCCCCTCGCGGCCCTCGCTACCCGCGATGCCTACGCGGCGGCGACCGATTGGAACCTCCGATTCAGCGGGGGCAGGTACCAGTTGAGTGCCTACACCGGCTGGACGCTGGTCCGGGGCGACGCCGCCGCGATCACCCGGCTGCAACGCTCCAGCGCGCGCTACTTCCAGCGACCCGACGCCACCCACGTCCGGTTCGACAGCACCCGCACGGCGCTGCCGGGCTACGTGTACGGAGCCCGATTCGAAAAGTCAGGGGGCCGCCACTGGTTCTGGAGCCTGTTTGCGGAGGTGGAGACCCCGGGACATGAACGCAACGATCTCGGCCGGCTGCAGACGGCCGACAACTTCGATACCAACGTCAACCTGCGCTACCGCGAAAACCGGCCCGGACCAACCTTCTACAACTACAGCATCTCGGGCACGGTTCGAAACAACTGGAATACCGGTTGGGTAAAGCAAGTCACCGGCGGTTCGCTAGACCTCAGTGCTACGCTACGGAACTACGTCAGCTTCAGTCTGGACCTGGACCTCAATGCGCGTGCGCTGTCGGACCGCGTGACTCGGGGCGGGCCGCTCATGGGCACTCCGGCCAACTGGCGCTTGGATGGCCGGGTCGGCAGCAACTCCAGGCTCACGACGGTCGGGGAGCTTGAAGGACAATACGGCCGCGACGAGCTGGGCGGCTGGAACTACGAGGTGTCGATGGAGTTTTCCGCCCGGCCGTTGGGGAGCGTGTCATTCTCGGTGGACCCCGGGTATGCGAGGTCGCTGGAGCCGCGCCAGTACCTCACCTCCCGCAGCGCTGGGCGCCCCGAAACCTACGGCCGCCGCTACATCTTCGGCGCCGTCGAGCGCAGCACCTTGTCGGCCGACATCCGGGCCAGCTATGTCATGAGCCCGGACCTGACGCTCGAGCTCTATGCCCAGCCATTCGTGTCTACCGGCCGGTACAGCAGGTTCGGAGAACTGGGCGCCGCTCGCAGCCGCGACCTCCGATTGTACGGCGAGGGGGGCAGCAGCATCGTCAGAAACGCCGACGGCTCCCGGACCGTCACGGACGGCCTCGATACGTTCACGCTGGCGAATCCCGACTTCACGGTCCGCTCGTTCCGGTCCAATCTGGTGCTGCGATGGGAATGGCGCCGCGGCAGCACGCTCTACCTGGTGTGGCAGCAAAACCGGGGCAGCTCGCTCGCGCTGGGAGACCCGGTCACGCCGCGGGACTGGTGGGACGCTTTTACCGCGACAGGGGACAATTTCCTGGCCGTCAAGCTCAGCTATTGGCTGCCGGTGGACTGACTGGCGGGGATGGGCGGGCGACCCCGGCGATGGGTGCGTCCGGCGCTCATCATCGGGCCAACGAATCGATCATCGCCTTAAGCTCAGGACTCGGCGACAGGTGATAGGCCGCCCGGAAATTCCGCAGGCTGCGCTCGCGGTCGCCGCGCATCGAGTACGCCTGCCCCAGCGAAAGAAACGGCACGCTCAGGTTGCTCGCGATACCCGCGCCCGCGGGTTCCAGCCGGAGCGAGTCGGCCCGGAAGAGGTCGGCATACCGGTAGATGGACCAGGCGAGGGTGTCCGTTCGCGGAACATCGAGCGGAGTTCCCAGAAAACCGTCCTCCAGGCCCGCGCGGTCCAGCGCGGTCACCGGGTGAAGGCGAAACACCATTGCTTCCTGGGTCAGGTAATCATCGAGCCCCATCCAGCTGTCGCTGCCCGCCGTAGTCGAGAAATAGATCGGGCGCCAGCGATAGTTCTCCTGGATCAGGCGCAGCACCACCACATCCTTCGGGTAGAATGGCATTCCTTTCTTATAGGTGTGCTCCATTCGCCCCAGCCGAAACGTGTAGTCCTGGTCGAGCAACTGCGCGCCGAGGCTGGCGATCTCCCGGTCAGTAAATGAAAGCAGCGGCGGGGGGGGTGCCCGCGGCGCCAGGTGCGCCAGCCAGGGCGCCTGCTCCGGAACGAAGGCGCGAACCGGATTGTCCCGCATTTGGCGAATGAACCAGTCGGTGTTGGCAAGCGAGAGATTCACGACGGAAACATCCTGCCGGATCCCTTCCGTTTCCTGCAGATACCACAGCGGGAATGTGTCGTTGTCGCCGTTGGTGAACACGATACCGTAGGGTCCGATGGATTGGAGCAGATCGTACGCGAAGTCGTGCGGCAGCATCGCGTCCGGCCCGTGGGCGC